>NZ_CP070356.1:3555348-3870697 GCF_016919445.1 Pseudomonas sp. PDNC002 | reverse complement strand
GCGCGCAAGCGGCTCGGGCGCAGGCTCAGCGCAACGTGCGGACGAGATTGGCCCGGCGCATCCGGGCAGCTACCATTCCCCGCTCCACTGAGTTTCCGGAATTTTCCCACCATGAGCACCGCCCTGCTGATCATCGACGTCCAGTCCGACCTGTGTTCCGGCAACTCCGCCTGCTTCGATATCGACAACGTCCTGCAGCGCATCAACGGCATGAGCCGCGCGGCGCGCCAGGCGGGCGTACCGGTGGTACTTGTACAGCACGAGGACGACGACCTGCCGTATGGCAGCGCGGGCTGGCAGCTGGAGTCGCGCCTGCTGGCCGAAACCAGCGACCTCAAGGTACGCAAGACCACGCCGGATTCCTTCCTGCGTACCGAGCTGGGCGAGCTGCTGCAGGCGCGCGGCGTCGACCACCTGGTGATCTGCGGGCTGCAGAGCGACTACTGCGTCGACACCACCACCCGCCGCGCCCTGGCCCAGGGTTATGCGGTCACGCTGGTGGGCGATGCGCACTCCACCGTGGACAACGCCGTGCTGAGCGCCGCGCAGATCACCGCCCACCACAATGCGGTGCTGGGCAGCATCAGCAGTTTCGGCCAGCGCGCGACAGTCGTCGCAGCCACCGACGTGCGCTTCTGATCGCCGCAGGGAGATCGCCGTGAACTTCGACTGGAACGACATCCCGATCCTCCTCGCGCTGGCCCGCCACGGCAGCATGAGCGCCGCCGGCCGCGCGCTGGGCGTCGACCCCTCGACCATGAGCCGGCGCCTGGTGGCCGCCGAAAGCGCCTTGCAGACCCGCCTGTTCATCCGCGACAACGCCGGCTACAAGGCCACCGATGCCGGCGAGGCGTTCCTCGCCTATGGCGAGCGCATCCTCGGCGACGTGCAGAGCATGTTGCTGGAGACCCGCAACGAAGCCAGCGCCATCACCGGCTCGGTGCGCCTGACGTCGATCGATTTCCTCTTCAGCCACTGGCTGGTGCAGCACATGCCGCAGTTGTCGCGCACCTATCCGAACCTGCAGCTGCAATTGATTCCGGCCAACCGTTCGTTGTCCTTCACCCGCCGCGAGGCCGACTTCGCCCTGCGCCTTGCGCGCCCCCAGGAAGACGCCGCACTGGTGGCCCGCAAGGTGGCCGATATCGGTTTCGCGGTCTATGCCGCCACCGCCTTCGCTCAACTGCCGCCGCAGGACTGGCCGCAGCAGCCCTGGCTGGCCTATGGCGAAGAGCTGGACGACACCCCGGAAATGCAGTGGCTGCGCACCTTCGCCCCTGACGCCAGCTTTGCCCTGCGCGCCAGCAGCGTGACCACCCTCACCCACGCCTGCGAAACCGGCCTGGGCATGGCACTGCTGCCGTGCATCCTCGGCGAACGCAATGGATTGGTACGCCTGACCGGCCCGGTGGTGGCGCGGGAAATCTGGCTGCTCAGCCACCGCGACGCGGGGCGTATCGGGCGCTTCCAGGCGGTGAGTGACTGGCTTCGCGCGATCTTCGATCAGGACGCGGCGCAGTTCAGCGGCGAGAACCTGGCTGGCCGCGACATCGGCCGCTGCAAGCCTGACTAGAACACGCCCTTGAGCGGGTACTCGACGATCAGGTACAGCCGGTCGATGTCATCGCCGCCCTGTGCGGCGTTGGCGCGATGGCTGACCTGCGACACATACAGCGACAAGTCCTTGGCCGGACCGGACTGGAAGACATAGCGAAACTCGCTGTCCCGCTCCCAGTGACGGCCGCCCCGGCCTTGCAGTCCGGCGTAGGCGCCATTGGCCGGCGCATGGCTGCCGTTGATGCCACTGCCACGCACATAGCGGGTCATGAAGCTCAGCCCCGGTACGCCGAACACCCCCAGGTCCAAGTCGTAGCGGGCCTGCCAGGAGTGCTCGCCGGGCCCGTTGAAATCCGCGTACTTGATCGAGTTGGCGAGGTAGATGGAGTCGCCTCCGACGAAGTCGAATGGCGTGTCGCCGTCGATCTTCTGGTAGCCGAGCAGGAAGCCCTGGGCCCCCACCCGATAGCGCGCCGCCAGGCTCCAGGCGGTGGTGTCGATGGCTCCGGCGCGGGCCTGGCCTTCGTCGCGGGTGCGGTAGAGATTGCCGTCCAGCAGCAGACCGGCATGGCGGTAGTGCAGGTTGAGGTAGTACTGCCGCCAGGTGTCGTCGAGCTGACCGGCGAACAGCGACCCGCCGAGCGACTCGGACGGCGTGAAGTCGGCGCCGGCGAAGCTCACGGCGCTGTGCCGCGTGGTCGCTCCGTATCCGTCGAAGTCGCCTCGGCTGGAGCTGGCATCCTGGTTCTTGAACGCCGTGAACCGCCCGGCCTGGAAACGCACACCGCCCAGTTCGCGGGAGTCGATCAGGGCGCCGGTGGCGTATTCGGGTTGCAGACGCTTGTCGCCGGTGTCGAAGACCGGCGTTTCCACCGTCATCTCGCCGACTTTCAATGTGGTCTGCGACAGGTCGAGTTTCAGCGCGCCACCGGCGTCGGAATAGTCGTCCGCCGCTTCACCCTCGGCGTTGCGTGGCAACAGGCCGGTGCCGGCGTGGCCACGGCCGCTGTCGAGCTTGAGGCCGAGAAAGGCGTGGGCGTCGAAGCCCACG
This sequence comes from Pseudomonas sp. PDNC002, assembly GCF_016919445.1. Lineage (NCBI taxonomy): Bacteria > Pseudomonadati > Pseudomonadota > Gammaproteobacteria > Pseudomonadales > Pseudomonadaceae > Pseudomonas > Pseudomonas sp. PDNC002. The sequence continues at coordinate 3,868,089 of NZ_CP070356.1, read as the reverse complement.
CCGAGAGTTCCCGGCGTAAAGCCTGATTCGAGCGTGGAGATGAAACCTTGCGCCCACTCCTGGCGATAGCTCTGCCCGCTGGGCGATGGTTGGGTGCGGTAGTCGGTCTGCAGGAAGTAGTTGCGGCTGAGCAGCGATACCGTGGCGCCCTCGAACACTCCGTCGTGGGACGCCGCCTGGGCGGTGGCACAGGCCAGCGCGAAGCAAGACAGTGGCGCGGCGCGGAGCATGAGCCGATACATGACGGTATCTCCGTCCGGGCGGGAAGAAAGCGCGGGCCGGCAGGCCCGCGCAGACAGGTCAGAAGGCGAAGCAGGAACAGCCGAACGCACCCCAGAATCCCTGGAAGTCGCTCACCGGCACGCTCGATTGCCGGGCGCGCTCGTGGCTGTGGCCATGCACGCCGCAGGAGCCGGCGCACTGGTGCACCGCTTGCTGCAGCGGACCCTGCAGCCGCCAATGGCCGGGAACCTTGGCCACCGGCGACCAGTCCGGCAGTACCGGAATCGCCGTCGGCGCCTGCCGCTCGAAGTCGCCGCTGCCGAACACCACGCGGCCGTCCACCACGGTGAGCACCGATTCGATCGCCTTGATGTCGTCTTCCGGCACGCTGAAGTAATCCGCCGAAAGCACCGCCAGGTCGGCCATCTGCCCGACCTTGATCATCCCTTTCTTGCCCTGTTCATTGGAGAACCAGGCGCTGCCGTGGGTGTAGAGCTGCAGCGCGGTGGAGCGGGACAGGCCCTCGGGGTACAGCTCCATGCCGCCGACGGTCTTGCCGCTGACCATCCAGTACAGCGAGGTCCAGGGGTTGTAGCTGGAGACACGGGTGGCATCGGTACCCGCACCGACCGGTACGCCTTCAGCCAACATGCGCTTGATCGGCGGGGTCGCCTCGGCCGCCTGCTTGCCGTAGCGGTCGACGAAGTATTCACCCTGGAAGGCCATGCGGTCCTGGATGGCGATGCCGCCGCCCAGCGCCCTCACCCGCTCGATGTTCTTCGGCGAGATGGTCTCGCAGTGGTCGAAGAACCAATGCAGGCCGTTGAAGGGAATGTCCAGGTTGACCTTCTCGAACACGTCGAGCATGCGCGAGATGGATTCGTCGTAGGTGGCGTGCAGGCGGAACGGCCAACGCTGTTCGACGAGGTGACGCACCACCGGTTCCAGCTCGGCTTCCATGGTGCCGGGTAGGTCCGGGCGCGGTTCGAGGAAGTCCTCGAAGTCGGCCGCCGAGAACACCAGCATCTCGCCGGCGCCGTTGTGCCGCAGGAAGTCGCTGCCCTGCCCGTACTTCACGCTGCTGGTCCAGTTCTTGAAGTCGGCCAGTTCTTCCTTGGGTTTCTGGGTGAACAGGTTGTAGGCGATGCGCACGGTGAGCTGGTTTTCTTTTTCCAGCTGCTCGATCACCTGGTAATCGTCCGGGTAGTTCTGGAAACCACCGCCGGCATCGATGGCGCTGGTGACGCCCAGGCGGTTCAGTTCGCGCATGAACTGGCGGGTGGAGTTGACCTGGTACTCGAACGGCAGCTTCGGCCCTTTCGCCAGGGTCGCGTAGAGGATCATCGCGTTCGGTCGCGCCACCAGCATGCCGGTGGGCTCGCCCTTGCTGTCGCGGACAATCTCGCCACCGGGCGGGTTCGGGGTGTCCTTGGTGTAGCCGACGACGCGCAGCGCGGCGCGGTTGAGCAGCGCACGGTCGTAGAGGTGAAGGACGAAGACGGGTGTTTCCGGCGCCGCCTGGTTCAGCTCTTCGATGGTCGGCATACGTTTTTCGGCGAACTGGAATTCGTTCCAGCCGCCCACCACGCGCACCCATTGCGGCGAGGGCGTGCGCAGCGCCTGCTCCTTGAGCATGCGCAGGGCGTCGGCCAGGGACGGCACGCCTTCCCAGCGCAGCTCCAGGTTGTAGTTCAGCCCGCCACGGATCAGGTGCAGGTGCGAGTCGTTGAGGCCGGGGATCGCGGTGCGTCCCTTGAGGTCGATGACGCGGGTGGCGCCGGCGCGCAAGGCCATGGCCTCCGCTTCGGTGCCGACGGCGATGAACTTGCCGTCGGCGATGGCCACGGCGGTGGCCTCGGGTTTCTCGCGGTCGACGGTGTGGAAGCGGCCGTTGGTCAGGATCAGGTCGGCGTACATGGGCAAGTTCCTCTTTCGATCAGCGGGCGTTGAGCCAGGCGGAGAACAGGCGCGTGGCCCGTGGCATGAAAACGTAGACCACCAGCAGGACGATGGTCGCGACGATGAGCATGTTGGCCGGGACGAAGCCGCCCAGCAGCGGGACCTGGGAGAACAGCGGGCGCCAGAGCTGCGGCACCAGCATCACCAGCGGCAGGATCACCAGGTAGGAAACGGCCGCTTGCTTCCAGCGCGGCGGTTGCTTCTGCGGGTTGTCCGGGGTGGTGAACCAGAACTCGTGGGCCTTGTGCAGTTCCTTCTGTTCGCCGTCGACCAGGTGCGGGTCAGCGCGTTCGATCAGCTCGCGGCGTTGCGGCGAGTCGAGCCAAGCCTGCAGTTCATTGGCGCTGGCGAAGCGCAGCACGGAAGTGAAATGGTCGCCCTGGCGCATCACATCCACGCCCAGGTGGCCGGGGAACTCGCTGGCGGCGCGGGTCAGCTCGCGCAGGATGGCTTCGTAGGCGGCCACGCTGTCGGGCCGCGCACGGTGGCGGATGATCAGCGTAACGGACTCTTGGTTGAGTGGGCGGCTCATGGGGTTCCCTCCGGCAGTTCCCTCCCTCGTCGGAACGAGGGAGGGTTAACCGATCAGTGGCCTTCGCTGGCGTTGAACATGGTCTTGGCGTAGATCAGGCCCAGGCCATAGGCGCCACCGTGTTCGATGGAGGTCTTCACGGTCTGGTCGTAGGTTTCGCCGCGGGCCCAGTCGCGCTGCAGTTCCAGCAGGTATTGCAGCGACGTCATCGGGCGTGCGCCCAGCTGGATCATGCGTTGCAGGGCCATCTCATGGGCTTCGGTGGACACGTCGCCACAGGCATCGGCGATCACGTAGACCTCGAAGCCCTGGTCGATGGCCGAGAGTGCCGGGCCAACGATGCACACCGAGGTCCAGAGTCCGGCCAGCACGATCTTCTGCTTGCCGAATTTGTTCACTTCCACGGCGATGCGCGGGTCTTCCCAGGTGTTCATGCTGGTGCGGTCGATGACGTTGTGTTCCGGGAACACCGATTTGATCTCGTCGAAGATCGGCCCGGAGAAGCTCTTCTCGGCGACGGTGGTGAGGATGGTGGAAACCTTGAATTCCTTGGCGGCCTTGGCCACCAGTGCCGCGTTGTTACGCAGGGTCACCGCGTCGATGGACTTGGTGGCGAAGGACATCTGCGACTGGTGGTCGATCATGATCAGGGTGTGATCGGTCGGGTTCAGCAGGGTCTTGCCCGGAACGGCTTTGGCGATAGCGGTCATGGTGAGTTTCCTTCTTCGTTGCATCAGTGGGAGAGTCTTCTGGTCGGTCCGCATGGGTGGGTACCGAACCGTGGAGCCATCTTTGCCGATCACCCGAAGGCGCGGAACAGACAGCTTTGCAGGGCCACTTTGCAGTTCTGCAACGGCCCCTCCACGCCGCGCCACGACAGGGCTGCGCGACACCGCAGGGGCATTGCGGAAATGCCAGGCGGCCTTACTTCAGGTGAACCTTGAGTTCTTCACCGGCCTGGCGCAGGGCGGCCTGTACCGCCGGTACTTGGCTGACCACGTTGAGCAGGCCGTAGTCGTGGATCATTCCGTTGTAGCGCACGGAGGTGACAGCCACGCCAGCGGCATCGAGCCTGCGCGCATAGGCTTCGCCTTCGTCACGCAGCACATCGGATTCGGCCGTCTGGATCAGCGCCGGCGGCAAGCCCTTGAGCTGTGGGAGGGTGGCGCGCAAGGGAGAAGCGTAGACCTCGGCGCGCTGTTTCGGGTCGGTGGTGTAGCTGTCCCAGAACCACTGCATCATCGGCTTGGTGAGGAAGTGCCCCTGGGCGAACTGGTTGTACGAACCGGTCTCGAAGCTGGCGTCGGTCACCGGCCACAGCAGGGCCTGGAAGCGCAGCTTGGGTGTGCCCTTGTCCTTCGCCATCAGGGCGACCACCGCCGCCATGTTGCCGCCGACGCTGTTGCCGGCCACCGCCAGACGCTTGCCGTCGACATCGATGTCCTTGCCGTGCTCGGCAACCCACTGGGTGGCGGCGTAGGCCTGGTTGATCGCTACCGGGTAATGCGCCTCGGGGGACGGGGTGTAGTCGACGTAGACCGCCACCGCGCCGGAGTTCACCACCAGGTCGCGGATCAGGCGGGCGTGGGTCGGATAGTCACCCAGCACCCAGCCGCCGCCGTGGAAGTACATGAACGCAGGCAGCGTGCCCTTCACGCCGGCCGGGCGGACGATGGTCAGCTTCACCGGGCCGACTGCGGTCTGCACGGTCTTCTCGCTGACCTGAGTACCGGAGAGATCGACTTTCACCGAGGCCTGGGCGCCAGTCAGAACTGCACGGGCGTCCTTCGGCGAGAGGGTTTCCAGCGGCTTGCCGCCACCCGCCTCCAGGGCTTCGAGGAAGGCCTGGGTGTTGTGCTCGACGGTCGGGTTGCCGGCGGCGAAGACGTTGCCGACGGCCAGGGCGAGGGAGGCGGCGAGCAGGGATTTCTTGGCGTTCATGGTTCGGTTCCTTGAGGGTGTGGGGGAGGTTTTCCGAAACGACGAGCGCATCTTCTGCCAAGCCTGGGAAGCTCGGAATAGACAGGTTTGCAGGGTCACTTTGCAGTTCTGCAAGGGCACCGCCCTGCCCTCTGCAGCGTTGCAAGGGAGCCGCATTGCGCAGCTCCAGGGCGGGTCCGTATTGATTCAGGTCAGGCGCAAATCCGCCTGGCCATGACGTTTCTCAATACCCATGGCGGATTCGAAAACCTTCTGACACAGCTCAACGGTATTTCCGGGCGAGGTAGTCAACAATCGCCATCGCTATCAACTCCCGTGAGTGACTCACAGTGCCAGGACACCACCACTGAAACCCACCATCCCACCCCTTCACGTCGGGCATTGCCTGACGCGGCACACGGAAACTGCGCAACCGGGTTCTCTTCACCCATCCCGCCGAGAGGCGGTAGGAGACCGTGATGAAGAACACCCCATTGATGCTCTTCCTGGTCAGTCCACTGGCCATGGCCACCGCGATGGCGGCCAACAGCGTCACCGAAAACAACCAGAGCTACACCGCCAACCAGAGCGGCCTTTACGAAGACTTCACCCAGGTTGGCACCATCAAGACGTTCAACGTCAGCAACGGCGCCATCATCACCATGACCGGGCCGAGCGGCTCGCCCCTGGTGCTCACCGGGCAGACCGTCAGAACCGACGCCGGCAATACCGTCGACATCAAGGGCGCTGGCAGCCTGGTCACCGTCAACAGTGACCTTGAGTACCAATACGGCAGCAACACCAACTCTGCCGGCAAATATGTCTACAACGGCATCGCCGTCACCGGCGGCGGGCGCTTCGTGCTCAACGGCAACCTCACCGCCTCCAGCACCAACACCAGCTACAGCAGCCCCAAGAGCGCGATGTACGTCGATGGCACGACCTCCAGTGCAGAGCTCAACGGCAATGCCAACCTGACCATCGCCGCCGGCAAAGGGTTGTTCGCCGCCAATGGCGGGACCATCGACATGACCTCGGACAGCAGCTCACCCTACGTCCTGACGGTCACCAACAAGTCCAGCCAGCGTTCGGTGGAAGCCAACAATGGCGGCACCGTGACCCTCGATCTGGTGGACATGAACGGCACCGGATTCAGCAACGGCGTGGGTCTCTACGCCACGAAGAACTCGTCGATCACCTTCATGGGCGGCGACTTCAATCAGGGCAGCAACAGTCGCTACGGCGCCAACGCTCTGTTCGCGCTGAACCACTCAAGCGTCACCGCCACCGGCTATGACAGCGGCCACCTGCGGATCAAGACCGCCGGCACCAACGAGATGGGCGCCTGGGCCACGGGCAACTCGGTGGTGGAGATCAACAGCGAGAAACACCAGAACTTCGAGACGGTGATCCACACCACCGGCACTGGGCAATCCCACGGCCTGGCCGCAGGCTCGCTGGGCGGCGGCAGCGCCAGCGCCCCCGCCAACAGCACCGGCCACGCCGGCTCGCAATACGGCAATTCCGAAGTGACGGTGTACGGCAAGGCCGACATCACCACCGAAGGCAAGGACTCCGCCGGCCTGCGGGTGATGGGCGACGGCGCGAAGATCACGCTGACACCGCTGGTGGCCGGCGTGCGCAACAGCATCACCTCCGCCGCCAGCGCGATCCGCTACTCCTTCGCCAACGGCTACAGCCTCGCCAGCAACGGTGACCGCCTCGAAGGTGGACAGGTGATCGACCTGACCGACACCGACATGGCGCACCTCGACGGCGCCACCGGCACGGCCGGGCTGATCGAAGTCGGCGGCCTGGCCGGACGCACCAGCGACGGACAGAACAGCGGCATCATGAACGTCGCCGATGCGGTGCAGGACGCCACCCTGAACCTCGCCAACAGCAGCGCCACCGCCCAGGACGGGCGCAGCCTGCTCAACGTCAACACCAGCCAGAACAGCGCCGATGGGGCGTTCGCCAGCAGCTTCACGCTCAATGCCGAGAACAGCGAACTGGTGGGCCGTGCGGTGACTGACAGCACCGTTGCCAGCGATGGCAGCGTCAGCAGTGCCACCCTCAACCTGAAAGGTTCGCGCTGGTTTCTGCTGGACAAGAACAGCAGCGACGCCAACCACTACACCACGTCGAACCTCACGGCGCTGGACCTGCAGGACGGCTCGCAGGTGTTCCTCAACAGCCGCGAGTCCTGGCAGAACGGCTTTGCCGCCAACCAGCCCGAGCACTACGGCAGCCTGCAACTGGGCTCGCTGAGCGGCGCCGGGGCGTTCCACTTCTACACCGACATCGTCAACCAATTGACCGACAAGTTGACCATCAGCGATGCGGGCGGCAGCACCGGCAGCCACTCGGTGCTGGTGGCCAACGACGGCTCGCAGAGCACCCTGGGTAACGAGCGCATCGAGATCATCGAAACCAACGGCGGCAGCGGCCAATTCGGCCTCTACGAAGGCGCGCTGGTGGAACTGGGCGGCAACACCTACGCCCTGCGCAAGAACGAGGGCGACAACTGGGAGCTGTATGGCTACACCGCACCGCCGGTGGATCCGGGCCCGACCGATCCCGTCGACCCGACGCCGCCTGGCCCGGACCCCGAGGATCCAACGCCGCCCGGCCCGATCGAGCCAGGTAACCCCGTCGAACCGGCACCGCCGGCACCCGGCCCAGGTCCCGGCACCTCCACCACCCGTGCCTTCCACGCTCAGGTGCACACCAACTACCTGCTGTCCTACCTCGACATGCAGACCCTGCTGCAACGCATGGGCGAGCTGCGCTATACCGAGCGCGACACCGACGGCAACGTCTGGCTGCGCACCAACGGCGGCCGCCTGCACTCCTTCGCCGGCGGCAACTTCGACGGCTATCGCCTGAGCTACCAGGGCATCCAGCTCGGCGTGGACCGCCGTGTGCCGGTGTCCAGCGGCGACCTGTTCGTCGGTGCCATGCTCGGCCACACCGAGGCCGACCAGAGCTTCGACGAGGGCAGCGGCGGCGCGCGCAACACCCATGTCGGCATCTACGGCACCTGGCTGCACGAGAACGGCTTCTACATCGACGCCGTCCTCAAGGCCGCGCGCCTGAAGAACAACTTCAGCGTCAGCGACACCCAGGGCAACCGCGTGAAAAGCTCCGGCCACAGCACCGGCTACTCGGCCTCGCTGGAAGCCGGCAAGCGCTTCAGCCTGCACCGCGAAAAGGACAGCCAATGGTTCGTCGAACCCCAGGCGCAACTGGTCTACACCGACCAGGGCGGCTTCTCCTCGCGGGCCAGCAACGGCCTGAAGATCCACTACGACGACTACGACTCGCTGCTGGCCCGCGCGGGCGGCATCGTCGGCTATGAGCTGAGCAACGCCAAGCACAAGTCCGAGGTGTACCTGAAGGGCGGCTATGTGCGTGAACTGATGGCCGACGACATCGGCTACCGGGTCAACGGCACGCCCAAGCAGAGCTCGGACTTCAGCGGCGGCTGGCGTGAAGCGGCCGTGGGCATCTCCACGCGGCTGGAAGGCGGGCACAGCCTGTTCATGGAAGTGGGCTACCGCGACGGCGACAACTTCGACCAGAACCACGCCAACGTGGGTTATCGGTTCGAGTACTGAGCACGCAGGGGGCGGCGGCCGGCCGTCGCCCCCTGCCCGGGCTCAAGCCCCGCCGCGAGCCTGGAATGCGAAACCGCGCCGGGACGATTTCAGCAGGGCCGGTTCAAAGGATGATCCGAACGCCCAACTGATCCATATCCCGATTGAATATCGTCACTGCGGTGACCATTTCCTGAATATTCGGGTTATCCGAATAGTCGGCAATCGATATCTGGGAAATCTGCCCGGCATTATCAAACCTGACAATCTTCTTCTTCATGATGTACTGCAGCACGGCCTGAAAATAAACAGCAAGCCCCTGTTGATCCCGGAAGAACTTTCCCGCCTTTATCTCCTTGAGCAACGGCGTACCCAGCACTGCTTCGTTGATGGTGATGGCTGGATATTCAGCATCATCGAACCAGGGTGGAGCGAGGTCGACCTCCGAATAATCCTTCGCCTTGATAAGGTTCTCGTACTTGGAATGGGTCTTATGATCGAATTGCCCCAGCCTGTTGTTATGCGCCCCGACAGATTGCGGATGCGCCCGACTGTACCCGCCACTGTCACGGAACACGTTCCCGATGCGGTTATCCAGTTTCTTGGACCACTCATAAGGGTCCGTATTACGCCTGGTGAAGAACGCATGTCCCGGTTTATACAGGACAACCTGCGAGCGGTAGCCGGCCACCATGCAATTGTTCAGAACCGTCAATGACATCGGCTGCTGATTGCCGAAAAAGCCGCCGTTATTCAGCGTGCCAACCAGGTGGTTGCAGAAGTCCAGAATCATATTGGGCTCATACTTGATACCCAATTCGATCTGATGCCCTATCTTGCCTGCCGAAAAACAGGCATTGAGATTTATCTTGCGGAATCGCAATCCGGCCTCGAGAAATTTGGCGGTGAGTTCCGCAAGGAGCTGCATCGAAGGAAAGGTACTGTTATCCGAGGCCACATAATGCGCGGCCAGATACAACCCGATCGACTGTGCACCGTTGAAGAAGGCGATATTGACGTTTGCCGCCTGAAACAGCGTGGTGGCCGTCGGGTTGTCCGGCACCACCACCTTGGTGTTCACCAGACGGGCCCCGTGCTTGCTGCCCTTGGTCGCCATGGCCTCATGGCTGGCATTCATTTCCGGGTCATCATCCGGCCCGACGAAAGTGAGCGACAGGATATGTGTACATCTCACGGGGTAGGCTCCTTGGGTTGGGCGCAGCCGGCTGCGCCCTTTCAATGTAGCCCGGCGAAGTGTGCTGACAAGACCGGAGCCTGCACCCATGCTCCTAGCCTCCCCCCCATCCGGCCGCCCGTGCCGGCAGCCTGCGCACCGCCGGGCATGCCGCCCGGCACGCCGCGGATGCCGGCGCGGCGTTTGGCCGGTACAATGCGCGATTGCCCGTGCCACGCCTCATAAAGAAGAAACCATGTCCTTGCCCAAACACCATCTGGAACTGCTCAGCCCTGCCCGCGATGTGTCCATCGCCCGCGAGGCCATCCTGCATGGCGCCGACGCCGTCTACATCGGCGGCCCGAGCTTCGGCGCGCGGCACAATGCCTGCAACGAGGTGAGCGATATCGCCCAGCTGGTGGAGTTCGCCCATCGCTACCACGCGCGGGTGTTCACCACGATCAACACCATCCTCCACGACAACGAGCTGGAGCCGGCGCGCGCGCTGATCCACCAGCTCTACGACGCCGGTGTCGACGCGCTGATCGTGCAGGACCTGGGCATCATGGAGCTGGACATTCCGCCGATCGAGCTGCACGCCAGCACCCAGACCGACATCCGCACCCTGGGCCGGGCGAAGTTCCTCGACCAGGCCGGCTTCTCCCAACTGGTGCTGGCCCGCGAGCTGAACCTGCAGGAAATCCGCGCCATCGCCGACGAGACCGATGCCGCCATCGAGTTCTTCATCCACGGCGCGCTCTGCGTGGCCTTCTCCGGCCAGTGCAACATCTCCCACGCCCAGACCGGCCGCAGCGCCAACCGCGGCGACTGCTCCCAGGCCTGCCGCCTGCCCTACACCCTGAAGGATGACCAGGGCCGCGTGGTGGCCTTCGAGAAGCACCTGCTGTCGATGAAGGACAACAACCAGAGCGCCAACCTCAGCGCCCTGGTGGATGCCGGCGTGCGCTCCTTCAAGATCGAAGGGCGCTACAAGGACATGGGCTACGTGAAGAACATCACCGCCTATTACCGCCAGCGCCTGGACGGCATCCTCGCCGAGCGCCCGGACCTGGCCCGCGCCTCCAGCGGCCGCACCGACCACTTCTTCGTGCCGGACCCGGACAAGACCTTCCACCGCGGCAGCACCGATTACTTCGTCAGCGATCGCAAGATCGACATCGGCGCCTTCGACTCGCCGACCTTCACCGGCCTGCCGGTGGGCACCGTGGAAAAGGTCGGCAAGCGCGACATGCTGGTGGTGACCAAGGACCCGCTGTCCAACGGCGACGGCCTCAACGTGCTGGTCAAGCGCGAAGTGGTCGGCTTCCGCGCCAACATTGCCGAGCCGAAGGGCGAGTTCGAAGAAGACGGCGAGAAGCGCTATCGCTACCGCGTCGAGCCGAACGAGATGCCCGAGGGCCTCTACCGCCTGCGTCCGAACCATCCGCTGTCGCGCAACCTCGACCACAACTGGCAGCAGGCGCTGCAGAAGACGTCCGCCGAGCGCCGTGTCGGCCTGTCGTGGGTTGCCAAGCTGCGTGAAGAGCGCCTGGAACTGACCGCCACCAGCGAGGAAGGCGTCAGCGCCAGCGTCGCCCTGGACGGTCCGTTCGGCGTCGCCAACAAACCGGAACAGGCGCTGGACCAGTTGCACGACCTGCTCGGCCAGCTGGGCACCACCCAGTACCACGCCGACGCCATCGAGCTGGACGCCCCGCAGGCGTTCTTCATCCCCAACTCCCAGCTCAAGACGCTGCGCCGTGAGGCCATCGAGGCGTTGACCGCAGCCCGCATCCAGGCCCACCCGCGTGGTGGCCGCAAGGCCGAGACCAACCCGCCGCCGGTGTACCCGGAAGCGCACCTGTCGTTCCTGTTCAACGTCTACAACGAGAAGGCCCGCGCGTTTTACCACCGCCACGGCGTGCAACTGATCGATGCCGCCTACGAAGCCCACGAGGAAACGGGCGAAGTGCCGGTTATGATCACCAAGCACTGCCTGCGCTTCTCCTTCAACCTGTGCCCGAAACAGGCCAAGGGCGTCACCGGCGTGCGCACCAAGGTGCAACCGATGCAGCTGATCCACGGCGACGAAGTGCTGACCCTGAAGTTCGATTGCAAGCCGTGCGAGATGCACGTGATCGGCAAGATCAAGGGCCACATCCTCGGCCTGCCGCAGCCGGGCAGCGAGGGCGTGAACACCATCGTCGGGCAGATCAGCCCGGAAGACCTGCTCAAGACCATTCGCAAGCCGGCGCATTGAGGCCATCCGCATTGGCTTTGGCACTGCGCTGAAAACCCCTCACCCCAACCCTCTCCCCAAGGGAGAGGGGGCGGTCCGAGCGATGGGTAATTACAGGTAGTCAGCCGGCTGACACCCAAATGAAAGCCCGCACCGAAACGGTCCCCTCTCCCTCCGGGAGAGGGCTAGGGTGAGGGGGCCGCAGGCCACAAACAGATCTGCCCCTGCGCAATTCCCCGATCCCCCGCTATGATCGGGAGCATGCCCACCACTCCCCCACTCCGCCAGCAATGCCCACCCGGTGCCTGCGACTGCGACCGGGAGCGGCTGCTGGCCGACCCCAACGCCGACCTGCGCATCCTGCTGCTGACCCGGCACGAAGAGCAGCGCCTGCTGGAGCGCCTGGAAAATCTCAAGGACCTGGCCGACCTCGAGCATCTGCAACAGAAGCTCTTTGACCAGCTCGGCATCCGCCTGCACATCGCCCCGGGCTTCAACGAAGTGCGCACCATGCGCGGCATCGAGTTCGCCTTCGACGAGCAGCCCGGCCTCTGCCGCAAAACCCGCCAGGCCATCCCCGCCGCGATTCGCCGGGGCCTGGATAAGAATCCGGAAATCGCCTGGCGCCTGCTGGATTCGCACGATCTGCTGGGCGGCTTCTGATCGCAGGCGTGGCCCGCTCCTGCAACCGCCGCACGAATCATCCGGGAGCGTAGGAGCGGACGTCATCCGCGATTGGCTCCCGGCAGCGCCGATGCGACAAACAGGTGCCAATGCGCCCCTTGGGAGCGGAGTCTCTGCGCGATCCAGCTAGGAAGCTGCCTGGAAGCAATCGCGGACGGAGTCCGCTCCTACGAGATGCCTCTCTGCTTGGGCCGCCCTCACCCTCTCTCAGGGAGAGGAAACCGTCAGGTGCAGGATGAAACCATCGCGTCAGTCGGCTCGGACTGCCCCCTCTCCCTCTGGGAGAGGGCTGGGGTGAGGGAGATGTATCGCTACGGACTTCCCTGAAGAAGACAGTTGCCCCTATTCCTTTGCCGACCGCATCGCCGCGGAAAGCTCCGAGCTGCCGAGTTGCTCCAGCCGCTCGGCGGCGCCCAGCCGATCCCGGTCTTCCTTGTTCTGGCTGAGCTTGGACTTGCCGACGATCTCGCTGATCTCCACCTCGATGCCGACGATGTTCGCCAGCATGCCGCTGATGAATTCCGGGGTGGAGTCGCTCATCTTCCAGGGGCGTTCCTCGCCGGCCTCGTGCGTGCGGGTCAGGCGGCCGACCACGCCGCGCACGAAGCGCTCCTCGTCCATCACCTTCAGACAGCCGCGCACGTGGACCACCTGGTAGTTCCAGGTCGGCACCTGGCGGTGCGCCTCGTGCTTGCTCGGGTACCAGTTGGGCGACACATAGGCGTGCTCGCCACGGAAGATGACCAGCACCTCCTCGCCGTCCGCGTCCTGCCACACCGGATTGTTGCGGGCGACGTGGGCGCGCAGCAGCGGCTTCTCGCCGGCCAGTTCCAGTTCGAACGGCAGGTGATTGGCGTCCAGCAGGCCGTCGTGGCCGGTGACCAGGATGCCCAGGGGATACTCGCGGATCAGCCGGTGCAACTCATCCGGCCGGGTTTCCTCGAAATGCGCAGGTACGTACATGTAAAGCCTCGACATCAGGTGGTGCAGTCATCATGCCGCCGCATTGGCACCCTATAAAGATCCATTTACAGCCATCGGTGAAGGACCAATCCCAGGCGAGTGAAGATTTGCCACACCCCATGCATCGCCCCGCTGGACGGCAATGGTGCCGCACCCTACTCTAGCCCTTGGCCAGCATTCGCCCTGGATGGCAGACACAGGCTCCCACTCTCGATGACCGCACCCGAGTTTCCCGCTGTTCCTCCCCGGCAGTCCCAGGGGAGAATTCCGCCGCGCCTGCAGGATGCCTACAAGGCGTACGTGGTCCAGCACTACCGGCGTTTCCTGCTGGCGATCAACTTCATCGCCATGGCGGCCTACGACTCCTATGTCCTGGCCGATGCCCTGCTGATCCCCGACATGGCCAGGGAATCGCTGCTCCTGCGTTCCGGCCTGAGCCTGATCGGCCTGATCAACATCTTCCTGGTGTTCCGCTTCAGCCGCAGCGTGCTGGTGATGGACCTGCTGATGCCGGTGCACGACATCATCTCCACCATCGCCTGGTTCGAGCTGCTCAAGCGCAGCGCCTCGCCCGACGTGCCCTTCTTCCTCTATGCCTCGGTGGTCTTCGTGCTACTGGGCAACCTGGGTGTGCGCTACTCCTTCAAGGGCATTGTCACGGTCTCGGCGATCATCTCCGCGATCATTCTCTACAACGTCTGGCTGATCCACGACGGCGCCACCAAGCCGCTGCTGATCTTCACCCTGGTCTACCTGCCCATCGCGCTGTTCAGCCTGTTCATCAGTTGGACCAACATCAAGGGCGTGCGCCAGGCATTCCTCGCCGACCTCGAGGAGCGCCGCCAGCGCGCAGAACTCGCCTCGCTCAACCTGCGCCTGCAGGAACTGGCCGCCACCGACGGCCTCACGGGCGTGGGCAATCGTCGTGCCCTGGACCTGCAGCTCAACGAGAGCTGGCACGGCATGCGCGCCCATGGCCGTCCGTTCGCCCTGCTGATGGCCGACATCGACTACTTCAAACCCTACAACGACCACTATGGCCACCAGGCCGGCGACCGCTGCCTGTGCCAGGTTGCCGAATGCCTGGTCAGCACCCTGCGTGGCGGGCGGGCGAACGTCTATCGTTATGGCGGAGAAGAGTTCGCCATCCTGCTGGAAGCGACCAACGCCGAGGACTTGCGCTGCGTCGCCGAACGGCTGCGCGAGCAGGTGGCCAACCTGGGCATCGAGCATCTCTACCGGCCCGACAGCCTGCGCCACCTGACCATCAGCCTGGGGGCGGCGATGGCCAATGAGCACGACCTGAGCGAGCCGCGCGAGCTGCTGGCGCGTTGCGACCGGCACCTGTACTTCGCCAAGCAGAACGGTCGTAACCGTGTGCAACTCAGCGCGCTGCAAGGCGTCTGACGAACGACACGTAACCCGGCGCGCGCGGCCGGCATCTTCCTGGTCTGCTGCCGGGCGATGTCCGCGGCGCGTGGCAACCGCCACAGGGACCGACCCAACGAGGCCAGTGTGAAACGCGACATCCGCCTTGCCTTCCTCCTGCTGTCGATCATCGGCCTCACCCTGGCCACGGCCACCGCCTGGGAGCTATGGTCCGCCCGCGAGCGCACGCTGGCCGAAGCCACCACGCACAACCTGAACCTCACCCAGGCGCTGGACACCTATGTCGAAGGCATCGTCACCCAGAGCTCCATGCTCCTGCTGGGCCTGGCCGAACGCCTGGAGCACGAGGGGCCCGGCGCCCCCCAGCTGCAACGGCTGAACGACCTGGTGCAGCGCCAGCAACACCTGCTCGGCCAACTGGACGGCATCGGCATTTACGACGCCCAGGGCAACTGGTTGATGACCTCCACCGGGCGCTTCCCGCCGGGTTCCAACAGCGCCGACCGCGCCTTCTTCATCCACCATCGCGACAATCCCTCGCTGGACGCCTACATCGGCGAGCCGATCCATAGCCGCTCCACCGGCACCTGGGTCATAACCGTCAGCCGCCGTTACAACGATGCCCAGGGCAAGTTCGCCGGCGTCATCGTCGCCGCCCTCGGCGTGCAGGACTTCCTGCGGCTGTTCGGCAAGATCGACATCGGTGCCACCGGTGCCATCGGCGTAGCCACCAGCAACGGCCAGGTGCTGGTGCGCTATCCCTTCCGCGAGAGCGACATGGGCCGCGTACTCTCGCGCTCGCCGATCTTCACCCGGTATCTGGAAAACACCACCGTCGGCAGCGCGACCTTCGCCTCCTCGCTGGATGGCATCGAGCGCATCTACGCCTTCCGCAAGAACGAGCGTTATCCGCTGGTGACCTCCGTCGCCCTGGGCAAGGACGAAGCCCTCGACGCCTGGCGCGCCGACGCCCTGCGCACGGTGGCCATCGCCTTCGGCCTGCTGATGGTCATCGTCGTCATCGGCAGCCTGCTGATTCTCGCCATCCAGCGCCGCATCGCTACCGAACGACTGTTGCGCGACGCCCGTGAAGACCTGCTCAAGGCCAACCGCCAGCTGGAAGTGCTCGCCTCCCGCGACCCGCTCACCGGGCTTGAAAACCGCCGCGCCTTCGACGACCACCTCGTCGCCGAATTGCGTCGCGCCCAGCGCGAGCGCGCGCCGCTGAGCCTGCTGCTGATCGACATCGACCACTTCAAGCGCTTCAACGACACCTACGGCCACCCCGCCGGCGACGACTGCCTGCGACGCATCGGCCGCATCCTCGCCGACAGCGTGCGGCGCCCTGGCGACCTTGCCGCGCGCTACGGCGGCGAGGAGCTGGCGGTGATCCTGCCCAATACTGACGGCGACGGCGCGCTGGCCGTCGCCGAGCAATTCATGCAGCGCCTGCTGCAGGCCAACCTGGCCCATGTCGGCAGCCCAGTGGGGCGCATCACCGCGAGCATCGGCATCGCCACCCTGCCCGGTGGCAGCGACAGCAGTCCGCAAGCCCTCATCGAAGCCGCCGACCGCGCGCTGTACCGCGCCAAGGCGGCCGGCCGCAACCGCCTGGAGCGGGCGCCGACGCGGCAAGGAGCAAACCCGTGATCTTCGACTCCACACTGCTGGAAGCCCTGCGCAACGCCCGCCACCTGGTGGTGTTCACCGGTGCGGGAGTATCCGCCGAGAGCGGAATCCCCACTTTCCGCGACCGTCTTACCGGCCTCTGGGAACGCTTCGACGCCGCCTCCCTCGCCACTGCCGAAGCCTTCCGTGCCGACCCGGCGCTGGTCTGGGGCTGGTACCAGTGGCGGCGCAGCATCGTGCATCGCGCACAGCCCAATCCCGCACACCGGGCCATCGCCGCTCTGGCAAACAAGGTGCCCAGGCTTACGCTGATCACCCAAAACGTCGACGACCTCCACGAGCGCGCCGGCAGCCACGACGTCACCCACCTGCACGGCCAGCTGGAGCGCCCGCGCTGCTTCAAATGCCAGCGCGAACCGGATGCGCCGCTACCCGTACCGGACGAATCCGAAGCCGGCCGCCGCGTGCAACCGCCGACCTGCCTCCATTGCGGCGGCCCGCTGCGCCCCGGGGTGGTGTGGTTCGGCGAGAGCCTGCCGGTGAATGCCATCAGCCACGCCTTCCAGGCCGCCGAAGACTGCGACCTGCTGATCTCCGTGGGCACCTCCGGCGTGGTCTACCCGGCGGCCGAAGTCCCGCAGGTCGCCTGGCGCGCCGGGGCGACCATCCTGCACATCAACCCCGCACCGGGCCCGCTGCACGGCGAACGCGACTTCGCTCTCGCCAGCGCGGCGGGTAATGCCCTGCCAGCTTTGCTGAACTCGGCTTTCGCCGAGCACTGATTCCACCACTCTGTAGGGCGCATAACCCGGAACGGGTTATGCGCCGAAAAGGCGGATAACGCCTGGGGCGTTATGCGCCCTACTTTCTGGCTGAGCTGCACACCGGGTCCACGATGTCATCGATTTCGTAGGAGCGAGCCAATCAGCCCTGACCGCTAAACCGCCGGCATCTGCAACGTCACGCAGTGGATGCCACCGCCACCGGCAGCAATCGGGTCGATGTTCAACTGCACGATCTCCCGGTCCGGGTACAGCTCGCTGAGCAACGCATGGCAATGCTCGTCCGCCGCCGGATCGCCAAACTTCGGCGCGATCACCCCGCCGTTCACTGGCAGGTAGTTGATATAGCCGGCGGCGAAGTCCGGATTGTCGCGGTTGAATGCGCTTGGCTTGGACTTCATCGGCGGCGGCAGCGTGTGCAGCTTCAGCGGGCGGCCATCGGCATCCGTGGCGGTCTTGAGGATCTCCAGGTGGCGACGGGTGACAGCGTGGTCATAGGACTGCGGATCATTGTCCAGATTGACCACCACCACGCCCGGCTCGACGAAGCGCGCGTAGAAGTCCACGTGCGCATCGGTGATGTCCTTGCCACGGATGCCCGGCAGCCAGATCACCTTGCGCAGCCCCAGCATGCGCTTGAGTTCGGCCTCGACGCGAGGACGCGACCAGCCAGGATTGCGGTTGTCGTTGACCCAGCAGCTCTCGGTGAAGATCGCCGTGCCGTGGCCATCGACCTCGATGCCGCCGCCCTCGCCGCACAGCTCGCTGACGATGGCCTTGGCCTCCAGGTCCTCGGCCAGCGCCGCCGACACTTCACGGTCGCGCTCGGCGTGCTGCTTGCCGCCCCAGCCATTGAAGTTGAAGTCGGCCAGCGCCAGGCCGCCCGGCGCATCGTTGACCAGGAAGCAACCGCCGTAGTCACGTACCCAGATGTCATCCACCGGCACCGGCAGGAAGTCGACGTTCTGCCCACCGCAGGCACGCTTGGCCTCCGCCTGCTGCTCCGGCCGGCAGAGCACCGTCACCGGCTGGAACTCGGCAATGGCGCGGGCCAGCCGCGCCACGGTGGCGTTGACGTCCGGGGCGATGTCTTCCCAGACGTCGGCGCTCGCCGCATAGGCGACGAACACCCGCTCCTGCTTGCGGTGTTCGTCAGGCATGTACCACTTGCCCGAGGCCAGGGCGACGCGCCCCAACCCCAGGCCGAGCCCGGCGGCCAGCGTGATGCCGGTGCCGAGCAGGTTCCTGCGTGTCATCATCCTCGCCTCCTCAACCGCCGGTGCCGGTCTTGAAACTGGTCCAGGTGCGCATCCGCGCGCGCATGTCGCGCTGGGGAATGTCCTTGCCGGGGAACAGCCGCGCGTAGGCCTTCTCATCAAGATAGATGTCCGGGTTGTCGCGCATGCTCGCCTCGACCATCGGTCGCGCCTTGGCGTTGGAGGTCGGGTAACCGGTGGCGTTGCTGATCGCTGCCATCACTTCCGGACGCATCAGGTAGTTGATCAGCGCGTAGGCGTATTCCGGGTGCGGCGCGTCGACGGGAATGGCCATGGTGTCCATCCATACCGAGGTGCCTTCGCGCGGGACGCGGTACTCGAAGCGCTCAGGCTTCTTCGCCTCGTCGGCCGCCCGCTGCGACTGGGTGACGTCGCCGCTGTAGCCCAGTGACAGGCACAGGTCGCCATTGACCAGCTGGGTGACCGGCTGCGACTGGAACTTGCGGATGTACGGACGGATGCCGTTGAGCAGCGCCAGGGCGTCCGCCAGGTCCTGCGGCTTGCCGCTGCGCGGGTCGCGGCCGAGGTAGTTGAGCACCACGGCCAGCACTTCGTCCGGCGAGTCGATCATGGAGATGCCGCAATCGGCGAAACGCTTGGCGACGTCCGGCTTGAACAGCATGTCCAGGCTGTTCACCGGCGCGCCGGGCATGCGCTGCTCGATCTTCGCCTGGTTGTAGGTCACGCCGATGCTGCCCCAGGTATAAGGCACCACCGCGTGGCGCGAGTACGGGTACTTGGTCTGCAGCGTCTGCAGGCCCGACTCGATGTCGGCCAGCTGCGTCAGCTTGCTGTCGTCGAGCTTCTGCAGGGCGCCAGCGCGCATCAGCCGCTCGGCCACGGTGTCGCCGGGGAAGACCAGGTCGTAGCCGCTGTGCCCGGCCATCATCTTGGCTTCCAGCGTCTCGCTGCTGTCCATCACGTCGTAGATGACGCGGATGCCGGTTTCCTTGGTGAAATTCGCCAGGGTGTCGGGGGCGAAGTAGTCCGCCCAGTTGAACAGGCGCAGGACCTTCTCCTCCTCCGCCACGGCCGGTTGCAGGACGCACGCCAGGGACAACCCCAGCGCGCCGATCAGCAGGTGCTTGTTCATGGTCAGACTCCTTGCCAGCGTGGGTGCAGGTGGCGGCCGTCGAGGCCGAGCAGAGGGCCGTACATTTCCGGGCGGCGGTCGCGGTAGACGCCCCAGGTCAGGCGTTCTTCGCGGGCCAGGTTCAGGTCCAGCTCCTGCACCAGTACGGCGGCTTCGTTGCGCCCGGCCTCGGCCAGCAGCGCGCCCTTGTGGTCGGTGATGAAGGACGAGCCGTAGAAGCGCATGCGCAGCGCGTCGTCGCTGGGCGCCACTTCCTCGCCGATACGATTGGCCGCCAGCACCGGCAGCAGGTTGGCGGCGGCATGGCCACGCTGGGCGGTCTGCCAGTGATCGCGGGAGTCCAGTTGTTCCGCGCCCGGCTCGGAGCCGATGGCGGTGGGGAACAGCAGCAGCTCCGCGCCCTGCAACGCCAGGCAGCGGGCGGTCTCGGGGAACCACTGGTCCCAGCAGATACCCACGCCGATGCGGCCGACGGCGGTGTCCCAGACGCGGAAGCCGGTATCGCCGGGGCTGAAATACTCCTTCTCCTGGTAGCCGATGGCGTTGGGGATGTGCGTCTTGCGGTACACGCCGAGCAGGCTGCCATCGGCGTCGGCCACGGTCAGCGAGTTGAAGTAGGCGTTGCCGGCGCGCTCGAACCAGCTGATCGGCAGCACCACGTTCAGTTCCGCCGCCAGGCTGGCGAAGCGCTGCAGCAGCGGGCTGTCGTCGTAGGGTTGGGCCAGCGCGAGGTGGACGTGGTCCTGCTCGATGCAGAAGTACGGCGTGGCGAACAGCTCGGGCAGGAGGATCAGCCTTGCTCCGGCGGCCGCCGCCGCGCGCACGTGGCGCTCGGCTTCGGCAAGGTTGCGCGGCAGGTCCCAGCTGCAGGAGAACTGCAACACGGCGACAGTCAGCTTGCTCATCACAGTCCTCCCAGCGGCCAGGCCGGCTGCTGCTGGGTGATGCAGTGCACGCCGCCGCCACCGTGGGCCAGGTTGTTGATGCGTACCGGCACCACTTCGCGGCCGGGGAAGGCGCGGGCCAGCACGGCAGCGGCTTCGTCGTCGGCAGCGATGCCGTAGGCCGGCATGATCACAGCACCGTTGGCCAGGTAGAAGTTGGTGTAGGACGCGCAGAACACCTCGGCCTCCGGGTCCACTGCCGCGCTCGCCTCGAACAGCTCGATCAACTCGAAGGAGCGGCCCTTGGCGTCAGTGGCCAGCTCCAGCGCGCGGCGGTTCTCGCGGGCCACTTCGGCATAGGTGCTGGAGGCGTCATGGGTGGCGTCAACCAGCAGCACGCCGGGGCGGGCGAAGGCGCACACACCGTCAACGTGGCCATCGGTCATGTCGCCGGTGACGTACTGCGGATCGCCCGGCAGCCAGATGGTCTTGGTCACGCCCAGCAGGCGGGAGAAGATTTCCTCCATCTCGCGCTTGCTCACGCCGGGGTTGCGGTTGGGGTTGAGCAGCACCGACTCGGTGGTGATCAGCGTGCCCTCGCCGTCCACGTGGATCGCCCCGCCCTCGTTGGCCAGCGGCGTGCCGAAGCAGTCCAGGCCGAGGTGGTTGAGGATGCGGCGGCCCAGGCCTTCGTCCAGGGTGTGCTCGGACTTGCCGCCCCAGGCATTGAAGCGCCAGCTCACACCGGCCACGCCGTGCTGGGGATGGCAGACGAAGGTTGGCCCGGAATCGCGGCACCAGCTGTCGTCGATGGGCAGCGGCACCAGCTCGACGTTCGGCCCGCAGAGCTCAGCGGCGCGAGCCACGGCGGACGGATCGACCACCAGCTTCACCGGCTCGAAGCGGGCAATGGCGTTGGCAACGCGGGCAAAGTCTTCCTGCACCTGCTCCAGAGTGACGCGCCAGCCACCCTCCCAGAGCGGACGGTTGTGCGGGAAAGCCATCCAGGTCGCCGCGTGGTTGACCCATTCAGCAGGCATGCGCCAGCCGTTCTGCATGTCGTCGTTGCGATGCATACTCAAACCTTTGGTAAGGAATTTTTATCGGAAGAAAAGGGTTCAGCGGCGCCTGGTCACAATGCTAGGCCTGTAAAAACGCGACAACAAACGATAGATTTTGCGTAAATCTGATTAGGCGAACTTATCGATCATGCTCAAGCACTGGCCCCCCCTGAACGCCCTGCGCGGCTTCGAAGCCGCCGCCCGCCTCGGCAGTTTCCACAAGGCCGCCGAGGAGCTGCACCTCACCCAGTCGGCCATCAGCCAGCAGATCCGCAGCCTGGAAAGCTTCGTCGAGCAGCCGCTGTTCTACCGTTCCGGGCGCAAGGTGGCGCTGACCGACGCCGGCGCCGACCTGCTCAGCACCACGCAATCCATGCTGCAGCAACTGGCCGTGGGCATCCGCCGCCTGGACCAGTACCGCAAGCCCAACCAGCTGGTGGTCAACACCACACCGGCCTTCGCCCGCCACTGGCTGGTGCCGCGCCTGGGCGACTTCCACGCGCGCCACCCGCAGATCGACCTCTGGCTACTGACCACCGACGAAACCCCGGACATGGCCTCCCAGACCATCGACATCGCCGTGCGCGACGACCTCACCGCCCAGGCCGAATGCCGCTTTCGCGTACTGCTGGAGGATCGTCTCTATCCCGCCTGCCATCCGTCCGTACTAGCGCAGGCAGAGCCGTCGCGCACGACCCTGCACGGCGAACGGGAAATGGACTGGGCGCATTGGCAGGTGCAAGGCGGCGCGGATGTCGGCCAACGTAGCGAGGGGTTGAACTTCTCCGATCCCGGCCTGTTGCTGGATGCCGCCAGCCAGGGTTTGGGCATCGCGCTGGTGAGCCAGTTGCTGGCGGGGGATGCTCGCAGCGGCGGCCTGCTGGCGCCGCTGAGCGAGCAGACCGTGCGCGGGCCGAACTGGTCGTTGCTGGTGCACCAGCAGAGCGAGCGGAATGCGCAGGCGGTGGGGTTCTGCGAGTGGCTGGAAGCGGCGCTGGGGCTACCAATGTAGGAGCGAGCTTGTTCGCGAACAGCCCAAGGTTGATGTAACCGGCCGACATTGTTCGCGAGCAAGCTCGCTCCTACAGAAAGCCCCTCTCTCAGAGGGAATTGTCCGTGCCGGCTGACGCCATGCTTTCATCCCGCACCGTACAGTCCCCTCTCCCTCTGGGAGAGGGTTAGGGTGAGGGCAAGCCCCTGCGCCGAACTATCAGGCCCTTCCCTTCCTCAACCGCCCCCGCTCCTTCTTCCCCTCCAGCGCACTCTCCGCCGCCGCCTTCACCAGCCGCTGGAAGGTCGGGCACTCCGCATGACTGGGCGCCGGGCACGCCGCCGCATGCCGCAACCCGCGACTCATGGCGCGCAGGCGCCGGATCGTCGCATCCAGCTCATCCGCCTTGGCCGCCAACATCTGCCGGTCGATATTCGCTCCACCGTCGCCGGAAAACATCGAGCGAATCTCTTCCAGGCTGAAACCCGCCGACTGCCCCAGGGTGATCAACGCCAGCTGGTCGAGAATCTGCGGGGCGAACTGGCGGCGCGCGCCGGGCCTGGCGAGCGAGACGATCAGTCCTTTCTCCTCGTAGAAACGCAGGGTCGATGCCGGCACACCGGAACGTCTGGCCACGTCAGCGATATCCATGGAACACCTCTTGACTTCAAGTTCACTTGAACTTGTAGGTTCACGCCAAAGCCCGTCGTGGTCAATCCGAACGCGGCTTTCCACCTTGCGTGCACCCACGGAGAAACCATGAAAACCATCGCCATCGTCTACCACAGCGCCAGCGGCCGCACCGAGCGTATCGCCCAACTCATCGCCAATGGCGCAGCTCTCGTTCCCGGCTGCCACGCACAGCTGATAAAGGCACAGGATCTGATCGAGCACCCCGCCGCCCTGCTCGACTTTCACGGCCTGATCCTCGGTTCGCCCACCTACCTGGGCGGTGTTTCGGCGCCGCTGAAGGCGCTGATGGACGCCACCGGCCCGCTCTGGCGCCAGCAGAAGCTGCGCGGCCGCCTCGCCGCCGGATTCACCGTCTCGGCGCTGCCGGCGGGCGACAAGCAGTCCACGCTGATCTCGCTGTTCACCTTCTGCATACAGCACGGGATGCTCTGGGCCGGCAACCCGATCCTCCCCGAACAGCACCAGGGCGTCCCCTACGAGGAAGCCGCCAACCGTCTGGGCTCGTGGTCCGGCCTGATGGCCCAGGCCGACAAGACCGCACCGGACTTCTGTCCTGGCGACCTGAAGACCGCACGACTGTTCGGCCAGCACTTCGCTGAAACGCTGAGTCGTCTGCATCAGCCGCACGCCGAGCACACGCAGGAGTCCCACGCATGATTGCCCGTCGCTATGCGCCGTTGCTGTTCGCGCTGATCCTGTCCGGCGTGATGACCTTGCTCGTCTCCGGCCTCTCCACCTGGCGCGCAGTTGGCCTGGCTCCCGCCTTTGCGCAGCTCTGGCTGGGCACATGGCTCACCACCTGGAGCATCGCCTTCCCACTGGTGCTGGTCATCGCTCCGCTGACGCGGCGCCTCGTGGAGAAGCTGGTGCACGCGTAGGCGCAACTGCCCTCTATTGAAAGCCCGTGCTGGCGCTCCCCCTCACCCCAGCCCTCTCCCTCAGGGAGAGGGGGCGACCCGTGCCGACTGAGACTTAGGCTCCAGCCTGCACCGAACGGTCCCCTCTCCCGCGTAATGAGCGGGGCGCGCAGCCAGGGTTAGGGTGAGAGGCTCTTGACCTTGTAGGAGCGGACTCCGTCCGCGATCGCCATCCGCCCGCAGAGGTCTAGTGGGGAATCCCCGCCGGCTTACTGCCGAATCCCGTCAGTGAACCGGCAGAAGCCGTCACGCACCGCGCCTTCGGTGGTGTACATACCACCCAGGGTGACGAAGACATAACTGACCTTTGAGCCCGCCCCCGCCTTCTCCACCACGATGTTCAACGGTGCATTCCGGCTGCTCAGGATCACGCCCTGGTAGGCAGAGATGGTGCCGCTCTTCTCGTCGGCGGTCTGGATGGTGAAGCCTTCCTTCACCAGCGTCTTCTGCGCCCGGTCGAAGACCTTGGCGTAAGGCATGTCCAACTGCACGTTGGAGGTAAAGGTCTTGCCGGCGATGAAGCCACCTTCGGTGTTGAAGTTGTCTTCGCACTGGTTGCCGGTCTTCTGGTGCGCGCAGCCCTGCAACAGGGCGGCGGCGAGCAGAATCATCGTGACTCGTCGCATCATCGTTCCTTGATCGTGTGGGGCCGCCATCCCTGCGGGTCTACAGCGGCGAACGAGTTTTATAAGCCGAGGCCGCTGGCCAAGGCCAGACTTTTCCTCGCCCGATGAGACAGCCGGCACGTATGAAACGTCAGCGAATGCCCTCAAGCATGCGCTTTCGTGCCGTTCGTCCCGGAATTTTCCCGGCGACCGTTTCATGCTCGCCTACGCTTTGTCCGGCCCACTTCAATCAAGGAAACGCTATGTCGGAGCCCTTCGATAGCAGTCGTCGCGATCTCATGCGCCTGGCCGCCGTGGCCCTGGCCGCCACCCAGCTGCCGGCCGTGGCGTTGGCAGCCAGCGAGAAAGCCAAGGCCGCACCAACGGTGAAAGCCGGCGCGCATACCGAGTTCAAGGCACTCAAGCAGATCGATGCAGGACTGCTCAGTGTCGGTTACGCCGAGGACGGTCCAGCGGATGGGCCGGTAGTGATCCTGCTGCACGGCTGGCCCTACGACATCTACAGCTTCGTCGACGTGGCGCCAGCACTCGCCGCGCAAGGCTTCCGGGTCATCGTGCCGTGGCTGCGCGGCTACGGCAGTACACGTTTCCTCGCCGAACAAACGATGCGCAACGGCCAGCCAGCGGCAGTGGCCAGCGACATCATCGCGCTGATGGATGCGCTGAAGATCGACAAGGCCGTGCTCGCCGGCTTCGACTGGGGCGCGCGCACCGCCGATATCATCGCCGCCCTCTGGCCCGAGCGCTGCAAGGCGCTGGTGGCGGTCAGCGGCTACCTGATCGGCAACCAGGCCGCCGGCCAGCAACCATTGCCGCCGGAAGCCGAGTTCCTCTGGTGGTACCAGTTCTACTTCGCCACCGAGCGCGGCGCCGCCGGCTACGCGAAGAACACCCGCGACTTCACCCGGCTGATCTGGAAGCAGGCTTCGCCGAAGTGGAATTTCGACGATGCGACCTTCGAGCGCAGCGCGAAAGCTTTCGAGAATCCTGACCACGTCGCGATCACGATCCACAACTATCGCTGGCGCCAGAACCTGGCGGCAGGCGAAGCGCAGTACGACGAGCTGGAGCAGAAGCTGGCCAAGGCCCCGCCGATCAGCGTGCCGACCATTACCCTCGAAGGCGACGCCAACGGCGCGTTCCATCCGCCACCCAAGGCTTACGCGGCGAAGTTCACCGGTCACTACGAGCATCGCACGCTGACCGGGGGTATCGGCCACAACCTGCCGCAGGAGGCGCCGGAAGCATTCGCCAAAGCCGTCGTCGACGTCAGCAAGTGGTAAGACCCGGATCGAGCGCATAAAAAAGCCCCGCCTGAGCGGGGCTTTTCGGTACTGCCTGGCGCGTTACCAGATCGGCAAGGTGTAGCTGACGATGAAGCGGGTCTCGTCCATGTCATTGCCGAAGCTGCTGCGGAAGGTGCTGTTGCGCAGCTTGAAGCCGACGTTCTTCAGCGGGCCGCTCTGCACCAGGTAGCCGACGTCGGTGTCGCGCTCCCACTCCTTGCCGTTGCCCTGGCCGTTGAGCAGGTCGATGTTGTCTCCGCGCAGGTAGCGGGTCATCAGGCTCAGGCCGGGCAGCCCGTAGGAAGCGAAGTTGAAGTCGTAGCGCAGTTGCCAGGAGCGTTCGTCCTTGTTGGCAAAGTCGCCGATCTGCACGTAGTTGACCAGGTACGGATCGGTGCCCGACAGGTAGGCGAAGCCGGTGTCGCCGGACATGCGCTGCAGGCCCAGGCCGAACGCCTGGTTGCCCAGCTTGTAGGTGAACATGGCGTTGAGCGCGCGGTTGTCGACGTTGCTGCCGCCATCATCGGTGGAACGCGCCCAGCGGATGTCGGACTTCAGCGACTGGCCCTCGGCAATCGGCAGCGTGTGCACCAGGCTCACGTAGTGCTGGCGATAGAGGTCTTCGAGGTTGGCGTAGTGGTAGCTGGTGCTCAGCTGGCTGTTCCAGCGGTAGGTGCCGCCGGCGATGTTGAAACGGTCGCTGGTGAGGTGGCTGCCGGCGACGATGTTGCGCTTGTTGCCGCGGGTCATCGACAGGTCTTCGTTGTTGGACGAATCGCGCTGCTTCACTTCGCGCAACTGGCCGAGCTGCAGGTCGAGGTCGTCGAGCTCCTTCGACTCCACCAGCGCGCCCTGGAAGGTCTGCGGCAGCAGGCGGGTGTCGTTGTACTGCACCACCGGCAGCTTGGGCAGCAACGTGCCGACTTTCAGCGTGCTCTTGGAGACGCGCAGCTTGGCGGTCAGGCCAAGGTCGCTGTAGTCGTCGGCGGCGCGCTTGTCGCTGGCCGAGTACGGCAGCAGGCCGGAGCCGGAACGGTCCGGGCTGGAATCCAGTTTCAGGCCCAGCAGGCCAAGGGCATCGACGCCCACCCCGACGGTGCCATCGGTGTAGCCCGATTCATAGCGCAGCAGGAAACCCTGGGCCCACTCTTCGGATTTGGACTGCGCGGCACCGCTCTGGCGGTAGTCGCGGTTGAAGTAGAAGTTGCGTGCTTCGATGCTGGCCTTGCTGTCGGAGAGGAAATCGGCCTGGGCGAACGGGGGCAGCAGCGCCAGTCCGGAGACCAGCACAGGGAGTCGACGAGTATTCATTGTTCTTGTTTCTTTCTACTGAGGTGTTGGCAAAACGCCGGGCTGCTGTCGACTGGCCCGGCAAGAGGAAGAACTGGATCAGACGGCCTTTTCCAGCTCCGGTACAGCTTCGAACAGATCGGCGACCAGGCCGTAGTCGGCGACCTGGAAGATCGGTGCCTCTTCGTCCTTGTTGATCGCGACGATCACTTTCGAGTCCTTCATGCCCGCCAGGTGCTGGATGGCGCCGGAGATACCGACGGCCACGTACAGCTGCGGAGCGACGATCTTGCCGGTCTGGCCGACCTGCATGTCGTTCGGCACGAAGCCGGCGTCAACGGCGGCGCGGGAAGCACCGACTGCAGCGCCCAGCTTGTCAGCCAGGGAGTAGAGGATCTTGAAGTTGTCGCCGTTGCCCATGCCACGGCCGCCGGAAACGACGATCTTGGCAGCGGTCAGTTCCGGACGGTCGGACTTGGCCAGCTCTTCGCCAACGAAGGCGGACTTGCCGGCATCGGCCGGGCCGGAAACAGCTTCAACAGCGGCGGAACCACCTTCGGCAGCGACGGCGTCGAAGCCGGTGCCACGAACGGTGATCACTTTCACGGCAGCCGAGGACTGCACGGTAGCGATGGCGTTACCGGCGTAGATCGGGCGCTTGAAGGTGTCGGCGCTGACGACTTCGATGATCTCGGAGATCTGGTCGACGTCCAGCAGAGCGGCAACGCGCGGCAGGAAGTTCTTCCCGTTGGTGGTGGCGGCGGCCAGCACGTGGCCGAACCCACTTTCCTTCACGAGAGCCGCGATCAGCGGAGCGACGTTCTCCGGCAACTGGTGAGCGTAAGCGGCGTTGTCGGCGACCAGCACCTTGGAAACACCGGCGATCCTGGCAGCGGCTTCGGCTACGCCAGCGACGCTCTGGCCAGCCACCAGAACAGCGATATCGCCGTCGATCTTCTGGGCCGCCGCAACGGTATTCAGCGTCGCCGCACCCAGCGCACCATTCGAATGTTCTGCAACAACCAGCACAGTCATCAGATCACCTTCGCTTCGTTCTTCAGTTTCTCGACCAGTTCGGCCACCGACTTCACCTTGATCCCGGCGCTGCGCGCGGCTGGCGCTTCGACCTTGAGCGTCTTCACGGTCGAGGCCGTGGAGATACCCAGCGCATCGGGAGTAAGGATCTCCAGCGGTTTCTTCTTCGCCTTCATGATGTTGGGCAGCGACGCATAGCGCGGCTCGTTCAGGCGCAGGTCGGTGGTGACGATCGCCGGCAGGTTCAGGGCAACGGTCTGCAGGCCGCCGTCGATTTCACGGGTGACGTTGACCTTGTCGCCAGCGACTTCGACCTTGGAGGCGAAGGTGCCTTGGGCGTAGCCGGTCAGCGCGGCCAGCATCTGGCCGGTCTGGTTGTTGTCGCTGTCGATGGCCTGCTTGCCGAGGATGACCAGCTGCGGCTGCTCCTTGTCGACAATGGCTTTCAGCGCTTTCGCCACAGCGAGGGAATTCAGCTCGTCATTGCTTTCGACCAGCACTGCGCGGTCGGCACCCAGCGCCAAAGCAGTACGCAGCTGCTCCTGCGCGCCACTCGGGCCGACCGAGACCACCACGATCTCGCTGGCGACGCCTTTCTCTTTCAGGCGGACGGCCTCTTCCACGGCGATTTCGCAGAAGGGGTTCATGGACATCTTGACGTTGGCGAGATCGACGCCGGAGTTGTCCGCCTTGACGCGGACCTTGACGTTGTAGTCGACCACGCGTTTTACCGCGACCAGTACTTTCATCAGTTGTTTCCTTGGCTAACGCCGGTTTGCATCGGCGCTGCGGTTGGGGGAGGCCTCAGCTACGTAGGGCGCATAACCGCTTGCGGTTATCCGCCATCATTCGGTGCAGCGGCGGATAACGCTGGCGCGTTATGCGCCCTACTCCTGCGGCTGGTTAGCGAACGAACTCAGGCCTTACCGAGTTGCTCGATCACACCCTCGGCCTTCAACTGCGCCAGGCGTGCGTCATCGATCCCCAGGCGGCGCTTGAGTACCTCGTCAGTGTGCTCGCCGAGCATGGGCGCCGGGCGCTGGTATTCCACCGGCGTCTCGGACAATTTCAGCGGGCTACCGACCATGCGGAACGCCGGGTTCTGCGCGTGGGGAATCTCCACCAGCATGTCGCGGGCGACCACCTGCGGCTCATCCAGTGCGCGACCGATATCATTGATCACACCGACCGGCACCTTCATCGCATGGATGCGCTTCACCCAGTTGTCGGCGGTGTCGCCCTGGAAGTGCTCGGCCAGCTTGCCGACGATGATGTCGCGGTTGCGCACGCGGTCGGCATTGCGGGTGAAGCGCGGGTCCTTCGGCAATTCGGGCAGGCCGATGGCATCGCACAGCGAGACGAACTGGCTGTCGTTGCCGCAGGCGATGATGAAATCCATGTCCTGCGCGCTGAACACCTGGTACGGCACGATGTTGACGTGGGCATTGCCCTGGCGGCCCGGCGAGCGGCCAGTGGCGAGGTAGTTCTGGCTCTGGTTGCCGAGCATGGCGACCTGCACGTCGAGCAGCGCCATGTCGCAGTGCTGGCCGCGGCCGGTCTTCTCCCGCGCCAGCAGCGCGGCCTGGATGGCGACCACCGAGTAGAGGCCGGTCATCACGTCCGACACGGCAACACCGACCTTCTGCGGGCCGGCGCCGGGCACGCCGTCCTTCTCGCCGGTGATGCTCATCAACCCGCCCATGCCCTGGATGATGAAGTCGTAGCCGGGCTCCTCGGCGCGCGGGCCGGTCTGGCCGAAGCCGGTGATGGAGCAGTAGACCAGGCGCGGATTCACTTTCGACAGGCTCTCGTAGTCCAGCCCGTACTTGGCCAGCGAGCCGGCCTTGTAGTTCTCGATCAGCACGTCGCACTCGCAGGCCAGGGCGCGCACCAGCGCCTGCCCTTCTTCGGTGGCCAGATTCAGCGCCACCGACAGCTTGTTGCGGTTGGTGGACTGGTAGTACGCCGCCTCGGAGCTGTCCGAACCATCGGCGGCTTTCATGTAAGGCGGGCCCCAGCCACGGGTGTCGTCACCCACGCCGGGACGTTCGATCTTGATCACTTCCGCGCCCAGGTCGGCCAGCACCTGGCCACACCAGGGGCCGGCCAGCACGCGGCTGAGGTCGAGTACGCGGTATCCGCTCAAAGCACCCATCTTCAACTCCTCACTGGCGCGCTCAGGCGCGCTCGATAACCATGGCGAGCCCCTGGCCCACGCCGATGCACAGACTGATCACCGCATAGCGTTGACCGGCGCGCTGCAGTTGTCGCGCCACGCTCAGCGCCAGCCGCGCGCCGGAAGCGCCCAGCGGGTGGCCGACGGCGATGGCGCCGCCATTGGGGTTGACCCGCGCATCGTCGAAATCGACACCCAGACCGTGCAGGCAACCGAGCACCTGGGAAGCGAAAGCCTCGTTGATCTCGATGATGTCCATGTCAGCCAGGGTCAGGTTGGCGCGGGCCAGCGCCTTGTTGATCGCCTCCACCGGACCGACGCCCATGATGCGCGGCTCCACGCCGACTGCCGCCGCCGAAAGAATCCGCGCCAGCGGCTTAAGGCCGTGGCGTTCGCCCGCCTCTGCCGAGCCGATCAGCAATGCGGCGGCGCCGTCGTTGACGCCGGAAGCGTTGCCCGCGGTGACCACCCCGCCTTCGGACAGCGGTTTGAGGCGCGCCAACGCGGCTTCATCGGAGGACGGGCGCGGATGCTCGTCCTGCTCGACGACATTCGGCGGCGTCTTGCGCCCGGTCGGTACGCTGACCGGGAGGATTTCCCCGGCGAAGAAACCGGCCTGGCGGGCGGCTTCAAAGTTGGCCTGGGAACGGGCGGCGAAGCGGTCGGCCTGTTCGCGGCTGATGCCGAATTCGCGAGCCACGTTGTCACCGGTCTCCGGCATGCTGTCGTTGCCGAACCCGGCGACGATCTTCGGGTTGGGGAAGCGCGCGCCGATGGTGCTGTCGAACACCGTCAGGTCGCGGCTGTACGCCGCCTCGGCCTTGGCCATGACGAAGGGCGCGCGGGACATGCTTTCCACACCGCCAGCGACGAACAGCTCGCCTTCGCCACAAGTCACCGCGCGCGCAGCGTCGATCACGGCAGCCAGGCCGCTGGCGCACAGGCGATTCACCGTCTGGCCCGGCACGGTCACCGGCAGGCCGGCGAGCAGCGCGGCATGGCGGGCGATATTGCGGCTGTCTTCACCGGCCTGGTTGGTGTTGCCGAGGATCACGTCCTCGATGGCTTCGCCCGGCACCTTGGTGCTGGCCAGCAGCTCGCGGATTACCTGGGCGATCAGGTCGTCGGGGCGCACCGGCGCCAGGGCGCCGCCATGGCGACCGAAGGGCGTGCGCAGGCCGGCATAGATATAAGCATTGAGCATCGGTATCTCCTTGAATCGGTAGGCGCAGGGCTTCAGCCCAGCGCAGGCTCGACGTGGCGCAGCGACAGGCCCAGCGCGGCGCGGCGGCGCAGCCACGGGCCGGGGCGGTAGCGGGCATCGCCGGTCAGGTCGGTCATGCGTTCGAGAATGGTCAGCAGGCGCGCCGGGCCGACGCTGTCGCCCCAGGCCAGCGGGCCTTGCGGATAACCGAGGCCACGGCGCACGCCTTCGTCGAGGTCGTCGACGCTGGCGATGCGCTGCTGGACGATGTCGCCGGCAAGGTTGACGATCAGCGCCAGTACGCGCTGGGCGACGAAGCCGACGCTGTCATTGATGACCGTGACACCTACGCCGTCAGCCGCCAGCAGTGCATGGGCGGCATCACGCATGGCCGGGGCAGTCGCCGGGTTCTGCATCAGGCAGCGGTGGCGCTGCAGGTCCAGCAGCAGGTCGATGCAGACGGTGCGTGCCGGATCGGTATCGAATCGCTGGCAGGCGGTGGTGGCGTCGATGCCGTAGGGCGCGAGCAGGCACAACGCCTCGCTGCTCGGTTGGGCGACCTGCTCCAGGTTTGCGCCAAGCTTCTTCAGCAGCTCGCTGAGCAGTTCGCGGTCTTCATCGTTCTCGGTGCCGATCCATACCGGCGGCAACGCTCCCACGCTCGGCACTGGTTGCGGCGCCGACGGGTCGATCATCTTGCCGTCTGCATAGCGATAGAAGCCGCGACCGACCTTGCGGCCGACGAAGCCGGCCTCGAGCATCTGCCGGGTCAGCGCCGCCGGGCGATAGCGCGGCTCCTGGTAGAACTGGTTGTAGATGGACTCGATAACCGGATGGGAAACGTCCAGCGCGGTGAGGTCGAACAGCTCCAGCGGCCCCATGCGGAAGCCCAGGCCCTCGCGCAGGATGCGGTCGATATCGGCCGGTTCGGCGATGGCTTCCTTGAGCATCTGCAGCGCTTCGGTGCTGTAGGCACGGCCGGCGTGGTTGATGATGAAACCCGGAGTGTCCTTGGCGCGGATGCCGCGATGGCCCATGCGCGCGGCCAGTGCCACCAGGCGGTCGCCGACCTGTGGGTCGCTGGCCAGGCCGTCGATCACCTCGACCACCTTCATCAGCGGCACCGGATTGAAGAAGTGGAAGCCCGCCACCCGCTCCGGATGCTGGCAACCACGGGCGATGCTGGTGACCGACAGCGACGAGGTGTTGGTGGCGAGGATGCAGTCGGCACTGACCACCGCTTCCAGATCAGCCAGCAGCGCCTGCTTGGCATCCAGGCGCTCGATGATCGCCTCGACCACCAGATCGGAATCCGCCAGCTCATTCAGGGAGCCGGCGACCAGCAGGCGCGCCAGGGTGGCGTCGGCTTCGGCTGCAGTGATCTTGCCCTTCTCCGCCAGCTTGACGAGGGTGCGACCGAGGTTTTCGCGCGCGGTTTGGGCCGCACCGTCACGGGCATCGAAGAGCTTCACCTGGATGCCGGCCTGGGCGGCGATCTGGGCGATGCCGCTGCCCATGACGCCCGTACCGACGATGGCCATGCGTTCGATGCGTTCGATACCGAAAGAAAGGGTCATGCTCATTCCCCCAGGAAACTGGCTTGGCGTTTTTCCAGGAAGGCGGCGGCGCCCTCTTTCTGGTCTTTCGAGTCGAACAGCAACTGGAAGGCCTTGCGCTCAAGCGTCAACGCGCTGTCCAGCGGCAGGTCGGCGCCGGCGAGCATCACTTCCTTGATCTGCGCCACCGCCAGCGGCGGCAGTGCGGCGATCTCGGCGGCCAGTTCCAGCGCGCGGGGCAGCGTGCGCGCGTCTTCCACCACTTCACTGAGCATGCCGATGGCCAGGGCTTCGGGCGCCTTGACCAGGCAGCCGGTCAGGGCGATGCGCATTGCCTGGAACTTGCCCACGGCGCGGATCAGCCGCTGGGTGCCGCCAGCACCGGGCATCAGGCCGAGCTTCACTTCCGGCTGGCCGAAGCGCGCCGACTCGCCGGCGACGATGATGTCGCAGTGCATCGCCAGCTCGCAGCCGCCGCCGAGGGCGAAACCGTTCACCGCAGCGATCACCGGTTTGGGGCAACGGGAAATCGCCTCCCACAGCAGTTCGGTATGGCGACGGTACATCTCGATGGGGCTGGCCTGGGCGAACTCACGGATGTCCGCCCCAGCGACGAAGCACTCCTCTCCCCCGGTCAGCACCACCGCGCGAACCTCAGGGTTGTCGCTCAGGGCGCGGAAGTGCTCGGCCAGTTGTTGGCGCACGGTCGCGTTGAGAGCGTTCTTGGCTTCCGGACGATCGATGCGGACGACCGCCACGCCATCGGCCCTGATATCGAGATGAACCACGTTGGTACTCATGAAAGCGATAACCTCGTTTTGTTTCGTCAGACGAAACTACATTCCGTATTTCGATTTCATCATAGTGACCCTGAAACGGAGCTGTAAACGGTGACAATCGAAATAGCCCTGAAAGGCCCTTTAAATATGGGCCTCCAATATTTTTAGCGGCACGCCTGTACTAACCAGCTCGGACCCATTACAATTTCGCCTGACGAAACTGCATTTTATTTTATTGATTTTCCGTGAATAGGGGTTCTACCATGCGCCGCAACAAGACGGAGATGGACTCGGCTGCGCCGACGAAAAACGAAGGTGAAATCGGCCTGCTGGAACGCGGTCTGTACGACCCGGCCACGGCACTGAGCGAAGAGGAAAACAGCGGCCAGTTCGTGACGGCCCTGGCTCGCGGTCTGGAGATTCTGCGTTGCTTCACGCCACGGGAAAACGTGCTGAGCAACCAGGACCTGGCCCGCAAGACCGACCTGCCCAAGCCGACGGTGACGCGCCTGACCAACACCCTGATGCGCCTGGGTTGCCTCAAGCGCGAAGTGCATTCGGGCAAGTACCAGCTGGACGTCGGCGTGCTGGGTTTCGGCTACGCGATGCTGTCGAACCTGTCGATCCGCGCGGTGGCCCATCCGCTGATGGAGGAACTGGCCAACCACGCCCAGGCGGCGGTGGCCATGGCCGCCCGCGACCGTCTGCAGATGGTGTACCTGGACGTGGTCCAGGGACAGGGAAACATGACGATGCGCCGGCAGATCGGCAGTTACCTGCCGCTGGCGGCGAGCTCGGTGGGCCGCGCATGCCTCGCGGCGATGCCGGAGAACGAGCGGGAATTCCTGCTCGACCACATTCGCGAACGCGAACCGGACACCTGGCCGGCCATCCGCAAGGGTCTGGACCGCGCCTTCAGGGACTACACCGACTACGGCTACTGCCTGTCGATCGGTGAATGGCACCGCGACGTCAACTCCGTCGCCGTGCCCTTGGTACACCCGCAGTACGGCCTGCTGGCCTTCAACTGCGGCGGACCGAGCTTCCAGCTGACCCGCGAGAAGCTCGAGGACGACATCGGGCCCCGCCTGATCAACATGGTCAACAACATAGGTGCCGCCGCTCGCTGAATCTCGGGTGACGGTGCCTCGCCAGACTGGCCCGCTCGCGGGCCTTGTGAGGAGTGCACATGATCCGAGACCCAGAAACGCTGCAGATACTTCTGGACTCCATCCACCAGTTCGTCGGCGAAGTGCTGATCCCGCGGGAAAACGAGGTCGCCGAGACCGACGCGATCCCGCAGGACATCGTCCAGCAGATGCGCGAGATGGGCCTGTTCGGCCTGACCATCCCCGAGGAGTTCGGCGGCCTGGGCGTGACCATGGAAGAAGAGGTGAACATCACCTTTGAACTGGGCCGCACCTCCCCCGCCTTCCGCTCCTACATCGGCACCAACAACGGCATTGGCTCCATCGGCATCCTGATCGATGGCACGCCGGAACAGAAAGCCCACTACCTGCCCAAGCTCGCCAGCGGCGAACTGCTCAGCGCCTTCTGCCTGACCGAGCCGGACTCGGGCTCCGACGCCGCCTCACTGAAGACCACCGCTGTGCGCGATGGCGACTTCTACGTGCTCAACGGCACCAAGCGCTTCATCACCAACGCCCCCCACGCCGGCATCTATACCGTGATGGCCCGCACCAACCCGGCGATCAAGGGTTCCGGCGGCATCAGCGCGTTCATCGTCGAGCGCGGCACTCCGGGCATTTCCCTCGGCAAGCCGGACCACAAGATGGGCCAGAAAGGCGCGCACACCAGCGACGTCATCTTCGACAACGTGCGCATCCCGGCCAGCCAGCTGATCGGCGGCGTCGAGGGCGTCGGTTTCAAGACCGCCATGAAGGTGCTCGACAAGGGCCGCCTGCACATCGCCGCGCTGAGCGTCGGCGCCGCCGAGCGCATGCTCGCCGACGCGTTGCAGTACGCCCTGGAGCGCAAGCAGTTCGGCCAGCCGATCGCCGAGTTCCAGCTGATCCAGGCGATGCTCGCCGACAGCAAGGCCGAGATCTACGCCGCCCGCTGCATGGTGCTGGACGCCGCGCGCAAGCGCGACGAGGGCCGCAACGTCAGCACCGAAGCCTCCTGCGCGAAGATGTTCGCCACCGAAATGTGCGGCCGCGTCGCTGACCGCTGCGTGCAGATCCACGGCGGCGCCGGCTACGTCAGCGAGTACGCCATCGAGCGTTTCTACCGCGACGTCCGCCTCTTCCGGCTCTACGAGGGCACCACGCAGATCCAGCAGGTGATCATCGCCCGCAACATGATCCGCGACGCCCAGGCCTGACCCGACACGGCGGTGCGAGGCCACGCACCTCGCGCCGCCCAATCAAAAGCACCTGCCACACGCTTACCGAGGATCGGCCCGCCGGTCCGCCAACAACTACAACAGGTAATTCGTTCATGGAAAACACTGCTTCCGTTCCGGCGGCAACCGCCGCCACCCAGGACAAGACCTGGGTGCTCGTCTTCGCCTTCTGCTTCATCGGCCTGCTGATCGATGGTGCGGACCTGATGCTGCTCTCCTACAGCCTCACCAGCCTCAAGGCCGAGTTCGGCCTGAGCAACCTCCAGGCCGGCAGCCTGGGCAGCGTCACGCTGGCCGGTATGGCCATCGGCGGTATTTATGGCGGCTGGGCCTGCGATCGCTTCGGTCGGGTCAAGACGGTGGTCTGGACCATCGTGCTGTTCTCCGTCGGCACCGCTGTCCTGGGACTGACCCACAACTACTGGCAGTTCGCCGCCGCGCGCTTTGTCGCGTCGCTCGGCCTTGGCGCCCTGTATGTCGCCTGCAATACGCTGATGGCCGAGTACGTGCCCACCAAATACCGCACCACCGTACTGGGCACCCTGCAGGCGGGCTGGTCGGTCGGCTACATCGTCGCCACCCTGCTGGCCGGCTGGATCCTGCCGGACCACGGCTGGCGCTACCTGTTCTACATCGCCATCATCCCCGTGGTGCTGGCCATTGCCATGCGCAAGCTGATCCCCGAACCCGCCGCCTGGGTCCAGGCACAGGCCGAGCGCCAGCAGCGCAAGGCCGACGCTCCTGCCGGAAGCGTTGCCGCTCCGCGTCAGAACGCCTTCCGCCAGATCTTCGCTGACCCGCGGGCCAGCCGCATGTTTCTGTTCTGGGCGCTGACCGCCGGCTTCCTGCAGTTCGGCTACTACGGCGTGAACAACTGGATGCCGTCGTACCTGGAAACCGAGATGGGCATGAACTTCAAGGCCATGACCTCGTATCTGGTGGGCACCTACGCCGCGATGATCCTCGGCAAGATCCTGGCCGGCGTCGCCGCCGACTGGTTTGGCCGCCGCACGGTATTCTCCTTCGGCGCCTTGGGCACCGCGGTGTTCCTGCCAGTGATCGTGCTGCTCCACAGCCCCGATAACATCCTCTGGATGCTGGTGGTGTTCGGCTTCCTCTACGGCATTCCGTATGGCGTGAACGCGACCTACATGACTGAGAGCTTCGCTGCGGCGTTCCGCGGTACGGCCGTGGGCGGTGCATACAACATCGGCCGCATCGGCGCGGCCATTGCGCCGGCGGTGATCGGCTTCCTCGCCACGCAGATGTCCATCGGCGTGGGCTTCCTGGTGATGGGTGCGGCGTACTTCATCTGTGGCGTGATCCCCGCCCTGCTGATCCGCGACAAGCAGTTCGACCCGCAACAGGAATGATCGGGAGCCAGTGAGCCCACTTCGGTTGGCTCACTCCCTTCAAAGCAAAACGCCCGGTGCAGTGCACCGGGCGTTTTTTATTGCCCAACCGAATTGCGCGGAGCAAATCGAACAGGCAAAAAAAGCCCCGCCTAAGCGGGGCTTCCTTCGTTAGCGATGTCGATTAGACAGCGCGAACTTGTTCAGCTTGCGGGCCTTTCTGGCCGGCGGTCACAACGAAGCTGACCTTCTGGCCTTCGTCGAGGGACTTGTAGCCGTTACCTTCGATTTGACGGAAGTGAACGAATACGTCCGGGCCGCTTTCCGGAGTGATGAAGCCGAAGCCTTTCTCGGAATTGAACCACTTAACGATACCGTTTTGACGATCGGACATGATGTTGTCTCCTGAATAGATGCTAAAGGCCGGCCGAATGCCGACCGGCGATGAGCTGAATGCGTAGTGAAGAGGTGCCGAGGAGATGGAACATCTTGTAGAAGAACATCAAGTCGCGGAACTCGTTACTGGGCAGGCAGCCCATGCAGAATACAGTGTCTGGCGACGATTCATAGCTTTTTTTATCGACGAACGGTGAATTTGACAAATGGTCGCACTATCTCGGCGTGATTTCGAAAAGAGGTGTAGTCTGGCCGGGCCGGTTTGGCGCCCCAACGCATAGGTGACTTCATGACTGATTCACAGCTGATTCGCGAACGTTCGGAGCTTGATGAGAAGATTGCAGCCTTCCTTTCCCAGGGCGGGGAAATCCAGGAAATCCCTGTGGGTCAGCTGGCGGTGAAGGTCGAGAAAAAGTCCCAGTGGGCCAAGTCCGACGGCAAGAAACCGGCTCCCTAGCCTGGCGCCCTCGATGAATACCCGGAAAAAACCCCGCCAAGGCGGGGTTTTTCATTTGCGCCTCAGTGACTGAGGTAATGGTTCGACAGCCAGTTCAGCGCCCTGCCCGGCCGCGTCAGTGCGTCGATGAAGCTTGGCCCCCAGAAGCGGATGTCATTGGCCTCCAACACCGCATACATGTCGCGATGGCGCGCCTGGCGCTCCTTGAGTGGCATGTTCAGCGCCTGCCGCATGGCCTCCGCCAAGGCATCTCGGTCATGGGGATTGATGATCAGCGCCCCGCCCAGCTCGGCGGCTGCCCCGGCGAACTGGGACAGGACCAGCACGCCCGGATCGTCCGGGTCCTGGGCGGCGACGAATTCCTTGGCCACCAGGTTCATTCCATCGCGCAACGGCGTGACCAGCCCGATCCGCGCATGCCGCATGACCATCGCGATATCCGCCCGCTGGTGGTTGCGCGCCACATAGCGCAATGGCACCCAGGACACCGCGCCGAATCGCCCATTGATATGCCCCACCCGCGCACTGACGGCGGCGTCGATATCGGCGTATTCGGGGATCGCCTGCCGGCTGCCTGGTGAAATCTGCAGGCAGGTCACGCGGTTGTGCCACTGCGGATTGCGCTCGAGAAAGCGCTCGTAGCCATCCAGCCGATTGACGATGCCCTTGGAGTAATCGAGGCGGTCCACGCCGACCATCAGGGCCCGGCCGCCGAGACTTTCGCGCAGGTCCGCGGCAGCCTGGCTCTGCGAGGCCTCCTCGGCCAGCCGGCGGAATCCGTCGGCATCCACCCCCACGGGAAACACGCCGACGCGGAAGTGCTGGTTCTCCAGGTGATAACGCCGCCCGTCGGGCGTGGCAGCGCCGACCACGCGGGTCAGGTAGCGGGCGAAGTTGCTCGCGTCGTTCTCGGTCTGGAATCCGATCAGGTTGTACTCGGTCAGCGCGCGGATCAGCTCGTCGTGGTGCGGCAGCGCGGTGATCAGGTCGGCCGGCGGCATCGGGATATGCAGGAAGAAGCCGATGCGGTTGGCATGTCCGCGCTGCCTCAGTGCCGAGGCCAGGGGAATCAGGTGGTAGTCATGCACCCAGAGAACGTCGTCCTCTTCCAGCAGCGGACTCAGGCGTTCGGCGAAGAACTCGTTAACGCGCTGGTAGCCGCCGAATTCCGCTTCGTTGAACTCCGCCAGGTCCACCCGATAGTGCAGGATCGGCCAGAGCACACGGTTGGCGAAACCGTTGTAGTACTCGTCGAAATCCTGCGGATGCAGGTCGGTGAGGACGTAATGCAGGTTGCCGCGCTGCACCGTGGTCGGCGGCCCCGGCTCTTCGGCCTTCTCTCCGCTCCAGCCGAACCACAGGCCCTCGCGGTTACGCATCGCCGCCTCCACCGCGACGGCAAGGCCGCCCGGCGCCGGGCCGTTTTCATCGGGAATCGCGACCCGATTGGAGATCACCACGAGGCGCGACATAGGCCGTCCTCCCATCCAATGGAAAGTCGCATGGCGGAATTGACCAGCCCGGCCATGGAGTAGGTCTGCGGGATATTGCCCCACAGCTCGCCGGTGTGCGGATGCAGATCCTCGGACAGCAGCCCGTAGCGATTGCGCGCGGCGATCAGTTGCTCGAACAACTGGCGCGCCTCGGCGGTGCGGCCGATGGCAGCGAGCGCATCGAGATACCAGAACTTGACCACCAGGAACGCGGTTTCCGGCACACCGAAGTCGTCCGGTGCGGCGTAGCGCAGCAGATGGCCATTCACGTCGAGTTCGCGACCGATGCACTCGACGGTGGCGATGAAGCGCGGATCATCGGCCTCGATGATGCCCAGTTCGTTCATGAGCAGCACGCTGGCATCGAGATCGTCGTAACCGAAAGCGCCGGTGAAGCATTGTTTGGTCTCACTCCAGGCTTCGGCGAGGATACGTTGGCGCAGGTTATCGGCCTTTTCCCGCCAGGCACTGGCCTCGTCACCACGCCCCAGGCGTTTGGCGATGCGGCCGACGCGGTCGCAGGCAACCCAGCAGAGCAAGGCGGAATGGGTATGGACCCGCTGCCGACCGCGGTATTCCCAGATTCCGGCGTCCGGCTCGAAGGCCGCATGCACCGCCTTGGCGGCCAGGTTTTCCAGCAGTTGCAGCATGCCCGCGCTGCTGGGGTTGGGCAGGCGCTCGTCGACGAAACTCTGCAGCACCGCCAGCGCGACCGAGCCGAACACGTCGTGCTGGTTCTGCTCCACTGCCTGGTTGCCGACGCGGACCGGGGCATGGTTGAGGAAACCCGCGAGGTCCGGCTCGATGCGCTCGCTCGTGTCCTGGTTGGGAATGATGCCGTAGAGCGGCTTGAGCTCGGCGTCGCCGCTGGCGACGGTGGTAATGAAGTCGATGTAGCCCTCCATGGTCCGCGTGGCCCCCAGGCGATTGAGGGCGAGGATCACGAAGTAGGCGTCGCGCAGCCAGCAATAGCGGTAGTCCCAGTTGCGCTGGGAATCCGGTGCCTCGGGCACGGACGTGGTGGCGGCGGCGATGATCGCGCCGGTGTCTTCGAAGTTGCACAGCTTCAGGGTGATGGCCGAGCGGATCACTACCTGTTGCCACTCGAAGCAGATCGCCAGGCCGCGTACCCAGTCGTGCCAATGGTTCTGGGTGCGCTTGAGGTAGTCGCGAACGACCTCGCCGGGCGCGTTGTCCAGCGGCTCGTCGAGACCGATCACCAGGCTCACGGGATGGCGCAGGGCAAACGGGGTTTCGTGCTGGATGTAGGCCAGCGGCGCGTCGGTGGTGAGGCGGATTGGCTCGTCACCTTCCAGGTAGCGGATGTGGCTGGCGCCGGCAATGCCCCGGCTGGGCTTGCCGTAGCCGTGGGTCGGACGCACGCGCAGGGCGATCTTCGGCACGCCCTCGATGGGTTCGATCAGCCGGCACAGTTGCGCCGGGCGGTAGATGTGGCCGTATTGCAGGAAGCGCGGAGCGAAGTCGGTGATGCGTACCGCCCCGCCATTTTCGTCGCGCAGGACGGTGGTGATGATTGCCGTGTTGCGCTGGTAGTCGGAGGTGCTGCTGACCTGGTTTTCCAGCAGCACGTCGGCAAAACCTTTCTCGTCGTCACCGGCCAGCAGCCGGGAGAACGCCGGATCGCTGTCGAAATTCGGGTAACACCACCAGACCAGGCGCGCCTGCGGGTTGACCAGTGCGGCCACCCGGCAGTTGCCGATCAGGCCCAGTTCCAGAGCACCTTCGTGCCGGTTCGTCATCGGTCTGTTCCTCCTGCTGCTTTGATCAAGGCTTCGCGGACCTGCGCCGCATCGCTGAACACCGCGCTCGCGCCGGGCAAGGCGCGCTCCACTGAAAGGCCCAGTCCGCCAAGGGAGGGCATCAACGCCAGCGCGGGTTCGTCGGTGACGTCATCGCCGATGAACAGCGGCAGGCGCCCGGCGAAGCCCGGGGTTTCCAGCAGGCGCTGGATCGCCCGGGCCTTGTCGACGCCCTCGGCGACAACTTCGTAAACCTGCTTGCCATGGAGCAAGCGCAGACCCATGCCCCCTGGCCCACGCAGCAATGCCTGCAATTGCGCGCGCAGATCGTCGGCCAGCGCGGGGGCGGCGCGGTAATGCAGGGCAAAGCTGGTGCCCTTGTCTTCCGTATGGATTCCGACATGCCGATTCGCCAGGGCGTTCAACTGCACGCGCAGGCAGGCAGCCAGGTCTCTGGTGGTGCGCCGCAGCGGGCTGGCGCCGGTCTCGCGCCAATGCGCGCCGTGCCCGCCGCTGGCGGCGAGGCGCAGGGGTTGAAAGAGCCGGTCGAGTTCTTCGACCGGGCGGCCGCTGATCAGGGCCAGGGCACCGTCGAGTCTGCGCTGCAGCTGCGTCAGCGCATGGAGCAACCCTTGCGGCACGTGCACCGCGCCGGGCGATTCGGCGATGTCCAGAAGAGTTCCGTCGACATCCAGGAACACTGCGGTCTGCTGAGGGCGGCTGAGCCATAGGGTCAGCAACGCAGTGGCTGAGGCCTCGCTGTGCGGGACCATGGCTGTGTCGACAGGTCCTCGCTGGGTAGGACGTGACATGAGCCATTCTCCGTTTCTGAAGGCGTACCGCGCGGCGCTGGATAGCCGCGGCGGACGAAGGAAGGAGTCGAAAGACCCTAACAGATAGGACCCGCAGGGTCGACCGAAAGTGCCATTGCAGAGCGCACCGACCGCTGCTCACACCCGTCCTGGACCAGCCCTGGCGCGGGCTGCACGGCGATCGAAGGACATCTTCCAGGGCCGGCGATTCTGTTGGATAGGAGTTCTCCTACGCCAATATTGGAATTGAACGACTCAGCAGTGGGAAGCCTATCAACACAATGCTGCGATCTGATCCATCGGAGCTCTTCATGCCCGCCCTTTCCGCGCTGGTCCTCCAGGCATCCGGCCTGCACCGCTCGACCGCGGTCATCGCTCTCCATCATCTCGGCTACGGCCAGTTGTCCGAGGTGACGAGCACTGCCTTCGCCCTGGATCGCCTTCGCAACGCAGTGGGCGTGCACCTGTTGATCTGCGATGTGCGCATCAATCCGCTGGCGCGCCTGGAGTTTCTCCAGACTGTCGCCCGCGAGGGACTTGCCCAGGGCATCGTGATCAGCGGCGAGATGGCGCCGGGCACCTGGACCGCCCTCGCTCATCTTCTGCAATTGCAGGGCATTAAGGCATTCTGGCTGGGCAACGAGCCCGCCACGCTGGAGCGCTTGCGAATCCTGCTGGCCGACTTCGTCCCGCAGGAGCAGGAGAGCCATCCCCAGCCCCTGCAGCCGGAGCAGGGCCGCAGCGACGGCGACGACGGTTTTGCTTTCCTGGGGAAAGGCAGTCCCCGCGCCTATTTCCAGCCGAAGGTCGACGTCGCCACGGCGCAGCCCTATGGCTTCGAGGTTCTCGCGCGCTGGCAGTGCGAGGACGGCCAGGAGCTGTCACCGGACGTTTTCCTGCCGCAACTGCGCCGTAATGGCCTGCTCGACACGTTGCTGTTCGCACTGATGCGCCAGGCTGCCGACGCGCTGCGCAGCCGTGGGCGCGCTGACCTGGAGCTGTCCTTCAACCTGGAGGCCGAGCAGATCGCCCAGCCCGGTTTCTCCGCCACGCTCGAACGTGAATTGAACCGGCTTGAGCTCGACCCCCGCAATGTCACTTTCGAGCTCACGGAATCTTCCCCTCTCCACGCGCCATCACTCAGCCTGGAGAATGTCCTGCGCTTGCGCCTGCTGGGTTGCGGACTGGCCATCGACGATTTCGGCTGCGGTCACTCCACCCTGCAACGCCTGGTCGAACTGCCCTTCACCGAACTGAAACTGGACCGCAGCTTCCTGGCCGACCTGGGCGGCGGCAATCCGCGTCGCCTGATCGTCCTGCGCAACAGCCTGGCACTGGGTCGCGAGCTGGGTCTGCATGTGGTGGCCGAAGGGGTCGAGAATGCCGTGCAGCACCGCCAGTTGCAGAGCCTTGGCTGCGATGCGGCGCAGGGCTATCTGTTCGGCAGGCCGGTACCCGCCGAGCAACTCGACAGACTGTTGCGTACGAGGCCTCCGCGCCTGCGCAAGGCAGAGCTGGCGTACAAAAAAGCGGAGTCGGTGATTCGCCTGGTCGAATGACGCTGCGAATGAAGAAACGGCTGTTGCGGACCTCCTGTCCGCAACAGCCGTCTGAATGTCCTCAGCAAAGGACGCGTCGATTGTAGGCTAATTGCCATCAGCGAATCTTCCCATTTCTCCCGCATGGGCCACGAACAAAGCTGAAAGCCGCAAATTCCATGACGGATGTCTGCCGTTTCACGGAACATTCGCTCCATCACCGGCCCACCGGGGTCCGCTTCCCCCATCGGCAATTTCCGCTTTCCTTGTCCCCGGACCGCAGCGCTGGTCCATACGCGAACAGTCTGGGTACTATGCCCGGCCGCGCGCCGGATGCCAGGACGACAGGAACGCACACCCCGCTCCCGTCAGGATGACGCCCGCCGCCCTACCCACTTCCAGTTGGCCGCCACCTCCATGCCCCACGCTCCCTCGCGCCGCTCACCGATTCGCCTTGCCCTGGCCGCCACAGGCCTGCTCGTCGTCGCCGCCGTCGGCTTTTTCGCCTGGCAGGACTTCTATCCCGTGCAGGCAGCCAGCGGCTGGAGCTACCAGGTGATCCACGACGATGTGCAGAAAGCCGCATCGCTGGTGCCGCTGCCGGACGGTGGGCTGCTGGTCAGCCAGGAGCTGAAGGACGACCAGGGCAACATCCTGCACATCGACCGGGACGGCAAGCGCCGCGCCATGATCGACAAGCTGTCCAAGCCCGACGGGATGATCGCCGCCCAAGATGGCTGGGTATTCAGCCAGGAATCCCCGGACAGGCCGGTGCAGTTGTTGCGCGACGGCAAGGTCACCGACCTGTTCATGGGCAACGCCGTGCAGGGCCTCTG
This sequence comes from Pseudomonas sp. PDNC002, assembly GCF_016919445.1. Lineage (NCBI taxonomy): Bacteria > Pseudomonadati > Pseudomonadota > Gammaproteobacteria > Pseudomonadales > Pseudomonadaceae > Pseudomonas > Pseudomonas sp. PDNC002. The sequence goes on along the minus strand of NZ_CP070356.1, from coordinate 3,823,120 downwards.
GGACGATGGCGATTTCCTCTACGCCATCGAGGATCGCCGCGACGACGGCCGCCTGCTGCGCTATCGCTGGAGTGACGGCCACCTGGAAGTCCTCCGCGAGCATCTGAACGAGAGCGAGGCCATCACCCGCTGCACTGATGGACGCCTGCTCTACAGCGCCAAGAAAGACGGCGCGATCCGCCAGTTCACCGAGGATGGCAAGGACCCGGTGGTGCTGGCCGGCCTGAACCAGCCCACCTTCCTGATGTGCGACGCGCGCGGCATCTGGATCAGCGAGGACTCCACGCACCGTGCCCGCCTGCTGCTGTGGGACGGCAAGGGCGAGCCCCGCACCATCCTCTCGTTCCTCAAGGCACCGCAATCCATCGTGCCCGACGGCAAGGGCGGTTACCTGCTGGCCGAGGGCGGCCGCAACCGCGTGCTGCAACTGACCCCGGCACACTGATCGCCTGGTGGCCTGCGACCAGGGCCGCCCTACTCCGCCAGCCCCGGCATCACCAGGCCGGGGATCACCTCGATCAATGCATCGATCGCCAGCCGCACCTTGCGCGGCAACTGAGCGGTCTGCAGCCAGGTCGCGTGCACGCCGTACAGGAAGCCCGGCTGCTCTGGCAGCACGTCTTCCAGCTCACCGCCCAGGATGGCTTCGCCTACCAGCCAGTACGGCAACCACGCCAGCCCCATGCCGCGAACCGCGGCATCGGCAATGGCGGCCAGGTCATCGAAACGCAGCCGGGAGTTTGGCGAGAACTCCTCCGGCGCCTGCCCTTCACGCGGGAACAGCCAGGGGTTTATCCGCCCGGAACGGTGGTAGACCAGCACCTGGTGTGCGGCCAGCCCCTCGATGCCCGTCGGCCGCCCGTGTTGCGCCAGGTACGCGGGCGCGGCGCAGACCACCATGCGTTGCCGGCCGATGCGGCGGGCAACGACCCCGGCCCTGGGCTCCGGCTCGCCGGTGCGAATGGCCAGGTCGATCTGTTCTTCCGCGAGGTCCGTCAGGCGGTCACTGAACCGAAGATCCAGCTCCAGTTGCGGGTAACGCTGGGCCAACTCCAGCAGCACCGGCGCCACGCAGCGACGGCCGAAATGCACCGGCAAGGCCACCCGCAGCCGGCCACGCGGCTCGGCCACTTCTCCGGCGGCGAGGATGTCCGCCGCCTCGGCATCGGCCAGCAACGCGCGGCAGCGCTCGTAGTAGATCCTTCCCGCCTCGGTCAGGCTCTGCCGGCGCGTGCTGCGCACCAGCAACCGGGCGCCCAGTCGCTCCTCGAGAAAGCGCACATGCTTGCCCACCATCGGCGCGGACATTTCCATGGCATCGGCGGCCGCCGCAAAGGACCCCAGGTCTACCGCGCGAACGAACACGGCCATGCTGGTCAGACGATCCATTCGAAACTCCTGCTTTCGACTCAACGCCTGTATACGCCATTTATTGGGTTATTCCGATCATCGATAGTGCTTTTACGTCGAATCACTTTCGTATTGGAGCATCACATGGAAAGAGCCACCGCACGGGCCGTTCGCTTTCATCAGATCGGCGGACCGGAAGTCCTGCGTATCGAACCGGTAGAGGTTCGCCAGCCAGGCCCGAATGAGGTGAGTATCCGGGTCAAGGCGTTGGGGCTGAACCGCGCCGAGGCACTGCTGCGGACCGACCGCTACATCGAAAGCCCGCAACTCCCCTCCGGCCTCGGCCTGGAGGCAACCGGGCTGGTGGAGGCCGTGGGCAGCGAAGTGCGCGGGTTTTCTCCGGGGGACGCCGTGAGCGTCCTGCCACCGACCTCGATGCATGAGCAGCCGACCCACGCCGAACGCCTGGTGGTCCCGCAGTCTCGCCTGGTGAAGAACCCACCGGGGCAGGCCTGGACCGAGGCCGCCGCCACCTGGATGCAGTACCTCACCGCCTATGGTGCGCTGGTTCAGGTAGCCGGTATGCGAGCCGGAGATTTCGTCGTCATCACCGCCGCTTCGAGCAGCGTCGGCCTGGCGGCCATCCAGATCGCCCGGCGAGTGGGCGCGGTGCCGATCGCCGTCACCCGCACCTCGGCCAAGCGCGATGCCCTGGCACAGGCGGGTGCCGCGGCGGTGATCGCCAGCGACGAGGAAGACCTGCGCTCCCGGCTGCTCGAAATCACCGGCAACGCCGGCGCGCGCGTGGTGTTCGATCCGGTCGGCGGTCCGATCTTCGAGCCCCTGAGCGCGGCCATGGCTGAGGGCGGGATTCTCATCGAGTACGGCGGCCTGAGCCCCGAGCCAACGCCCTTCCCGCTATTCGAAGTGCTGAGCCGCTCGCTGACGCTGCGCGGCTATCGCGTCTACGAATTACTGGAAGATCCGGCCCGCTTGCAGGCAGCCAGCGCCTTCATTCGCGACGGCCTCGCCGACGGCACGCTGCGCCCGGTGATAGCCCGCACCTTCGCCTTCGACGATGTAGTCGAGGCCTACCGCTACCTGGAGTCGAACCAGCAGTTCGGCAAGGTGGTGATGACGTTGCAGGAGTAGGCTCGCTGCGCCACCCGCGAAGACGGCGGGCGCAGGGAGCGCCACGCCCGCACCCACCGGCAAGACCCTACAAGCTCTCCAGCTCCACCGGGCGATACAACGGCTCGCTGGCCAGCACCTTGATGCCGGACGGCGAGCTTTCCAGCAGGCGCCGTTCGCTGTCGGCCACCATCAGCTCCAGGTCATAACCCAGCTCCCCGAGGCAACTGGCGATGGACTGGACAGCTTCCCGCGCACGCGGCACGTCGGAATCGAAATAGCCGAGCAACTGGCCATGGTGCTGGATGATCAGGCGGTACTTCTGCATGGGAACACTCGAATAAGGAATGACCGGGTATCTGGTATCGAATCGACACCTTGACAGAGCCTACTGACTTGGCGGATTTTGTCCAGGTAGTTTTTGGTCGATACCACTTTCGAGAGCCCCGTCATGAGCCTTTCCGCCGTTTCCCTCGATGCGCTCCTCACCGGCCGCGCCGTCCCCTTCACCCGTCCGGGTTCGCTCAGCGCCATCGCCAAGGAACCACGCCAGACAACGCTGAAGGTGACTGCGCTGGGCCTGGAGAGCGACGAACAAGGTGATCTGCGCGTACACGGCGGCGTGGAGAAAGCCATCCACCACTATCCGCGCGAGCACTACGCGAACTGGACCGCGGAGCTGGGCGAACACCCGTTGCTGAGCCGGCCGGGCGCGTTCGGCGAGAACTTCAGCAGCACCGGCTGGACCGAGGCGGACGTTTGCCTCGGCGACCGTATCCGCGCCGGCACTGCGCTGCTGGAGGTATCGCAAGGGCGCATGCCGTGCTGGAAGCTCAATGATCGCTTCGAGGTAACGCACATGGCGCTGCGGGTGCAGGAATCCGGACGTACCGGCTGGTACTACCGGGTACTTGAGGAAGGTACGGTGGCCGCCGGCGCGACGCTCGAATTGGTGGAGCGGCGCCATGCCGACTGGTCGCTGCAACGTCTGTCCGCCGTACTGTTCGACAAGCGCATCGATACCGACACCCTGCGCGAATGCTTGGAGCTGCCGCTGCCGCCGAACTGGCGCCGCACGCTCTCGCGGCGCCTGGAAAACGGCGCGGTGGAAGACTGGAGTTCGCGCCTGCAGGGCAGCCCGAAAAACTGAATCAGGACTCGACGGCGCGCACCGGGGCCTCGGCGGGCGCGCGGTGCAAGCCGATCGCCCAGAGCACACCGATGGTCAGCAGGACGATTGCCAGTGCCTCCACCGGGCCCGGCAGACGCTGTTGGTGCAGGTACGCGTAGGCACAGGCGAACAGGGTTTCGAAGACGATCAGTTGGCCGCCCAGGCTCATCGGCAGCCGGCGGGTAGCGGCGTTCCACAGGCCGTTGGCGACCCAGGAACCGAACACCGCGAGGAACAGCGACACCCAGAGGAACGTCATCCAGCGCTCGCTGGACACCTCCGTCGGCACCGCCTGCGGAGCGACCAGCACGCCGACGCCGGCCAATACGAGGGCCATGGCGCCAGTGACCACGCCCAGCAGCGTCGACCACTCATGGCTGTCGAAATGACTGGCCTTGAGGTAGCGCGCATTGGCGGCCGCGTACCAGGACCAGCAGGCCACCGCGCAGAAACCGCAGACGATGCCGAGTATGCGCTCCGCCGGCGTGCCACCGGCGCTGCTGAGCGCCGTCGGATCAAGGTTGATGCAGAGGATGCCCATCGCCACCAACGCCAGCGGCATCTTCATCCGCGACAGGGGCAGCGAGTCGTGTTCCGACCGGCTCTGATAGGCGATCGCCAACGGCATGATGCCGTTGATCAGCGACGCCGCCGCGACCCCGGCGAACTGCACCGCCGCCGAGAGCAGCGCGAAGTACAGCAGGTTGCCGGCCAGCGACAGGCGCACCAGCATCGACAGGTCCTGACGGGAGATCCGACGCAGCAGGCCGAGTGCCACCGGCAGCGCGATCAGCAACGAAATGGCGCCATACAGGGCGAAACGCACGGAGCTGATCAGCAGCGGGTTGAATTCCGGCACCAGCGACGGCGCGAGAATCACGCCGCCCCAGATTGCTCCCGCCATGCCTGCATAGACCACCCCGCGCTTCATTTCCAACGACCTCGATACTTCAAGAATGCCCGTAAACAGCCGCCACGGTAGCGGCTGTGATAGTTTCTGACCAAGGATAAATCTGCACCGAGCCATTCCAGTCGGGAATGGCTCGCTGAATTCGCCGGAGAAACGTCATCAGCCGCTACCTGCGCACCTTGCCGCCGCTGGAAACCCTCATCACCTTCGAGGCTGTCGGTCGCTGCGGCAGCTTCACCCAGGCCGCTACGGAGCTGTTCCTCACCCAGAGCGCGGTGAGCAAGCAGATGCGCGCGCTGGAAGAGAGCCTCAAGGTGCCGCTGTTCGAGCGCAGACCGCGCGGGGTCACCCTTACCGCCGCCGGCGCCGAGTTGCTGGGCACCGTGGACATGCTGCTCGAGCGCTTGCAGCACAGCGTCCGGCGCATCCGCAACGTGCACCAGAGCAACGCCGTGTCGGTGCTCGCGACCCATGCGATGGCACAGTTCTGGCTGTTCCCCAAACTGATCGAGTTCAACAAGGCGCACCCTGGCATCGCCGTGCATGTGCACGCGATCAACGAGATGGACGAAGCCAGCCTGGTGGATTTCGACCTGGGCATCCTTTACGGAGCCGGCGACTGGACGACGCTGGACAGCCAATTCGTGCTGCCGGAAGTGGTCTATCCGGTGGCGCGCCCGGACCTGGACGTTTCCGCCATCCGCACCCTGGAAGATCTGGCGGCGGCACCGCTGGTGCAGCTCGACACCTCGGCCTGGAGTTGCCTGGACTGGCACGACTGGTTCGCCCACTTCGGCAGGGACTACCAGGCGTCCGAGAGTCTGCCGGTGTTCAACCAGCTCACCCTCGCCTACCGCGCCGTGCAGCAGGGCATGGGGATCGGCCTGGCCTGGGGCTTCATGGCCGACGAGGCGGTGGCCATCGGCGAGATGCAGCGCGTGACCGACCTCGCCATGGTGACCGAGCGCGGCGAGTATCTGGTTTCCCTGCGCCACCGCCAGCTGTCACCGGCGGCGCAGCTGTTCCATGACTGGCTGCTGGAGTCGGTCAACGGGCATTGAAACAGCGATTGTGGCGTGTCATTCGCTGGCTTATTGTCTACACCCTGCCTCCAGATAGTTGAAACCGGACAATCATCGTGCCCTGGCTCGCCCCTGACAGCCCCTTCGATCCGGAAGGATTCGACACCGATATCGTCGGCATATTCTCGGAGCTGGAAGAGCACGATTCCGGAGTGCACTGCCACCGCGTGGGGCAGGTGCTGCTGACCCGCTCAGGCTGTACGCGCATCGAGCTGGACCAGCCCGCCCTGCTCTACCTGCTTCCACCGACCCGCGCCGCGTGGATTCCTCCCGGAATTCCTCACCGCGCGCGCATGAGCCAGGCGGTGGAGTACCGCTCCGTCTACCTCGCCGCGTCGCTGTGCGAACGCCTGCCAGCCACGCCGCAGATCGTCTCGGTGGCGCCGCTGCTGCGCGAGTTGCTGGAGCAGATTTCGCTGGCGGACTATGACACCGACTGGAGCCAAGGCCGCGCCTATCACCTGGCCAACCTGTGCATCGAGGAGTTGGTGGCGGCGCCGCGCGAGCCCATGCGCCTGCCACTGCCCGCCGACCGTCGCCTGACGCGATCCTGCACGAGCCGCAGCTACCGCCGCCGTTGAATGAACTGGCCAGCCGCGTCGGCGCCAGCGAACGTACCATCGCCCGGCTGATCCGCCGCGACACCGGCATGTCCTACCAGCAGTGGCGTCAGCAATGGCGCCTGATGCGCGCGGTGGAGCAACTCAGTGTCGGCGAGCGCCTCAGCGATGTGGCGCAGGAATTGGGCTTCGCCAGCGATAGCGCCTTCATTGCCTTCTTTCGCGGCATGACGGGCACCACGCCGCGCGCCTACCTGCGCTGATTCAGGCGAAACGGCCGCGCAGCAATTCAATCACCTGCGCAATCGCCAGGCCCTGCACTGGCGGCGGCACCGGCGCCTCGCCGAACTCGCGCCAGACGAACAGGGTCAGTTCGGCGCCATCGGTCTGGCTGCTCGCAGCCTCGAGGTGTGCGAACTGCTCCAGCGAGCGGTAACGCTCGTCTGCCCAGAACAGTTCCTCGACCCAGTCGTAGACGGGGATGAAGTGGAAGTGAATGGGGAAGCCAGGCGAATGGCCGAAGCGGCCGATGTACAGCCACTTCGGTTGCAGGCATTGCTCCAGGGTGCGCTGGACCCTGGCCATCAGCACGCCCATTTCCGCCAGCGCTTCTTCTGGCAGATCGGCCAGGGAGTCCACCGGCTGCGTCGAGCCCAGCATCAGGTAGCCGGGCAAGGCCGACCCCAGGTGATGATTGAGCAGCCAGTGCTCGGTCTGGTGGATGACGTGGGATGGCGGAATCTGCATCGATTGGCGTCCAGCGCAAAACGGGACGCCAGCCTAGCAGAGCTTCGCCTCAGGCGAGCGCGACCCAGCCGCGGAAGGCAAAGCCGACATAGAAGGCTTCGATGCGGTTGAAACCGGCCTCCCAGAGGAGTGCTTCGTCCTGTTCGGGGGTGAGGATGTTCAGGTGTGCGTCCACCGCTGCCCTTGCCTGCTGGGCACTGGCCGGCTCCATTCCGGCGCGGATGGCGAAGGCCGCATAACGCGACAGCCAGCGCGCCCGCTCGCCGGTTCCTTGCGGCACGCTGGCATGGGCCATCACGAACGCCGCCCCCGGCTTGAGCCGCTCATGGATCTCACGCAGCACGCGCAGGCGTTCGGGCTCGGCAAGGAAGTGCAGCGTCAGCAGGCAGGCCGCGCCGTCAAAGGGACCTGGCGGCGCATCGTCGATATAGCCCTGGCGAAAGTCGACGCGCTGGGCCTGTTGACCCAGCATCTGCGCCGCGACCGCGAGCATCTCGGCGGACGGATCGACGCCGGTGAAGCGCCAGTGCGGCTGGGCATCGGCGAAGGCTTTCAGTTCCATGCCGCCACCGGCGCCAAGCACCAGGAGATGACCGTCCGCCGGCGCGCTTTCCGCGAGCAGGATGCCCGCCATGCGATGCAGGTCGGACAGGCCGGGGACGAAGCGCGGTGGGTTTTCCGCGTAACGCGCGGCGGCTTCGGGGTCGTGGAACGGCGCCATCAATTCGGAGGGGTTCATGCAGATTCCTTTCTGGTCATTCGCCGGCGAACAGTTTCTTCAGTTCCCGCTCGCTGACGGCCTTGGCCATGGCGGTGAGGAATACCTTGAACAGCAACCCGCAGCAGAGCGCGGTCAGGGCGACGGTGAAGAAGGTCGCCACCAGCCAGTCGACCACGGCCCAACCGCTGGCGATCACCACCGGACGGTAGACCAGGGTGCCGGCGATCACCACCCAGTGGCTGAAGCAGTAGAAGCACTGGAACAGGTGGCCGACCTGCGGGTGGACCTTCCACGCCAGCGCCCGCAACGGGGCGAACAGCTCGGTCTGGGTCACCGTCATGGAGAGGGCCGATGCGGCCATGGCCAGCACGATGCAGGTCCACAGCGCGCCGGCAAGGGGCAGGTTCAATAGATCGATCATGGGCGTTTCCTGGGGGCTCGATTATCACGATACTTTTAAAGTAACTTGATTGAGCGCACAGGGTCAACGCCGGCTATCGAGGCGTTGATGTCAGTGGTCTTTCGGGTAGAGCGCGCTGAAACGTCCGGCGAGGTCGGCCAGGGATACCGCGCCCAGCCGCTCCAGGAGGATCGCGGTGGCCTGCTCCATGGCGTCCTGCAGCGCGGCATTGACCACCTTTTCCACCAGGCAGTCCGGGTGCGCATTGTCGAAGCCCATGGCGAACAGGCGCTCGCTGCCGACGGCGCGGTACACATCCAGCAGCGTCACCTGCCCGAGGTCGCAGTCCAGCGTCCAGCCGCCGCCGTGGCCCTTCTCCGAGCGCACGTAGCCGGCATCGCGCAGGCCGCCCATGGTCCGCCGCACCACGGCCGGATTGGTGCCGAGCATCCGCGCAATGCGCTCGGAGGTCACGGGCTGGTCGTCACGGGCCATGTGCAGCAGCACATGGAGCATGCGCGAGAGGCGGCTGTCGGTTCTCACTGCGGGGTCTCGAATGGGAATGCGCCTGCATCATCGCACCCTGCCACCGCGCGGTTCAAACTCCCGCGCCACTGGCATTGCCGCGCCAATGAGGGAGAATATCGCTCACCGCGCCCTTCCCTGCCGCATCGCGAGCCTTCGACCATGAACGACCTGTCCATCCAGCTGGTGCAGACCGGCCCCGAGCACCAGGACCTGATCCGCAACCTCTACCAGTTCTACGCCTACGAGTCCTCGGACTGGGAAGACGAGGACGTGGAAGTCGATGGCTGTTTCTACATCCACGAGGAGCACCTGGCACGCTACTGGAGCGAGCCCGAGTGGAGCGCCAACCTGATCCTCGCCGATGGATTCATCGCCGGTTTCCTGCTGGTGGAAGGCAGCGAGCTGCCGGGCATCGATGCGCTGGAGCTGTCCGACCTGTTCGTGCTGAAGAAGTACCGCCGCCTCGGCATTGGCCGGGCGTTGGCGAACCAGGTGCTGATGGGCAATCCCGGCCCGTGGCTGGTGCGTTTCTACTCGCAGGACGAGGTGGCCACGGCATTCTGGAAGGCGGTCTTCGCCGATCTGCCGCGCCCGGTGACGGCCATCGAGCCGGGAGACGATCCGCAATTGGTCAGCTACCTGATCAGCCCCGCGCGACACTGAGGCGGCCGGTGGCTGTGCGCCGCGATCAGTCTTCTGTCATTTCCGATCATTGAGCCGCCTCCCGGCACGGCCGTATCGTCCTGAACGACAACAAGAAGCCTCAGGAGCTCTACCCGTGACCGCACTGAACCTGCATCCCCAGGCCGCCGCTTCCCTCGCCAGCTGGCACCAGATGGTAGCCGCCAAGAACCTGTCGAACCTGCCACAGTTGCTGGCGCCGAACGCCGTATTCCGCTCGCCCATGGCTCACACGCCCTACCCCGGCGCGCCGGTGGTCTCGACCATCCTCAACACCGTGCTGCAGGTGTTCGAGAACTTCACCTACCACCGCGAGCTGGCCACCGGCGATGGCCTGAACGTCGTGCTGGAATTCAGCGCCACGGTCAGCGGCAAGGAGCTCAAGGGCATCGACATGATCCGCTTCGACGAGAATGGCAAGATCGTCGAATTCGAGGTGATGGTCCGCCCGCTCAGCGGCCTGCAGGCCCTGGGCGAGGAAATGGGCCGGCGCCTGGCGCCCTACCTGGCCGCCGCCAAGGCGCAGACCGCCAAGAGCTGATTGCCCGCCGGGGGGATTTCTGCTGGGATGGGCCATCGCCCCGCTTCAAGGAAATCCCCATGGCCTCCTATGAGGAACTCTTCTCCATCGGCGAAGGCTTCGACGCCTTCGTCGCCCACGGCCTGCCCGACGAAATCGCCGGCGTGCGCAAGGTCCAGCAAATGCTGGCCGAGCCCGACGCCGTCAGCGCCGACACCCACCGCCGCATCCAGGCCATCGAGGGCCGCTACCGGCTGCTGATCGCCGGCGAAATGTGGTGCCCGGACTGCCAGATCAACGTTACCGTGATGGACTATCTGCAGCGCCTGCAGCCGCGCGTGGAACTGGCGGTGATCACCAAGGGGCGCGCCGAGGACGACCTGCGAGAACGCATGGCGCTGGATCGCATCCTGATTCCGGTCGTTCTCGTGCTGGATGCCGACTTCCAACCGGTGGGGCGCTTCATCGAACGCCCGCTGGAAGTAGTGGCCGGTGGCGATGCGCTCAAGCCGGCGTACCGCGCCGGCGAGTACCTGGAGAGCACGCTGCGGGACTTGCTGACCCTTTTCGAAAAAGCCGAGGGGCGCGCCTGATCCAACCTTTGCCCGTAGGAGCGAACCTGCTCGCGAACCGCCTGAAATCGGCGTAGCCGGTAACTCCGTTCGCGAGCAAGCTCGCTCCTACGAATAGCAGAGCCGCGTCTCCAGCATGAACTCGATGAACGCCCGCACCCGCGACGGCACATGGCGCGCATGGGGGTAGATCAGCAGGAAAGGCCGGCTGGTCTGGCCGTAGTCCTTGAGCACCTCCACCAGATCGCCCCTCTCCAACTCCTCCTGCACAGTGAAGCGGTACGCCTGCATCAGCCCGCCGCCGCACTTGGCCAGGGCCGCGGTGGCCAGGTAATCCTCCAGCACCGTGAAGCTGCCGGACGTTTCGATCTCCACCGGTTTGCCGTTCACCCGGAACGACCAGGGCACGCAGCGCCCCGTGCTGGGCAATTCGAACTGAATGCAATCGTGTCCAGCCAGATCCTCCAGTGTCTGCGGAGTGCCGGCGCGCGCCAGGTAGTCGGGTGTGGCGACCACCACGTTCTCCGCGTCCTCCAGGCGCCGCGCCACCAGGCTGGAGTCCGCCGGGTCGCGGCCACGGATAGCCAGGTCGTAGCCCTCGTTGGCGAAGTCGATGTTGCGGTTGCTGACATGCACGTCCACCTGTACCTGCGGATAGCGCCGGCGGAACTCCGGCAGCCGCGGGAACAGCCGGTAGTGCGCGTATGGCGTCGGCACGCTGATGCGCAGCCGACCGGACGCCACGCTCTGGCCGCCGGTAACGGCGCGCTCGGCGTCCACCAACTGGGTCAGCGCCTGGCGACATTGCTCGAAGTACGCACGGCCATCGTCGGTCAGGCGCATCTGCCGCGTGGTACGGATGAACAGACGCGCACCCAGGCGCTCCTCCAGTCGCGCAACCGACCGGCTGACCGCTGCCGGAGTGATCCCCGCCTCGTTGGCGGCGGCGGTGAAGCTGCCGGTTTCCGCAGCGAGACAGAACAGCTCGATGCTGCCCAGTTGCAGGTCGTCGAAATGGCGGGTCATGGCGCGGCTCGATTGATTACATGGCGTATCAATTCAAATGCCATCAGCCTCATTTTTCAAGCAGCGATTGCAGCCTAGATTGGCCTCCAAGACGCGGGCACACCGCCCCGCCCCACTCTCGGAGAATCCACCATGAGCAAGACCGTCATCGTCACCGGCGCCTCCAGCGGCCTCGGCTTCGCCATCGCCCGCGCCTACCTGGAGCGCGGCTACAACGTGGTCGGCAACGCCCGCACCGAGGCACGCCTGCAGGAAGCCGCAGCCAAGCTGGGCAACCCGCACAACTTCCTCACCGTGGCCGGCGACATCGCCCAGGCGGAAACCGCCAAACGCCTGTTCGCCCAGGCCATCGAGGCTTTCAGCCGGGTGGACATCCTGATCAACAACGCCGGAATCTTCATTCCCAAGCCGGTCACCGATTACACCGAGGAAGAGGTGAACGCCATCGTCGGCACCAACCTGATGGGCTTCTTCTACCCGTCCCAGGCCGCCGCGCAACACATGTCGGCCAATGGCTCCGGGCACATCGTCACCATCACCGCGTCGATCGCGATGCAGCCCAATGTGAAGGTGCCGGCGCTGCTGCCGGTGCTGATCAAGGGCGGCCTGAACAGCGCGGTGCGCGGGCTGGCCCTGGAGCTGGCCGCCTCCCATGTGCAGGTCAACGCCGTGGCGCCGGGGATCATCGAGACTCCGCTGCACGGCGATGACGAAGGCACCCGCGCGTTCCTCCGTGGCCTGTCGCCCAGTGGCGAGATCGGCAGCCCGCAGGATATCGTCGATGCCGTGCTCTACCTGACCGACTCGACCTTCGTCAGCGGCACCATCCTAAACGTCGACGGTGGCTCCACCACCGGCGTCTGGTAAGCAACCCACCTCGAACAACAACGGAGAACTGCAATGCCCTACGTGAATATCCAGGTCACCGACGAAGGCGTGACCGCCGATGAACGCCGCCAGCTCATCGAAGGCGTCACCGAACTGCTGGAGCGCGTGCTGCGCAAGCCGCCGTCCACCACCTACGTGGTGATCCAGGAAATCGCCACCGATAGCTGGGGCGTGGGCGGCAAGACCGTCGCCGAGCTGAAGGCGCAGGGCAAGCACGGCAGCAGCTGACCCAGCGGGCACGCCGGGGGTTCGCCAGAGCCTCCGGCGCTTGCCATGCACCAAGCTGGTGCTGATAGCATCGAGTGCCTACCTGCTCCTTCGACAGCCGAGGCAAGGAATGCTCGTCGCGCTCAAACATTACCCGCTACAGGTCAACCTGCTGCTCTGCGGTACGTTCCTGCTGACCCTCGGAAGGGCGATCACCCTGCCCTACCTGGTCATCTACCTCTCGACGAACTTCGACCTGCCCGTCAGCCAGATCGGCCTGATCATGGGCGGCGCCCTGTTCGGTGGCTCGCTGCTCAGCCTCTACGGCGGCTTCCTGATCGACCGCATGCCCGGTTTCCGCCTGATCCTGGGCTTCGGCGCCTGCTTCGTCGCGGCCTTCGCCGGCATGCTGCTGACATCCCAGCTGTGGTTGTTCTTCCTCTTCCTGCTGGGATTCAACTTCGCCTACTCGGTCACCGACGTGGTGGTGAAGACCATTTTCGGCCGCCTGTTACCGGCGGGCGAACAGGGCCGCGCCTTTTCCATCCGCTACACCCTGATCAACCTCGCCTACGCCACCGGCCCCTTCGCCGGCGCGGCGCTGGCGCAGTGGAACCAGCACCTGCCGTTCGTGGTGTCGGCAAGCCTGGGCAGCCTGTTCCTGCTGGCCTTCCTGCGCTTCGGCGACCGCGCCATGCGCCCCGCGGAAGGCGTCGCGCCGCCGTCCTTCCTCGCGGTCATGGGCGTGCTTTCGAAGGACCACCGGCTGATGTACTTCACCATCGGCGGTGTGCTCACCGCTGTGGTGTTCGGCCAGTTCTCCGCCTACCTCTCGCAGTACCTGGTGGCCACCGGGACGGCGGAATACGCCTACCAGGTGATCCAGACGCTGCTTGGGGTGAACGCGGTGACGGTGATCGCCCTGCAGTACCTGCTGGGCAAGCGCATCGGCAACGAGCACCTGCAGCGCTGGCTGATCGTCGGCCTCGGCCTTTTCGTGCTGGGCATTGTCGGCTTCGGCCTGTCCCATAGCCTGGTGCACTGGGGGCTGGCAATGGTGGTGTTCACCCTGGGCGAAATCATCGTGATCCCCGCCGAATACATGTTCATCGACCGCATCGCCCCGCCGCACCTGCGCGGCGTGTACTACGGCACGCAGAACCTGGCTAACCTCGGCGGCGCCTTCGGGCCGATCCTGGTGGGCTACTTTCTGGCGCTGTTCGCCCCGCACTGGGTGTTCGTCATGCTCGGCGCTTTCATCGTCGGCGGCGGGGTGTTCTATGTGATCGGCTCGAATCTGAGCCGGCGCAGCGCCAGCGGGGCTTGACCTCAAGTCCACTTGAACCGGGATGCTGGGCTCCATCGACGCCATCGAGGAGCCCACCATGTCCCATTCCATCGTTACCCTCCTGCACATCGCCGCCATCGGCCTCGGCGCCACCTTGCTGATGGATGCCTGGAGCATCCTGCGCAAGCGTCTGCTGGGCATTCCTTCGCTGGACTACGCCCTGGTCGGGCGCTGGGTGGGCCACATGCCACTCGGTCAGTTCCACCACGTTGCCATCGGCAAGGCCGCCCCGATCACTGGTGAGCGCGCGCTGGGCTGGATCGTGCACTACCTGACGGGCGTCGCCTTCGCCCTGGCGTTCGTCATGTTCGATGGCCAGTGGCTGTGCCAGCCCACGCCGCTGCCCGCCCTGCTGTTCGGGCTGGTAACCGTGCTGCTGCCGTTCTTCATCATGCAGCCTGCGCTTGGCCTCGGCCTCGCCGCCGCGAAAAGCGCCAACCCCACGAAGGCGAGGCTGCACAGCCTGCTGACCCATCTGATCTTCGGCATCGGCCTGTACCTCACAGCTTTCCTGCTCGCTCCGCTCCGGTGTGCCGGCTGAGCTGGACTACCCTTCTCTGCGAGAAACCAGAGTGCAGGACTACACGGATGAGCCGCATCGTCATTGCCGATCCACACCCCTTCATCCGCGAGGCGCTACGCCAGCGCCTCGTGCAGGCCGGACATGACGTCATCGGCGAAACCGATGACGGCCGCGACGCGCTGTCCCTGGTGCAGCGCCTGCACCCGGACCTGCTGATCCTCGACCTCGACCTGCCGCGCCTGGGCGGCCTGGAGCTGCTGCGCCGCCTGCGCAGCGACAAGGCCCGGCAGAAGTCGCTGGTATTCACCCACCTGTCCGGCGCGCAATACCAGCAACTGAGCCAGCAGGCCGGCGCCCAGGGCTTCGTTCACAAGGACGACCTGCCCACCGAGCTGGACGAAGCGGTCAAGCTGGTGCTCAGCGGTCGCACGGTATTCCGCACCCGGCGGCCCGACGCATGGGGCGACGGCACGATGCCGCTTGAACACATCACGCCGCGCGAACTGACGGTCCTGCACTATCTGGCGCAGGGCTACCGGGTGAAGGACATCGCCGAGGAACTGGCGATCAGCGACCGCACGGTGAGTACCTACAAGACCCGCCTGCTGGAAAAGACCCAGAGCGACTCGCTGGTCGACCTGGTATCCGCCGCCCATGCCCGCGGCCTGCTGAGCAACCAGCAACTCAGCCATCTCGCCCAGGAGCCTTCCCCTGCGGCTGGAGGAGCGGATGATCTGATCCAGTTGATGGAGATCCTGCCCAATGCCGTGAGCCTGTGGAGCGTCGAGGGTGAGCTGCTCGCCTGCAACCAGCGCTTCGCCGATGTGCACCACAAGAACAAGACAGACCTGCCAGGCGCGCAAATTTTCGATCTGGGCATGACGGAAGCGGGGCACATTGCCCGCGCCCGGCAGGAGTTTCTCAAGGGCGCCGCCAGCGGCATGCCTTTTTCCCTGATCTCCGCCGGTAACCTGGATGCGGAGCGGCGAACCTATCGGCTGATCGGTGTGCCGATCAAGGACGGCGACGGCGCGGTGCTAGGCGTGATGTGCTCCTACGTCGACATCACCGAGCACGAGCGCTACATCGAGCACCTGCAGGAATCCAAGGCCTACCTGGAGTCGATATTCGCCAGCCGCAGCCAGTTTCTGTCATCCGCTGGCCGCGACCTGCTGCAGGAGCTGGATGCGTTGGGGACGCTGCTGTCGGCAGCCCGCACGCGCCATCCCCAGGACCCACTGCTGGGAGAAGCGCCCCCTTATCTGGAGCGGATGCGCGACAAGATCGAGGTGCTGCTCGAACTGATCGATATGGAACGCGAGACCGTGCTGACCATTCCCCACTCGAAGGAACTCAACCGTCTGACCCGCAAGACCCTGGAGGCAACCCACCCGAACCAGGCATTCGTACCGACCAGCGACGACCACTGGGCCTGGATCGATCCGAACCGTTACCAGCACTTGCTCAATGTACTGGTACGCACCTTCGAAAAAGCGGGGCTGCCTGCGCTCACCCTGCATGCCGAAGTGATCTCACAGCCCTTCGCCGAAATCACCTGGCAATTGACCTTCCAGACTGTCGATGGCGCTCCCGCAGAGTCGCTGCTCGAAGGGATCGACAAGCAGGCCAGCTACCATCTGGCCCGACGCCTGTGCCGCCTGCTCGAAGGAACCGTGCAGATCGGCAGTGACAGCCGACAAGAGGTCGTCGCCTTGATCCAGCTCAAGCTTCCCAAGGGAACACCGCGAATCTAGTGAAATCACTACAACGCTATCAGGCAGCCACGATGGGACCACCGCGCCCCTGATCCGATGCTCGCTCCATGAACTTTCCTGGAGCCGCATCATGAACGACCTCGACCGCACTCCCCCTTCTTCCACGACGCAATCCTCCCTCATGCGGCTACGCCGCTCCCACCTCGCCCAGGCCATCAGCCTGATCCTTGCCAGCGTGTTCAGCCTTCGGGTGATCGAAGCCGAAGCCGAGGACACCGTCACCGAGGCAGACACCGACGACCTCAACCTGCCGTCCGAGGCCGGCGCGGTTTTCGAGCCCAGCCATCCGAGTTATCTCGACCTCGCCCTGCAAGCCGCTCATGAAGTACCGGCGGTGTTCGCCAGCCGCGCCTTGCTCGGCGCCCCGCCGCCCATCACCGTGACCACGACCGGCGGCATCGGCATCGCCACCGCCGGCGTCCATGCCGAGCCCACCATCAGACTTGCCGCCGCCAACGCAACAGGGGTGAAGACCAGCGGCAACGCCAGCATCAGCCAGGGGCGCATCGAGAACAGCGCCACCACCGCTGCGGCTGCCAAAGGCCAGACCGGCGCACACGTCAGTGCCGGGGATACGCTGACGATCAGCGACAGCAGCATCGTCCTCGACCCGAAAACCACCGCCAGCGTGGCGATCACCACCAATGACCTTACCGGCGTGCGCGTCGACGCCAACGGCACAGCGCAACTGTCCGACACCCAGGTACTGATCGGCGGTGGCGCCAAAGGCAACAACAACCGCGGGATCGTGGTCACCCACGGCCAGTTGGACATGCACCGCGGCTCAGTGGGCACGCAATCCTGGGGCGCCGCCGGCGTCACCCTGGAGAACGGCGCACAGGCCCGGCTGGACGAAGTCGCCGTCACCACCATCGGCGCCCGCAGCACCGCCACCGGCGGTGCCCATGGCGTGCTGGTCACTGGCGCCAGCTCGCTGGCCGCTACCGGTGGCACGATCGATACCACCGGTGGATCGGCCTACGGCCTGCGCGTCGACAGCGGCTCCTCGGCCGACCTGCATGGCACAGCCATCACCACGGCGGGTGGCAACGGCCACGGCGTTCTGGTGGACGCCGCCGGCGCCACTCTCGACGGCGGCTCGGTCACTACTTCCGGCAAGGGCTCCGTCGGTGTCTGGGCGCGCAACGGCGCGACGGTGAACCTGACGGGCGATACACGGATTCACACCAGCGGCGCGGCGGTCTCCGCCGCCACCCCGGTGGATGACGAGAAAGTGCTGAGTTTGAGCCACGGCCTGCTGGCTGGCGGCGCCGGCACCGTCATCGACGCGGACGGCGTGATCCTCGACATCGCCGCCGGCAGCGCCAGCGCCGCGCGTGGCGAGGAAGGCGCGCAGATCACCCTGAACGATGCGGACATCACGGTCAGCGGCAGCGCCACGAGCACCGCCACGACCGCCGCCCTTCACGCCCTCTCCGGCAGCCATATCGACCTCTCGAACTCCACCCTCGATGTATCGGGCACCAATGTCGGCGGCGCTCGCGCCGAAGGCAGCGGCAGCCATATCCTGCTGAGCCACTCCAGCGCCAACGTCAGCGGCGCCGGCAACGTCGCCAACCCGGCCGCCGGTGCACGGGCCATGGACGGCGCCAGTGTCGCGCTGGATCATGCCACCTTGCAGGTGCACGGCCTGACTTACGGCCACGGCGTCTCTATCGAAGGCAGCGGCTCCAGCGGCGACATCCGCCACTCCACGGTGAGCGTGGACGGCAACCGTTCCATCGGCCTCAACATCACCGGTGGCGCCACGGCCACGGTCGACGCCAGCAGCCTTTCGGTCGACGCCCCGCCCGGTGCCGTCGGCCCCTGGTCGCCGGGCGTGCTGGTGGACGGTGCGGGATCGGCGCTGCGCATGACCGGCAGCGACGTGCGCACCACGCCCAAGACCAGCTATGGCGTGCAGGTGCGCGAAGGCGCCGACGCGGTCGTCAGCAACGGCAGCATCACCACCCACGGCAACTACTCCACCGCGCTGGCGGCCGGCAGCTCGTCCAGCGCCGCGCCGGCCTCGACCCTCACGGCGAGCAACCTGACCGTCACCACCCACGGCAACGACAACGCCATGGGCATCGTCGCCGACCTGGGCGCAACGGTGATCGTCCATGGTGGTTCGGTCACAACCACCGGCAACGGCTCTCCGGTGGCCAGCCACCTGACCTTTCCCCACGCACTGGCGGCGCGCAACCCCGGCGCCCTGCTGGTGGCCGACGGCACCAGCGTCCTGACGCAAGGCGCACAGGCCTACGGCGCCGCCGTCGATGATGGCGGCCGCATGCAACTGGACAACCTCAGCGTGAAGACCGAAGGCAGCTACTCCGTTGGCCTCTACGCCGGCATCGGCTCCGCCAAGCCAGGCGCGGTTGGCCTGACAGCCAGTCACGTCAGCGTGCAGACCAGCGGTGACCACGCCGCCGGCGCGATGGTCAGCCGGCACTACAAGAGCGAGACCGCAACGCTCGACCTGAGCGACAGCAGTATCGCTACCCTGGGCGCCAGCTCCCATGGCCTGCGGGCCGAATCCGGTGGCGCGCTGAGCGCGACCAACAGCACCGTCAGCACCCAGGGCGAACAGGCCGTTGGCGTGTTCGCCAACAACACCGCCACTGCCCATCTGGATGGCGTGAGCGTGAATTCCCAGGGCAGCCTCGGCCACGGCGTAGTGGCCCGGCAAGGCGGCAGTGTCGACGCCGAGTCCGTGGTAGTGGCTGCCCACGGCGCGCAATCGGCAGCACTCTATGTCCAGGGCACCGACGCACTGCCGGGCCAGGTACGCATGGATCGTGCGACGCTGTCCAACCGCGACGGCGCCACCATCGCCACCGCCGGTGTTGCCGACATCGCCCTCAGCCACTCCCTGGCGGGAGGCAGCGGCCAATGGCTGAATGTCGATCGCTCGGTGGCCAGCGACGGCAGCGCCATTCCCGACATGGGCACCGGCCAGTGGCAGGGCATCGGCACCAGCCAGGATGCCGCCGGCAACGCCCGCCTGGACCTGTCGTCCTCCCTGGTCTCCGGCACGGCGAAAACCGCCGCCGGCAGCCAATCAGACGTGACCCTGCGCGACACCAGCCTGTGGCAGCTCACCGGCGATTCGAACCTGAGCAGCCTGCGCAACGACGCCAGCCTGGTCGACTTCAGCGCCGAGGGCGGCTACAAGCGACTCACCGTCAATGAGTATCACGGCGCCAACGGCACCCTCGCGCTGAACACCTACCTCTACAAGGACGACTCGCCCTCCGACCAGTTGGTGATCGACGGCGGCCAGGCCACCGGCGAGAGCAACCTGCGGATCAAGAACGCCGGCGGACCCGGCGCGCTGACCGAAGGCAACGGCATCAAGGTGGTGGACGCGGTGAACGGCGGTACCACCGAGGCGGAGGCCTTCCGCCTGCTCAACCGGGTCAAGGCAGGCCCGTACGAATACACGCTGCACCGCGCCAGCCTTGACGACAGCAACAGTGAAGCCTGGTACCTGCGCTCGACGAAAGACACGCCGCCGGTTGATCCGGTTGATCCGGTCGATCCGAAAGACCCGAGCGATCCCGTCGATCCGGCCCCCCACATCACGCCAGATGATCCGACGCCGCCCCGGCAAGTCCCCAACTATCGCGCGGAAACCTCGCTCTACAGCGCCCTCCCCGCCATGGCGCTGAACTACAGCCGCGCCCTGGTCGACACCCTGCACGAACGCGTGGGCGAGGAGCGGCGCAATGACACCGACCCGCTGCCCAGCGAAGACACCGACACCTATGGGCCGTCACTGGGCTGGGGCCGGGTGATCCACCAGAAGGGCAAGGACAGCCTGCCCGGCGGCGCGGACTACGACTACCGTATCCAGGCCTTCCAGGTCGGCGCCGACCTCTACCGCAACGAAGACACCGATGGCAGCACCGACCAGGCCGGCCTCTCGCTGCAGGCCGGGCGCATCAAGGGCAGCGTCGACCATACCGATGGACAGGGCGCCGGTGACGACACCCTGCGTTCCTACGGCATCGGCGGCTACTGGACACACTTCGGGCCAAAAGGCTGGTACCTCGACGGCGTACTGCAATTCAACCGCTTCGACATGAAGGCCCACACCAACGACGCCGACTCGCTGAAAACCCGGGGCCACGGCATCACCGCCTCGCTGGAGGCCGGTTATCCCTTCAAGGTGAACCGCGACAAGACGCTCCACGTCGAGCCCCAGGCGCAACTGATCGCCAGCCGGCTGAAACTCGACGACGCCCATGACGACGCGGCGGACGTGCGCTTCGAGGACGTGGACTCGCTGACCGGGCGGCTTGGGGTGCGGATCGACAAGGACTGGTTCCGCGAGGACGACGAGGGTCGCCTGCACCGCACCAACGTCTGGGTACGGCCCAGCGTCTGGCACGAATTCGAAGGCAAGGCCAAGACAGAGTTCTCCTCGGCCAACGGCTACATCCCCTTCGGCACCGACATGAATGGCACCTGGGGCGAACTGAACCTGGGCGTGGACTACCAGCTCAACGACCGTACCAGCGTCACCGGCTCGCTCGGATATCAGAAGTCTTTCGATGGTGAAGGACGTAGCTACGAAGGCATTCTTGGAATCAAGGTGAAGTTCTGAATTCGACTATTGATCGGCGCGGCGCCAGTGCCGCGCCGACTTTCTACTCCAGACAGGAGATCGTCATGCTCAACCAACACGACCTCGTGCTGCGCGCTGTGCGCACGACTTCCTACAACAACGAAATCGCCGCCGAGCTGCTGCAGGAGCTGAGTTCCTGCAACGTCAGCGACGAACAGGCCCGCCGCATCCGCAGCGCTGCCCGCCAGCTACTGCTCGATGCCGATGCGCTGGAATGCGTCTGGCAGGAACTCAGTAATCGGTAGGAGTGGACGCCGGCCATGATCGCCGCCGGGCCGGACCACGGGCGGATCGGCGGGAAATCCGATCCTGCAAGGCTCAACCCTGCTGCATCCCCGCTCGCTTGAGCAGTTGCTTGCAGCGCTCCGACAGATGCACCACGCGCAGATGCTTGCCGGCCTTGGCGTAGCGCTCGCGCAGGGTCATCAGCGCGGCAATGGCCGAGTAGTCGACGAAGCTCAGGTGCGCGCAGTCCAGGGTGACCTGCGGCGGGTCATTGGCCGGGTCGAACTGGTTGAGGAAGGGCGTGGTGGAGGCGAAGAACAGCGTGCCGTGAAGGCGGTACAGCTTGCTGCCGTCCGCCTCGTCATGGATGTCCGCATACAACTCGCGGGCATGCTTCCAGGCGAAGTCCAGCGCCGCCAGGATGATGCCGCAGAACACCGCGGTGGCCAGGTCCGTCGCCACGGTGATGGCGGTTACCGCGATGATCACCAGCACATCGCTTGCCGGCACCTTGTTCAGCACCCGCAGCGAAGCCCAGGCGAAGGTCTGCTGGGACACCACGAACATCACGCCCACCAGCGCCGCCAGCGGGATGCGTTCGATCAGCGGCGAGAGGAACAGCACGAAGAGCAGGATCATCACCCCGGCCACCACGCCGGAGAGCCGCCCACGGCCACCAGAGCTGAGGTTGATCACCGTCTGGCCGATCATCGCGCAGCCACCCATGCCGCCGAACAGCCCGGAAACGATGTTGGCCCCGCCCAGCGCCACGCATTCACGGTCCGGGTAGCCGCGGGTCTCGGTGATCTCGTCGGTGAGGTTGAGGGTCAGCAGGGTTTCCAGGATGCCGACCATGGCCATGAGGAAGGCATAGGGCGCGATGATCCCGAGGGTTTCCAGGGTCCACGGAATCTGCGGCAAGGCGAACGGCGGCAGGCCACCGGCGATGTGCGCCATGTCACCGAGCGTGCGGGTCGGCAGGTTCAGCAGGTAGACCAGCAACCCCACGCCAAGGATCGCCACCAGCGCCGGGGGTACCGCTCGCGTCAGCTTCGGCAGCCCGTAGACCACCGCCATGGTCAGCGCCACCAGGCCCAGCATCACGTACAGCGGGTTACCGCTGAGCCAGTGCTCGCCGTCCTTGAAGTGTTCGAGCTGGGCCATGGCGATGACGATCGCCAGGCCGTTGACGAAGCCCAGCATCACCGGATGCGGCACCATCCGCACCAGCTTGCCCAGGCGCAGCACGCCGAACAGGATCATCACCAGACCGCCCAGCAACACCGTGGCCAGCAGGTACTGCACACCGTGCTGCACCACCAGCGCGACGATGACTACCGCCATCGATCCGGCGGCGCCGGAGACCATGCCCGGGCGGCCACCGAACAGTGCGGTGAGGGTGCAGAGGATAAAGGCGCCGTACAGGCCCATCAGCGGGTTGAGGTGGGCGACCAGGGCGAAGGCGATGCACTCGGGCACCAGCGCGAAGGACGTGGTGAGTCCGGCCAGGACATCGGCACGCAGGCGGGCGGGTTTCATTTTTCTACTCGGAACGGGGACTTCGAAGGGCCGGCAATGGTACGGAAAACCGCCCTGCCCGGCCACCCGCCGCTCCCGCTCAGGGCACGCGATGCGTGCTGTCAGGCCTGGGTCTGGACCAACGAACCGTGCAGGAACAGTTGCTCCAGCACGTGGGCGGAGCTGGAACTGGCGGCGCGGCCGTAGCGCTCGGCGTCGACCATGCCGTAGAGCATCGAGAGGAAGAGTTCGGTGAACACGGCGGCGGTGATGTCGATACGCAGCACGCCGCTTTGCTGGCCGCGCAGGAAGAAGGCGTCCACCGCCTCGGTGTAGTAGCCCCAGCGCTCGGTCGTCGCCTCCATGTCGAGGTTCTCGGCGCGGTACTGGAACAGCAGGAAGTTCAGCATGTCGCGGTGCTTGAGGTGTTCGGCGATCAGCCGGCGCAGCGCCTCCAGCGGTTCGGCCTGCTGCAGCTCGGCGGCCTCGAGGATCTGCCGGATCACCACGTGGCCATAGTCTTCCAGCATCTCCATCAGCCCGTCGCGGGTACCGCAGAAGCGATGTAGCGTGGCCTTGCTCACCCCCGCCGACTCCGCCAGCTCCTTCAGCGTCGCCCGTGGGCGGTCGACGATGGCGACGGCCAGCGCCTTGAGCAGACGTTCATCATGGGCGGAGAGAGTCATTCGGGGCCTCGTGTCAGGTGGCGGATCGTCTCATTGTGCAGAAAAGGACCTCTCTTTTGAAAGGTCATGACACATTTTATACACCATAGAAGCAAATGAGACATTCTTGACTCATTTTGACTTTGAAAGGATCATACGCACCTTTCCAGATAGACAGACCCGGGTGAATCATGGGCAGGTTGCGTGCAGTAGGGACAATCAGTGCGCTGGTAGCGGCGCTAGCGTTGGCGGGTTGCGGACAGTCCGCAGAACCGGAGGCCGCCGCCGAAACGGCGCGCCCGGTGGATGTGGTGGCGGTCGCGACCGAACCCCTCACCCTGACCTCGGAGTTGCCGGGGCGCATCGAGCCGATGCGCGTCGCCGAAGTGCGGGCGCGGGTGGCGGGCATCGTGATGCAGAAGCGCTTCGAGGAAGGTGCCGACGTCAAGGCCGGCGACCTGTTGTTCCAGATCGACCCGGCGCCGCTGAAGGCCGCTGTGTCCCGCGCCGAAGGTGAACTGGCGCGGGCCCAGGCCGCGCAGCAGGAAGCCCAGGCGCGGGTGAAACGCTACGAGCCGCTGGTGAAGATCGAAGCGGTCAGCCAGCAGGACTTCGACACCGCCACCGCCGACCTGCGCAGTGCCCAGGCCTCGGTGCGCTCGGCGCAGGCCGACCTGGAAACCGCGCGCTTGAACCTGGGCTATGCCTCGGTCAAGGCGCCGATCTCCGGGCGTATCGGCCGCGCACTGGTGACCGAAGGCGCGCTGGTCGGCCAGGGCGACGCCACGCTGATGGCGCGCATCCAGCAACTCGATCCGATCTATGCCGACTTCACCCAACCGGTGGCCGACGCCCTGCGCCTGCGGGAAGCGCTGAAGAGCGGCAACCTCCCCGCCGGCCAGAGCCAGGCCCTGAGCCTGCGCGTGGAAGGCACCCAATACGAGCGCCAGGGCGAATTGCTGTTCACCGATATCTCGGTGGACCGCGGCACCGGCCAGGTTTCGCTGCGCGGCAAGTTCGACAACGCCGACGGCTTGCTGCTGCCAGGCATGTACGTGCGCGTCACGGCCCCGCAGGGTACCGACGCCAAGGCCATCCTCGTGCCGCAACGCGCCGTGCAGCGCGCCACCGATGGCACCGCCCACGTGCTGGTGATCGGCGCAGAGAACCGTGTCGAGACGCGCCAGGTACAGACCGGCGCCATGCAGGGCGCGCGCTGGCAGATCAGCCAGGGCCTGGCCAGCGGCGACCAGGTGATCGTCGGCGGCCTCACCGGCCTGCAGCCCGGCGCCAAGGTCGAGGCCCGTCACGCCCCTGAGCAACAGCAGGCGTCGCGCCAGTAAGGCAGCGCCGAGGAATTCCCCATGTCACTGTTCTTCATCAAGCGCCCCAACTTCGCGTGGGTGGTGGCGCTGTTCATTTCCCTGGCCGGCCTGCTGGCGATTCCGCTGCTGCCAGTTGCACAGTACCCCAGCGTGGCGCCGCCGCAGATCACCGTTACCGCCACCTACCCCGGCGCCTCGGCGCAGGTGCTGGTGGACTCGGTCACCAGCGTGATCGAAGAGGAGCTCAACGGCGCCAAGGGCCTGCTCTACTTCGAATCCACCAGCAACTCCAACGGCATGGCCGAAGTGGTGGTCACCTTCCAGCCCGGCACTAATCCCGAGCTGGCCCAGGTGGACGTGCAGAACCGCCTGAAGAAGGCCGAGGCACGCATGCCCCAGGCCGTGCTCACGCAGGGCCTGGAAGTCGAGCAGACCAGCGCCGGCTTCCTGCTGATCTACGCGCTGAACTACAAGGAAGGCTCGCAGCGCACCGATACCACCGCCCTGGGCGACTACGCCGCGCGCAACATCAACAACGAGCTGCGCCGCGTACAAGGCGTCGGCAAGCTGCAGTTCTTCTCCTCCGAAGCCGCCATGCGCGTGTGGATCGACCCGCAGAAACTGGTCGGCTACGGCCTGTCCATCGATGACGTGGGCAACGCCATTCGCGGGCAGAACGTGCAGGTACCGGCCGGCAGCTTCGGCGCTTCCCCCGGCAGCACCGAGCAGGAGCTGACCGCCACCCTCGCCGTGAAGGGCACCCTGGACGACCCGGCGGAGTTCGGCCGTATCGTCCTGCGCGCCAATCCAGACGGCTCCAGCGTGAAGCTGGCCGACGTGGCGCGCCTGGAAGTCGGCAGCGAAAGCTATAACTTCACCGCCCGCCTGGACGGCAAGCCCACCGTGGCCGGCGCCATCCAGCTCTCCCCCGGCGCCAACGCCCTGCAGACCGCCGCCCTGGTGAAGGAGCGCCTGGCCGAGCTGTCGGTGAATTTCCCCGACGACGTCGAGTACTCGGTGCCCTACGACACCTCGCGCTTCGTCGACGTGGCCATCGAGAAGGTCATCCACACCCTGCTCGAAGCCATGGTGCTGGTGTTCCTGGTGATGTTCCTGTTCCTGCAGAACGTGCGCTACACCCTGATCCCGGCCATCGTCGTGCCGGTGTGCCTGCTGGGTACGCTGACGATGATGTACCTGCTGGGCTTCTCGGTGAACATGATGACCATGTTCGGCATGGTGCTGGCCATCGGCATCCTGGTGGACGACGCCATCGTGGTGGTGGAGAACGTCGAGCGGATCATGGCCGAGGAAGGCCTGTCCCCGGCGAAGGCCACGGTCAAGGCGATGGGCCAGGTGTCCGGTGCGATCATCGGCATCACCCTGGTGCTCTCGGCGGTGTTCCTGCCGCTGGCGTTCATGGCCGGTTCGGTGGGCGTGATCTACCAGCAGTTCTCCCTGTCGCTGGCGGTGTCGATCCTGTTCTCCGGCTTCCTCGCCCTGACCTTCACTCCGGCGCTATGCGCCACGCTGCTCAAGCCGATCCCGGCGGGCCATCACGAGAAACGCGGCTTCTTCGGCGCCTTCAACCGTGGCTTCACGCGCCTGACCGAGCGCTACACGCGGCTCAACAGCGCGCTGGTGAAACGCGCCGGGCGCTACATGCTGATCTACGCCGGCATCCTCGCCCTGCTCGGCTACAGCTACCTGCGCCTGCCGGAATCCTTCGTGCCGGTGGAAGATCAGGGCTACATGATCGTCGACATCCAGCTGCCGCCGGGCGCCACCCGCGCGCGGGCCGACATCACCGGCCAGGAGTTGGAGAAGTTCCTCGCTTCGCGTGAAGCCGTGGCCTCGTCCTTCCTGGTGATGGGCTTCAGCTTCTCCGGCATGGGCGAGAACGCCGCGCTGGCCTTCCCGACCCTGAAGGACTGGTCCGTGCGCGACAAGTCGCAGTCCGCCGAAGCGGAAACCGCCGCGGTGAACGAGCGTTTCGCCGGCATCAGCGACGGCGCGATCATGGCCGTGACCCCGCCGCCGATTGACGGCCTGGGCAACTCCGGTGGCTTCTCGCTGCGCCTGCAGGACCGCGCCGGCCTCGGCCGCGAGGCACTGCTCGCGGCCCGCGACCAGTTGCTCGGGCAGGCCAACGGCAACCCGAAGATCCTCTACGCGATGATGGAAGGCCTCGCCGAGGCGCCACAGCTGCGCGTCGAAATCGACCGCGAGAAGGCGCGTACCCTGGGCGTCAGTTTCGAGTCCATCAGCAGTGCGCTGTCCACCGCCTTCGGTTCGTCGGTGATCAACGACTTCGCCAACGCCGGCCGCCAGCAACGCGTGGTGGTGCAGGCCGAACAGGGTGACCGGATGACCCCGGAAGCCGTGCTCAAGCTCTATGTGCCCAACACCAGCGGCGAGCTGGTGCCGCTGTCCGCCTTCGTCAGCACCCGCTGGGAAGAAGGCCCGGTGCAGCTGGCGCGTTACAACGGTTACCCGTCGATCCGTATCGCCGGCGACGCTGCACCGGGGGTGAGTACCGGCGAAGCCATGGCCGAGATGCAGCGCCTGGCCTCAGAGCTGCCGGCCGGCATCGGTTACGAGTGGACCGGCCTGTCCTACCAGGAGAAGGTCGCCAGCGGCCAGGCGAGCCAGCTGTTCGCCCTGGCTATTCTGGTGGTGTTCCTGCTGCTGGTGGCGCTCTACGAGAGCTGGGCGATCCCGCTGTCGGTGATGCTCATCGTGCCCATCGGCGCCCTCGGCGCGGTATTGGCGGTGACGGTCACCGGGCTGCCCAACGACGTGTACTTCAAGGTCGGCCTGATCACCGTCATCGGTCTCGCGGCGAAGAACGCGATCCTCATCGTGGAGTTCGCCAAGGAGCTCTGGGAACAGGGCCACAGCCTGCGCGACGCCGCGATCCAGGCCGCGCGCCTGCGCTTCCGCCCGATCATCATGACCTCCATGGCCTTCATCCTCGGCGTGGTGCCGCTGGTGGTCGCCAGCGGCGCCGGCGCGGCGAGCCAGCGCGCCCTGGGTACCGGGGTGATCGGCGGGATGCTCAGCGCCACGCTGCTGGGGGTGATCTTCGTGCCCATCTGCTTCGTCTGGCTGCTGTCGCTGCTGCGTCGCCAACCGAAAACCACGCACCAAACTTCGGAGGTCGCGCAATGACCGCCCTGCATAAACCCGCCTGCGCCTTGCTGCTGGCGCTGAGCCTGGCCGGCTGCTCGATGGCGCCCACCTACGAACGCCCCGAGGCACCGGTGGCGTCGAGCTGGAATAGCCCGGCCGCGAAAACCGGCCAGGCCGCCAGCAACCTCGACTGGCAGACCTTCATCGTCGACAGCGAGCTGCGCAATCTGGTGGGCGTCGCCCTGGACAACAACCGCTCGCTGCGCCAGACCCTGCTGGACATCGAGCAGGCCCGCGCGCAGTACCGCATCCAGCGTTCGGAGCGCGTGCCGGGGCTGAACGCCTCGGCCAATGGCAATCGCCAGCGGTTGCCGGCTGACCTGTCCAATAGCGGCGGTTCCGCGGTGAGCAGCAGCTATCAGGTCGGCCTCGCGCTGCCCGAGTACGAGCTGGACCTGTTCGGCCGGGTGAAGAGCCTGACCGACGCCGCACTGGAGCAGTACCTCTCCACCGAGGAAGCCGGCCGCAGCGCACGCATCGCGCTGATAGCCGAAGTCAGCCAGGCCTACCTGACCTATGACGGCGCCCAGCGTCGCCTGCAACTGACCGAGCAGACCCTCGCCAGCCGCGAGGACTCGCTCAGCCTGATCAGCCAGCGGCGTAGCGCCGGCGCGGCCACCGCGCTGGATTACCAGGAGGCACTGGGGCTGGTCGAACAGTCTCGCGCGGAGCTGGAAAGCAATGCGCGGCAGAAGCAGCAGGCGTTCAACGCGCTGGTGCTACTGCTCGGCACGCCGGACGCGGCCCAACGCATTGCGCAGGTGCCGCAGGACAAGCCGATGCTGATCCAGGACATCGCTCCTGGAGCCCCATCGGAGCTGATTGAGCGGCGCCCGGACATCCTCGCCGCCGAGCACGTACTCAAGGCGCGCAACGCCGATATCGGCGCGGCCCGCGCGGCGTTCTTCCCGCGCATCAGCCTGACCGGCAGCTTCGGTACGTCCAGTGCGGAAATGTCCGGGTTGTTCGACGGTGGCTCGCGTTCGTGGAGCTTCGTGCCGACGCTTTCGCTGCCGATCTTCGATGCCGGTCGCAACAGCGCCAATCTCGACCTGGCCAAGGTGCGCAAGGACTCCGCCGTGGCCGCCTACGAAGGGACCATCCAGACGGCGTTCCGTGAAGTCGCTGACGCGCTTGCAGCGACCGATACTCTACGCCGCGAGGAAGCCGCACGTCGGGCCCTGGCCAACACCACCAACGAGACGCTGAAGCTGGCCAAGGCGCGCTACGAAGGCGGCGTGGACAGCCACCTGCGCTACCTCGATGCGCAACGCAGCAACTTCGTCAACGAGTCGGCCTACATCGAGACCAGCACCCAGCGGCAGATCGCCCTGGTGGACCTATTCCGCGCCCTCGGCGGTGGCTGGAGCGGCGAGGTGACGGTGCGGCGCTGATCCACCACCTTGGCTCCAGTACACGTAGGGCGCATAACCCGGAACGGGTTATCCGCCGCCATGGCGGATAACGCCTCCGGCGTTATGCGCCCTACGGTGCTGCTCCTCTGCCGGCGGATGACGATCGCGGACGGAGTCCGCTCCTACCGGGCTTGATGCTTGCATAGGAGCGACTGCCTTCTTTCAGGAAGTCCGTACCGATGCATTCCCCTCACCCCGGCCCTGGCTGCGCGCCCCGCTCCTCAGGGAGGGGGGCAGTTCGAGCCGACTGACGCGAAGGTTTCATCCTGCACCGGACGGCCCCCTCTCCCTGAGGGAGAGGGGGCAGTTCGAGCCGACTGACGTGAAGGTTCCATCCTGCACCGGACGGTCCCCTCTCCCCCTGGGAGAGGGTTAGGGTGAGGGCCGCCCCAAGCACAGAGGCAACTCGTGGGAGCGGGCCCGCGATCAGCCAGCCGGTTATCTCGATGCCCGCACCTGTGGAGCTTCCAGCCTTTTCGCAGGGTTCATCTGATCACGACAGCGGCCAATCAGCCGCCGAACACCGGCCGGAAGAAACTCCGCTCGTAGCTGAGGATGCAGCGGGTTTCCTCGGCGTAACGGAACGCCGCCTGGCACTCGGGATCGTCCATGGACTGCTGCCGGTAGCGTTCGTAATCGGCCAGGCTGGGGAAGGTGAACATCGCCAGGGCAATGTTGTTCGCGCCCTCCGAAGGCAGGAAGTAACCGTGGTGCTGTCCGCCGAAGCGCTCCACCAGCGGGATCCACAACCGGCCGTAATGTTCGAATTCCTTGAGCTTGTACGGGTCCAGCACGTAGCGCAGGTAACAGGTAACCATCTTGCCAACTCTCTTCCGGTGAAAGGGATGGCCACACTACCCATTCCTCGCGGCGAGTCGTTAGCTCGTCCACGTACGCTTATGGATTTGGCAGACGTGCCGGGGCCGAGCCCTCCCCGGCGGGACAGCACGTCATCAGCAGTTGCCTGCCGCGCCGGTTGCTGCGTGATGGACTTCGCGGACAAGGTCCGCTCCTACGAGTGCCAGCAAGCAGGTCCTGGCCTGTAGGAGCGGACCTTGTCCGCGAAATCCTGGCGCAGCCAGGACAACGGCCGAAACCAAGGACTCGGCCCCACCAACCGCCGAAAAAATACCCCTTGAGACATATCACCCCGATCCCACCCCTGGCCCGGTAGACTGGTCGAACTGGATCACCGGGTGCACCACACCCCTTCCCACAAGCGCCAGCGCAAGGCCAGCGCGGAGCACAAAGGCATGTACTTCGACATCATCCTCGACCTCTTCGCGGCGCTCTGCTTCGGCGCGCTGATCGGCATGGAGCGTCAATGGCGCCAGCGCTTCACGGGCGTCGCCACCCACGGCCTGGTTTCCCTCGGCGCCGCCACCTTCGCTACCCTGCCCTTCCTCATGGGCGCGGAGGACCAGGTGGTGCGTATGTCCGCCCAGGTGGTCACCGGTATCGGCTTCCTCGGCGCCGGTGTGATCATGCGCGATGGCTTGAGCGTGCGTGGCCTGAGCACCGCGGCGACGATCTGGTGTACCGGCGCGGTGGGCGTGCTGGCGGGGAGCGGATTCCTCGCGGCGGCGTTGGTCGCCACCCTGCTGATCGTGCTGTGCAACCTCACCCTGCCCTCGGTGACGCGCTGGATCCAGCGCCACGCCCCCATCGAGCCGAGCAGCGAGCGCTACTACACGGTCGAGGCGGTCACCGAAGCGCATCAGGAAGCGCTGGTGCGCTCCACCTTGCTACGTCGGCTGAGCGCGAATGGCCTGGCCCTGCAAAGCCTGGAAAGCCACGCCCGCAAGACCGGCGGCGAAGTGGAAGTGGCCGCCCTGGTGCTGGCCCCCAGCGACAAGGACAGCCTGCTGGAATCCCTGGTCGGCGAACTGGCATTGGCGCCCTATGTGTCAGCGGCGAGCTGGTCGGTCAGCGACGGCCCGCAGTAAGCGTCGCGGTACGAAAAAAGGGAGCCCGTCGGCTCCCTTTTTCGTTGCCCACGGCGATCAGGCGAAGACGAAATACTTGCGTACCGTTTCCACCACTTCCCAAGTCCCTTTCATGCCCGGCTCGATGACGAACACGTCGCCTGCGCGCAGATGGATCGGCTGCTCACCCTCGGGGTGATGACGCAGTAGCCGTCGAGGAAATGGCAGTACTCCCACTTCTCGTAGTTCACCTCGAACTTGCCAGGTGTGCAGATCCAGGTGCCCATGATCTTGCTGCCGTCCGCCGAGAGGTAGGCGTTGAGGTTGACGGTGTGCGGGTCGCCGCCGATGCGCTTCCACTTGGTGGCGTCCAGCACGGGCGTCGGGTAGGTGTTGCGCAGGACGGTGATGAAATCGGACATGACAGCTCCAGATTATTGCAGTGAAGGTCCGTCACCCTAGGCGTCGCCTGCGCGCGAGGGTTGCCTGGTTCCGACATCGGTATGCCTGGAAGCGCTGCCCCGCCCGCACAACAACAGCACATAGACGAAAACCTAAACGAACGTTAAAAATCTATGCTGTGCGACACGGCAGGAAAATTCTAAAACATGGAATTCAATAATATAACCAATACAAAAAATTGGAAAATCGGCGAATGACTGAAGAACAAAAAAACAAAACCAGACAACGACACATCAAAAAAATACGAACATCCATCATGAGTTTATTGCTGATACCGACATTAGCAATTTCGACTGAAGCTACAAAACCAGCCACAACAAGTAATATCGCGAAAAAGATAAATAAAATTTACGTACCTATTTTTGGCCGCATGGACGGATCATCATTTTACGTTCACTATTGCCTACCAGAATTCACCCCCATACAGCTAGCCAACTGCGCCATTAAAATTCCTGCAGGCAAAAAAAACCCCGACTTAATTCAGGTTCAATATTTCAATCAAGGCCTTTGGAAAGAAAAAAAATCTCAAAACCTCGAAGGCTACACCAACTTTATTTTTCCATTCGAATTAAACAGAAGCATCTCACCAAATAATCCATACAAAAAATTATACGAAGAAACAAGCTTCGCAAAAAATAGGCGCCAAACCAAACTACTTGAAAGCCAATCATCCACAACACACCCAGATCTTGAATGGTATACAGAAAAGAATGTAACCGGGGGATGGTGGGTGCCAAAAAACAAAACAGAGCTAAAGACTTTCATTGGCAACCCACCAATATTTTCGTGCTCAGATTCATTCTGCAACGTCACAATCGATTTAGAAAACGGGTGGATAGCTAAAGCGCAGTTCGATGAATCAGCGCTAAACAACTGGCGAGCTTTTTTTGAAAAATTCAAGAACTCCACAAAAACAATAATGGGGGATTAGAAATCAGTTACGCCTTTACAGAACCCCGTTAAGTCAGTATGCAAGCGAAAGCCTTAGCGAGCGGAAAATTAAAAATAACGCGGGTGATGAAAGTGATTTTGTTATTTCCAATTCTAGTGGTCGCCTATGCACTCATCGGCATGGTTGTCAGCGCATATTCTGGATTCATAGTTAAAACGCGAGGAAATAGCTATTTTTCGGCACTTACCGCTTCTGCGGTAGTGTTTGGTATATTTTTTGGAAGTGAAATCTATACCTATCTCTCTTGGAAGTCGGTCTGCAGATCCGATGCGGGCATGCACTTTGATAAGGCGATACCAGTGGAAGGTTTTTTCGACACGGGGGATGGAGCTGAGTTCAATGCAGAATCATTTCTGAAAAAAGGATACAGATTTGTTGAGGTTAACAAAATCAGGGGGGAAGGTTTTTATAGATTTTCTTATGACGGCTCGGGACTATCCAAGGTATCAATCTCCAACTTAAGCAGCGAATACTCTTATGCTATGCGCCGAGGCGTACATGGAAAATATATCTTAACTCAGACTACATCTATCCAAAATATTCAGACAGGAGATGTAGTTGGGAGATCTACTACGGCTATTCTGGAGGATTCATAATTCAATTAATCAGAAGCTTTATCGGGGCTAACAAGGAAGGAAGCGCTTCTTACTGCTATGGCAATAGCGCTGGGAAAAGCATTATCAATGAATTGATACCACCAAAAGGAAAACCGTGATGATCGGCAATATTATTGATCATTCAAATCCCTGCAAAGCGAAATCCCTCTGAAATTCACTCCTGCCCAATTCGCAAACCCGCGCGCAGTCCTGAGCTTGCCGTATTCACAGCGCGTGGCCGCCCCTACCTGACAGATTTGTCATCGCCGCCTCACCGGCCCGTTATCCGTGCTCCTACACGATGCCCGTGGCCCTCGCCACGCCTGGGCGAAAACAACAACAGCAGGCGGTAACCAAACCATCCTGCCCTTAGGAGCACATTCATGTATCGCACGCATCGAAAGTACCGACACAAATTCCCGCTGGCGGCTTCGCTGCTGGCACTGGGGGTCGCTTCGCCGGCCGCCCTGGCCGAAGGCAAGTCCGAAGAGAAGCCCGAAGGCTTCATCGAAGGCGCCAGCCTGGAAATCCTCAACCGCAACCTGTACTTCAACCGCGACGCCCGCCACGGCCAGTCCATGCCGCCACGCGGCAACGGCTACTCGGAAGTCTGGGCCCAGGGGATCATCGGCAAGTTCGAATCCGGCTTCACCCAGGGCACGGTCGGCGTCGGGGTGGACGCCTTCGCCATGCTCGGCTTCCAGCTCGATACCGGTGATGGCCGCAACGGCGCCGGCAGCTCGGTGGATGTACTGCCCACCGACAACGACGGGCGCACCGAGAGCGATTACGCCAAGGCCGGCGGCGCCGCCAAGGTGCGCCTGTGGGACACGGTGCTGAAGGTCGGTGATGTGTTCCCGGAAACCCCCGTGGTGCACTACGGCGACTCGCGCCTGCTGCCCGAATCCTTCCGTGGTTTCACCCTGCAGAACACCAGCCTCGACGGCCTGACTCTGCAAGGCGGACGGCTGCACTCCATGAGCCAGCCGCAATCACGGCAGATGGACGACGGCTTCGCCACCTTCTACGCAGGCCCCGTGGATTCGCCCTGGCTCGCCTATGGCGGCGGCGACTACAGCATCAACGACAACGCCAGTGTCAGCCTCTACAGCAGCCGCCTGAAGGATGCGTGGAACCAGTATTACTTCGGCACCGCGCTGAACTTCCCGCTCAGCGAGGCCGTGGAACTGTTCGGCGGCTTCAACTACTACAAGTCGGTGGACGACGGCCGCGAGCTGCTCGGCGAGTTCAACACCAACATCTGGAGCGCCAGCGCCGGCGTGCACTTCGGCGCCCACCGCATCGCCGTCAGCCACCAGCGCAACAATGGCAACAACGACTTCGACTACCTGCGCCAGGCCGACTCCATCTACCTGGACAACTCCATCCAGTACAGCGACTTCAACTCACCGAAGGAGCGTTCCTGGATGGTCCGCTACGACCTCGACATGGCCACCTACGGCGTGCCCGGTCTGAGCTTCATGACCCGCTACGCGCGCGGTACCGACGCCGACTACTCCAACGCCAACTCCGTCTACATGCGTCGCGATGGCAACGGCGATCCGCTCACCGACCAGAAGCGCTGGGAGCGCGACATCGAGGCGAAGTACGTGTTCCAGGAAGGCCAGCTCAAGGACCTGTCCCTGCGCGTGCGCCAGGCCACCACCCGCGCCACGGCCTTCGAATCGGACCTGGACGAAGTGCGGCTGATCGTCGAGTACCCGCTCTACATTCTGTGATCGCGCGCGCCTTGTGGGTGGATGACGGAATTGTCAGCTGCGCCTCAGCCTCCCGTTAGGCACCGTTGCGTATAACGGAAGTCATCACCGCCCCCCAAGGCCGTGGTGATGATTTCCCTGCAGTACCGTTCCCCTCCCTGGTGCTCCACGTGCCCCTTTGGAGGGAGAGGAACTCTCGGCGCCCGCATGGGCGCCTTTTTTTCGTGCATCGTCCTGGCAGGCCGGATTTAGAAGCGCTCATCGCGAATCGCCGGGAGAACGAGTTCGCGAACGTAGGAAGCACCGGAAAGCCGCAACAACGCATCGACCATCCTGGCCACATCGTGCAGTGGAACCTGACGTCCCTCCCCTCGCCGCGCGGCATCCTCCACCGGGGTGGACAACGGGTCGTCGGTATTCAGGTCGCCCAACTGCAGCACGGTCACTGCCAGGTTCCAGCCCCTGAAGCCTTCGCGCAACGCATCGGCCACGCCATTGAGGGCGAACTTGGAGGCGCCGAAGGCCACTTCCGGTCGTCCGCTCTGGCGCAAAGCCGAGGTCGATCCCGTCAGGATCAGCTGCGGCCGTGGCGAATCCAGCAACCTGGGGACCAGGCGCTTGAGCAGGAGCAGCGTAGCGGTGATGTTCACGTCCACCATCCTGCCGATGGACTCGTCGGAGTCGGCGAGGAAGGAGTATTGCTCAGTGAAGGCATGCTCTTCCCAGATGCCGACGTTGCAGATCAGCACATCGAGTTCGGCAGGCGCCTGGGCCTCGATGGCCGCCACGGCTGCCCCGGGCTCGGCCAGATCGGCTTCGATCCACTCCAGGCGAACCCCTGCCGGAATTTCCAGCGACTCGGGGCGTCTGCGCGACACCCCGACGATGGTGTCGCCCGGTCTGCCCAGGCCCTGGGCCAGAGCAGATCCCAGCCCCCTGCTCGCGCCCACGATCATGATATTCATCGTATCTCCCCCCGCCTTTCGGCCCTGTGGTGTTTGCCAGCGCCGCGCGTACTACATCCAGCGGACATTGAGGATGACGAAGCCGAGCAGCACCCAGACCACCAGCACCAGATGCGTCAATTGCAACCCTTCCTGGCGAATCCAGTAGCCGAACCAGAGCCCACCCAGGAGCATCGCGAAGAGGAACGCGAGGGCGGCGCTGGAGGCCAGGTTCAACCAGGGCCGGGCCGCCTCCGGGCCAGCGCCCAGGAGCAGGAAATAGCAGCCCGTCCAGGCCGCGAGTACAGCGATCCCCTGGAGCGCCACGATGAGGGCCAGCGCCAGGCGATGCAGGGCGGGCGACGTCAGTGCTCGCGCCAGCATCGGTGTCTCGATTGGCGGTGCCTGGCGCAATGGAACCATCGCCATGGTCGCTCCGACGGCGCCCGCCGAGCCGGCGAAGGTGTGGAGGTTGTTGATCAGCGCAATACTCAGCCAGAGGCTGAATCCCAGGGCGTGCACCGCCTGGAAAATCATCAGTGAAGTGTGGGTGTCCATGCCTGGTCCTTGTGGGGCCGTTTTCCAGGTGCGCTGGATGGCCGAAATCCCGGTCACACTCCGCGCGCGCCTGTCCTGTGTCCTTGCCGGCAAGGGCGGATTCGCCACTGCGGGAAAGTTCGGGCAGGACTCTAAAACCTCAATCTAACTTGAGGTCAAGAGAGAAAATCGCCCTGCAATAAACCGAAACCACTGCATGGAAAATTCCGCTCCGGTTGGCGCCTGGAACAGGCCGGCTGGCCCGCGATGGGGCTTGCTCCGCAATGATGGCACGCATATATTGCGAAGCATTCTCAAATGCCAATTAAAATCATGACTAGCGCTCCGCCCTCCTCGCCTCTCCTTGCGCGTGACACCGTAGATCAGCTCTACCGCGAGCACAACGGCTGGCTGAAGGGCTGGCTGCGCAAGCGCCTGGGCTGCCCGCAGAACGCCGCCGACCTGGCCCACGACACCTTCGTGCGCATCCTGGCGTCCCGCGACCTGCTTGGCCTGCAGGAGCCGCGCGCGTTCATCGGCACCATCGCCCGTCGCTTGCTCATCGACCGCGCCCGCCGGCAGGCCATCGAGCAGGCCTACCTGGAAGAATTGGCACGGGTAGCGGACGAAGGCGCCGGTTACCCTTCCGCCGAACAGGTCGCCGACGCGATCGACGCGCTGGAACAGATCGCCCAGGCGCTGCTCGGACTCAACGCCAAGGCGCGCATGGCCTTTCTGCTGCGCCATCTCGACGGCCTGCCCCACGAACAGATCGCGGAACGCCTTGGCGTCTCCACGCGCATGGTGCAGAAATACCTGGTGCAGGCGCTGCTGCACTGCCATCGCCAGCTGGGTGAGGCGTGACGGCCATGCGTGACGAAGCCCTGCTGAACGAAGCCGCCGAATGGCTGGTACGCCTGGAAGACGAGCCGCAGCGGCAAGCCGAATTCGATGCCTGGTGCGCCAGCGACCCGCGCCGTGCCGCAGCGGCGCGCAGCCTGACGAACATGCTGCAGCGTTTCGACCTGCTCAGCGCGGCGCCCGCGCACGCCGCGCTGGATGCCGCGCAGGACCTCGACCACCAGCGCCGCAGCCGCCGCTCCGGTGGCGTTGCGCTGGCCCTGGCCTTTGCGACACTACTGCCGCTGGGGATGTTCCTGCACGCCAACCCGCCGTCTTATCTGCTCGCCGACCTTCGCACCGGCACCAGCCAGTGGCAGCAAACCCGCCTGGACGATGGCAGCCAGGTCATCCTCGACGGACGCTCGGCGGCCGACCTCGACTTCGATGCCCACCGACGTACCGTGCGCCTCATCCAGGGTGACATCCTGGTGGAAGTGGCCCATGACAGCGCTCGCCCCTTCATCGTCGAGACCGCCCACGGCAGCATTCGCGCCCTGGGCACGCGCTTCATCGTCGAGCGCCGCGACGACGCCACCTGGCTGACCATGCTCGAATCCCGCGTCGAGGTGCGCAGCGTCACCGGCGCCACCGTGGAAGTGGCGGCAGGCCAGCGCCTGCGCCTGGATGACCAGGGGCTCGGCCAGCCGCAGCGGGTGGACAGCAGCACCTTCGAACACGCCTGGCGCAACCACCAGTGGGTGGTGTGGGACCGCCCCCTGCCCGAGGTGCTGAAGGAGCTGGACCGCACCTTCAACGGCTACCTGGCCTACGACGCCAAGGCCCTGGCCGACCTGCGGGTTTCCGCGGTGTTGCCGATGGACGATCCGCAACGCGCATTGCGCTTGCTGGCGCGCAGCTTCCCGCTGCAGGTGAAGTCCTACGGCCCGTGGCTGCTGCAGGTGAGTCGGGAAAATTCACGCGAATAATTATTTTTCACCGTCGGTTCCAGTTTGGCTGAGTGGCCCGTCCTGAATGATACAAGCCAACCCAACAGGAACCTTCATGAACCGTTCTTCCCGTCGCCTCTCTCCGCTGGCCCTGGCCCTGCAACTGGGGCTGGCCACATCCCTGGGCCTGCCGGCGCTGTCGCTACCGGCCCAGGCGGACAGCCGCAGCTTCGACATTCCCGCCGGCCCCTTGGGCAACGCCCTGAACCGTTATGCCAGCCAGGCGGGCGTGGCGCTGTCCTTCGATGCCGGCCAGGTTCGCGGACGCCAGGCACCAGCGCTGCACGGCAGCTATTCGCTGGAGGAAGGCTTCGCCCATCTGTTGCGCGGCAGCGGACTGCAAGCCCAGGCGGTGGCCGACGGGTACGTGCTGGCTCCGGCCGACGACGCCATGGAAATGGCGCCCACCACCATCAACGGCGCGACCCTGGAATCGGCCTGGGGACCGGTCGAGGGCTACGTGGCGACACGCACCGGCACCGCCACCAAGACCGATACGCCGATCCTGGAAGTCCCGCAGACCATCAACGTGATCACCGCCGACCAGATCCAGACCCAGGGTGCGCAGAACCTGACCCAGGCGCTGCGCTACACCCCCGGCCTGGGCGTCAACGGCTACACCGACCGCAACTCCATCGCCGACGAGATCACCAGCCGTGGCTTCGCCCCGACACCGCTGTACCTGGACGGCGCGTACCTTCCCTATGCCGGCAGCCTGGGCGGTGCCCCGCAGATCGATCCCTACACCCTGGAACGCGTCGAAGTGCTCAAGGGCCCGTCTTCGGTGCTGTATGGCCAGAACCAGCCGGGCGGGCTGGTCAACATGGTTTCCAAGCGTCCCACCACCGAGCAGCGCAGCCAGGTCAGGTTCGGCCTGGGCAGCTACCACCGTGTCAACGGCGCCTTCGATACCAGCGGCCCGCTGGATGAGCAGAAGACCTTCTCCTACCGCGTCATCGGCGTCGCCAAGAAAGGCAACGAGCAGGTCGACCACACCCACAGCGAGCGCATGCTGCTGGCCCCCAGCCTGACCTGGGCCCCCACCGAAGACACCACCCTGACCCTGCTCGCCCAGGTGCAGCGCGACGATGGACTGGAGGACTACCAGTCGCTGCCGCGCATCGGCAGCCTGGTGCGCGGGCCGACCGGCCAGCGCATCGACCGCGATTTCTTCTCCGGCGACTCGCACTACAACGACTACAAGCGCGACCAGTACATCCTCGGCTACGACTTCAGCCACCGCTTCAACGAAGACCTGCAGTACCGCTCCACCGCGCGCTACACCGACGTCGACGACCGCTACCGGGGCTTCTACCTGCGCAGTTTCGTCACCGACGCCAACGGCGTCACCGACTACACCCGCGCCAACCGGACCAAGGTCGACTGGCGCCAGCACAACAGCGCCTACACCCTCGACAACAACCTCGAATACCGCTTCAACACCGGCGCCCTGCAGCACACCACGCTGGCCGGCGTCGACTACCGGCACTTCAACCGCAAGTACGACGGCTACAACGCCTATGACGCCGAGCCGGTGAACCTCTATGGGAAGAACAATTCCGATACCAGCAGCGTGCGCCCGGAGCTGACCACCAAATGGGATAACACCGTGCGCCAGACCGGGCTCTACCTGCAGGACCAGATCAAGCTGGACCAGTGGATCCTCACCGTCGGCGGCCGCCAGGACTGGGCCGAGGTGGAGAACAAGGACCTGCTCGCGCGCACCATCACCGAACAGCGCGACAACAAGTTCACCGGCCGCATCGGCCTGACCTACGTCACCGACTTCGGCCTGGCGCCCTACATCAGCTATTCCGAGTCCTTCCTGCCAACGGTGGGCACCGCCGCGCCGGAACGCGGTGGCAATGCGTTCAAGCCCACCGAGGGCGAGCAGTACGAAGTGGGTGTGAAGTACCAGCCGTTCGACAGGACCCTGCTGACCGCCGCGGTGTTCCAGATCAAGCAGAAGAACGTACTCACCGGCGACGTCGACTATCCGCAGTACGAGAGCCAGTCCGGCGAGGTGCGTTCGCGCGGTGTCGAACTGGAGCTCAAGTCCAGCATCGACCAGTTCGATGTACTGGCCGCGGCGACCTACATCGACTCGTTCTACACCAAGGAAACCTACGGCAACGAGGACAACCGCAGCGAGGCCCAGGCGCCGGTCTCGGCCACCGCGTGGGTGGACTACCACTTCAGCCAGGCCACCATCGACGGCCTCACCTGGGGTGTCGGCACACGCTACACGGGCAGGAAGCCGGGGGACGCGGCGAACAGCTTCCACACCCCCGCCTATGTCGTCTACGACACCACGGTCAGCTATGACCTCAGCCGCTTCTCGCCCAGCATGAACGGCCTGCAGGCGCGCCTGAACGTGCAGAACATCTTCGACCGAGAGTACGTCTCCGACTGCAACTACTCCTTCGGCTGCTACTACGGCCAGGAGCGCGTGGCCTCGCTGGAAATGACCTACGACTGGTAAGCAAGCCCAGGCCGATGGATTGGCACGATGCCTGGGGCGGATGCTCGCCAAGCTCCGCAACCCAGGCATCGGCGAGGGTCAGTCGGTTGAATGCGCGCGGGTCGATTGCGTCAGTCGACCCAATCCATGAGCTTTGTCGAACTGTCCTCCAGGTCGGCGCAATTGCCACCCGCCGCGCCGTTGAACAGGGCCGTTGCGAACTCGCCGGCGTAGCCGACGCCGGCCAG
The DNA here is from genome assembly GCF_016919445.1 of Pseudomonas sp. PDNC002. Taxonomy (NCBI): domain Bacteria; kingdom Pseudomonadati; phylum Pseudomonadota; class Gammaproteobacteria; order Pseudomonadales; family Pseudomonadaceae; genus Pseudomonas; species Pseudomonas sp. PDNC002. Next base: position 3,782,314 of record NZ_CP070356.1, on the reverse strand, counting down.
CGATGGGCGACTGCCGGAGCCCCTTCCATGTGGACGCGCCAAGTCCTCGATCGCATGGGTGTATTCGAACGGCAGCACGACGTTCACGCTGAACCATTGCTTGATCCATTTGCGGTAATGGCCCATCCAGCTGTTGCAGAACTGGCAGGCGTTCTTCGAGCCGCCCAGGTAGACGGTTTCGCCGAAGAAATCATTGGGGTTCGTGAGCACCTCGCGGGCCAGGAACGACAGCAGGACCAACTCGGCATGCACGCCCTGCATGCTCTTCACGACGCCGACGTCGCCACAGGTAGCCAGGCTGCCGGCGAAGCCACTGGGACGCGCCGCCGCCTTGAGCGCCCCCGACGCCTCGGAAACCCCCAGGAAATGGCGCAGGAACCACGCCAGGTTCTGCTGCGGCGCGGTTCTCGCCGGTCCGCTCGCGCGAGGTTTCGCGACCAGATCCATTATCGTGCCGAGGTCGTCATCGTCGAACCCGCCTGCCAGGAAGATGGGCCGCGCCTCCGCGAAACCCTGGATGACCAAATTGTCCTGGCCGCTGTAGCTCGGCATGGCATGGGCATCGACCTTCACCTGCAGCAGTTTGTAGGCCGGGTCGCTCAATTCCTTGTCCTTGTTGACCCTGATCCAGCGCGGGCTGTCCAGCGCGAGCAGCTCGTGGCTGTACTGCATGCACGTGACGAAATCGTGGCCGTTGCCGACACCGAAACTCGCCAGGTACGACTTGATCGCTTCACCCTCGTCGATCTGGTCGTAGTTGCCGGCGATGAGCAGCTTGCCCTTCACCCGCATGCACTGGACTTCCTGGACCTTGCCCGCCTTCTTGCTCCCCAGCGCTGCGTTCCAGTCGCGGGTTGCGGCGGCGGCCTTGATGATGGTCGAGATGTAGGAAAGCTCGTTGGCCGGCAGCAGCCCCATGGAATACATCGCTATCGTTCCTGGACAGGATCACGGAAACCGGGTGGATTTTCTCGTCGACAATCTTCCGCGTCAGCGCAACACCCCGAGCATGACCCACACCCGACGCGCCTCGGCATCGGCGTTGACCAGTTCGTCGAGCAACGCGCTCAGCGGCATCCGCCCCCACTCCACGGCGCGACGCACGACGTAGGGCACCGGGCTGTGTGGTTCGGTCCGTGCGAGGTAGTCGGCGATCGCGGCAAGCTGCCGGTAGGCGTCCTCGCGGTCGCGGGGCACGCCGTCGAACGCCACCCGCTCGGATGTCGCCGATGGCGCGGCAGCCGCCGCGGAAGCCTGTTCGGGTTGAACGGGCGTGGCCGTTTCCTGCTCGTGCGGTGCCATGGCCTGGAACCCCCGGATGATGGTGTCGACGCTTCGAATGGATGACGCCAGTCCTTGCAGGCTCGGCGCCTCGTCCTGCAACTGGCGGTCGCACCAGGCCTCCAGGCGCTCCAGGTGCCGCGACGCCGCTTGCAGATGCGCCAGGGTGGCGCCCCAGCCGCCGACGGCGCCACTGCGGATGACCTCGTCCAGCCTCTTCTGCTCCTGGCGCGCCGCCTCGGCACTGGCCTTGTCGACCTTGTTCTCGCTGGCCAGCACTTGCCTGCGCTGCAGCTCCTGCCAGGCCGCCAGGGGCATGTCCGGCCAGTCCGCACACAGCGGCAGGCGCGTCCGCACGAGTTCGACATAGCGCCGGGAAATCCAGGCCACCGGCGCCGCCTGCCAGGCCAGGTCACCATCGGGGGCCTGGGGATGCAGGCGCTCGCCGAAGGTCTCGGCCAGGTCGGCCAGCAACCCCAGCGCGGCGGCCAGTCCGGCGGTGCCATCGAGGATCGTCCAGGCCTCGCCCAGGTAGGCGGCGACCATCAGGTCCTTGCTGCGCTGCGCCAGCATATCCTCGGCCAACATCGCGACAGCGTGCCAGTCGGCTCGCTTGGGCTCGGCCTGCCAGACACCCGCGGGCAGGCTGAGGTCATCTTCGCGGCGCAGTTCGCGCAAGCGATCCAGCATCGGATCATGGCGCAGTGATTGGCCGCAGACGTCTTCTCCGGGGAAGGGTTGCAGCAGCGCCTGGTAAGCCTCGTCGGTAATCATGGCAACTCCTGGGTGCCGGCGAAGGTGGCGATGCCGACGCCGCTGAAAGGCGTGCGCGGCGCTCGCACCGGAAGCGGCTGAAGCGACAGCGGCTGCTTGGCATCCTGGGTCATCAGCGAGACGCGGACGAACAGGCGCGCATCGGGCGCCCGGCCATTGGGCACGCGCACCGGCACCTGCAGCGCCAGCGGGAAATCGGTGTAGTCCGTGCTGGGTTGGCGCTGCAGGGTGACGTGCGAACGCAGCAGGCGCAGCAGCGCCCAGGGGCCGCCGTATTCCCAGCCGGCCTCGAGATCGGCCACGGCCATGCTCGGCTGTTGCGGATCGATGTCCGGCCGCTGCGGACTGTCCTTGGCCCAGCGCAGCATGAGTTTCACCGGCTCGCCAACGCTCCAGTGCAGGCGCTGCCCCTCGGCGCCGGGGAAACTCAGCTGGCGGTCGGCGGCATACAGGTTCCACACGATGACCTGGTCGGCGCCGCGCTCGGCCTCGCGGTCGGTCCGCCAGCGCACGTCCAGGTCCACTCCCTGCGCGCCGCCCTTATCCCGCACGAACAAGGGGCCAAGCCAGGCTCTGGCCAGTTGCAGGCGTGCGAGAAAATCCGCCGCTGCCACCCGGTCCGCCGACTGGCTGAGCTGCAGGCCCTGCTGGGCGCGCGCCAGGTGCTGGTCGAGCAGTTCGACGAAGTGCTGCACTCGCGCGGGATCGGCGTCCTCCGCCTGCAGGCTGTAGGCGAACGGGAAGCGGTTGGCGAGGTATTGATCGAAGTAATCGGCGATGGCTGCCCAGGCGGCCGCGGCGTCCTTCTGCTGCAGCTCCAGGCAGCGTTGCTGCGCCTGGTCGTGCAGGCCACGGGTGAAGCGCGCGAGGTCGCCCTGGCCGAATACCAGGGCCGACGTCTTGAGAATGCCGGCGCAGGAGCTCGCATCCATCTCGATGAAGTCGCGGCTGAGCAACTGGTCGAGCAGCATCGGCGAGCTGATCGGATTCTGCGCCTTGTACTTGGCCAGCTCGTCGCTCAGGTCGGCGAAGCGGCGCACCTTGTCCTGGTCGGCGTACCCGAGGTTGTTCCGACCGCGCAGCCAGGCCAGCGCCGGCGCGTGGGTTTCGCTCTGGGCGAGCATGGTGTCGAACTGCTGGTTCAGGGTGCGCTTGAGGTCCTGCGTATCGGCCGAGCGATACAACTGCAGGCCGAAGTTGCGCGAGCCATCCCACGCCGACACCTCGCTGCGCACGCGGAACAGCGGCAAGGCATTGACCGAGGCCAGCGCCTGGTCGACATCGGCCAGCGCACTGCGTGTCAGGTGGGCATCCAGCGCGCTGGCGAGGTCCTTGCGCTGCAGGGCGGCGAAGGCTTCGCGGACCTGCTCCGCCGGCTCCAGCGGCACGTCGAAGGCGCTGGCGGATGCCGCCACGCTCGGCGCCGCGGATTCGGTAAGGCTGCCCCACATGGCGCTCGCGGCGGCGGCAGCGGCACTCTCGGCCAGGGCATCGCGGTACTCGGCCGGCACGCGTGCCTGTTCCTGTTCACGGTACTTGCGGTAGCTGTCGTAGTAGGCCAGCGCGGTATTTAGTGCGTGGGCATCGATGTTGCCCAACCGGCGCGGGTCGGTAGCCTGGTCGTCCTGCTGGCGCAGCGCGGTACCGGCGAAATCCTGGCGCAGCAGCGAATCGATGGAAGTGCCCAGCGCCACGACATGGTCCTGCAGCATCAGCGTGCCGCCCGGCTGCAGTTGCAGCAGGTTGTCCCGCGAGCCGGCGGCGGCGATCCACTGGTCATGGAAGGCACGCTGCAGCTTGTTCGCCTGGCTGACCACCGATGCCTCGATTGTCGGGCCGAGCAGATAACTCTGGCGGGCATCGTCGAGCAAGGCGCGGTAGCCCGGCACGATTTCCTGGGCATTGCCATGGCTCCAGGCGGCATTGGTCAGCTCGACCATGTTGCGCAGGGCGTCGACCAGGGCACCGGTTTCCTCCAACTCCTCCAGCCGGTTGCCCTGCCGGGCCTTGAGCTCGTTGAGGTGCAGGCGCAGGAAACCTGCCGGGCGGACGAAGTTGTCGGCCAGGAAGAACTGGTCCAGCCACAACCCCATCAGCTCGCGGAAATTGCGCGCCAGCGGGCCGTCCTTCGGACACGGGTCCACCGGCGCCGGAGCGGCGGGAATGCCTTGGCCGAGCACCGCTTCCAGGTAGCCCGAATCGCGCAGATTGGCCGGATCCAGACTCAGCCCGTAGGCCTCGTTGCCCAGCTTGGACAGACTCTCCAGCGCGTTCTTCGCGGTGCCGGCGCGCAGCTCGGTGTACCAGCGATTGCGCTGCTCGAAGGCCAGGACGCCGGTGGCAAGGTCGCGCGCGGCGACGAAGTTCGGCCACTGCTCGGGGCTGTCGCTTTGGACATTGGCGCGGCGCTCGGTGCTGCGGATCGCCTTCAGGCGCGCCAGCTCAGCGGTCTGCGACTGCTGCAGGGGCACCAGCACCTCGCGGCGGGCAAGGTCGCGGAGCAAGCCATCCATCCGCCCATCGAAACCGGAAAACCAGGAGCTGGGAAACACCAGCGAGGAATAGTGCCAGCGCGTGGAGCCCTGCAGCAGCGACCAGTAGGCTTGCAGGCGCCGGCGCGCAATCTCGTTCGCCGCTTCGCCGCCGCTCGCGCTATCGCCGTGATCGCGCTGCATCGCCTGGATGCGCTGCCCGAGCACCTGTGCCTCCTGCGAATCCACATGCCAGACCCAGAGCATGGCCAGCAACCACACGACGCCGACCACGCCGGCCACCCCGCCCATGATCCGCTGCGAGCGTTGCCGCAGCCGCAGGATGCGCGACACGGCCTGGGCCAGCCCACGCTCGGCCAGCAGGCGTGTCTGCCAGAGTCCACGGATGAAGACCTGTTGCGCCGGCGCTTCCTCGAGGGTGGAAACCGTCCACGGATCGTTATCCGCGAGCCGGCAGGCACCGCTGAAGTACAGGCCGCGAAGGCGTGGCGCCTCGCCCAGGGCATTCCCCTGGAAGACCGGGGCGAGGCGCTGGCGCAAGCCCTCGCGCAAGGTCGCCAGCGTATTGGGAAAGCGATACAGCGCATCGCTCAACTGCCCCTTGAGCACCCCCGCTTCGAGGATGGCCGCCTGCAGGGCCTGCAGCACCTGGTCGAACCCGCGATCGAGGTTGTCATCCTGCCAGGCGGCATCGGCCTGCAAGACAGACGACCAACCCAGCGGGCGCTCGCGCGCATCCTCGGGAAGCTGGGCGCGCAGCTCGGCGAATCCCTCCAGTTCCTCCAGGCCGCTGACCACCACATAGACCGGCAGGCTCAACCCCAGGCGCAGCAGAATATCGTTGAAGCGGCGGCGCAGTTGCAGGCTCTCCTGGGCAAGGCTGGCGGGATCGAGCAAGCGCTGCACGGGCAGCACCCACACGATGGCATCCAGCGGACGCCGGGGCCGCAACCGCACCAGCAGGCTCAGCAACCGTCGCCAGGCACGCGGCGAGCCCGCCGCGCCCTCCGGCGCCAGGAACAGCGACGGTGGCACCGCCAGCAGCGCGCCGTCCTGATCGGCCCACCAACGCCCGAACCACGCCGCTCGCCCCGCCGGGGTCAGCCCCCAGTCGGCGCCGAAGCGCTCGCCCAGCAAGGGGTCGCCGAGCAGCAGGAACCACGGCACTTGATAGCGATCGGCGACATCCTGGTCCTGCTCCATCTGCCGCACGGTCAGATAGAACGCCCGCACCGCCTCGCCGCCCTTGCTGCGCCACCACAGGTAGAAACCGGCCGCCGCCAGCACCAGCAGCAGGAGGACCAGGGCCAGTACCAGCCACCCGCTCACACGAACCGTCCCGACATCAGGCCGGTGCCGGCGAGGTCCAGCACGGGCTCCAGGGCGCCCTGCACATCGCTCCACAGCCAGTGTCCGAGCACCACCAGCAATGCCGTGCCGGCCGCTATCGCCAACACCAGGCGAAAGCCGTCGGGCAAGGCGCGACGCAGCGGCAGGCGGATCGGTGCGCCGCCCGCCGGACGCGCCAGCGTTTCCAGCAGGGTCTGGCTATCGGCATCGCGCTGCCAGGCGTGGGCGAACAATGCCTGCCGCCATTTCTCGTGCAGCGCCTCACCCTTGTGTCCGCGCAGGCGCCCGTGGAAACCCAGCAGCAGGCATTGCAGGTAGACGTTGGCCAGGTCGCGAGTGCCAGGTGCACGGGTTTCCAGTAGGCGATGGATCGCTTGCGGCACGCGCTCTCCCGCGTTGCGAGTGGCGTAGAGGCGCGCCTCCAGCGGCCGCTCCTGCCAGACCGACTGGCCGGCCCATGGCTCGAAGAGCAGGTTTTCATCGAGCAGGGCGACGAAGGCGTAGACCATCGCCTTGACCTGTTCGCTCGCCGAGTCACCGACCTGGGCGAAGGCGCTGCGCCACAGTCGGCGCACCACGGCCTGGGCTTCATCGGCGACTCTCTCGCTGATCGCCGTGTCATCCCCCGCCGACTCGCGCAGCGCTTCCCAGCTCTGCCGCCATTGCACCCAGCCAAGCTGGAAGGCGCGGCTCAAAGGTGCCTCGCCGAACGTCGCGGGATAGATCGCCGAACTCCCTTCGGGCATTTCGCTTCCTGCCTCAGGCGCCGCCGGCGCCGTCCACGATGAACAGGACCACCTGCCAGGGGCCATTGCCGCCCGACTGCAGAGGTGCTCTCAGGCATAGCCGCTGGGCCGGATCGAACCAGTCGCCGTCGGCCTGCACGACGAACAGATGGGTATCCTCGCCCACGCTATAGGCGATCTGTTCGGCACGGCTCATCGACTGATGCTCCAGGCCCGACATGCGTTGCCGGCCGAGGGTGGCGAGACTCCCCTCGGAACCGACGATGCAGCCGGACAGCCACTCCTGCGCCTGCCCTTCCCCGTAGCCGGGCGGCATGCGCAGACCGATCACCAGGCGCTGGCTGGAGGAGCGCAAATCCGGCAGGAGCAGCGCGAAATCATTACCCTGCCGCTCGAAGGGCAGGCTGCGGTAACCGGCGCGAACGCGCGCCAGCGTGGCGTCGAGCCACTCGATCAGCGGCGCGAAGGTGCGCAGCAGGTCCTGGAAGTCGAACGGCGGGAAGGCCGGTACGCCACCCAACGGGTCCAGCGCACTCCAGCTGCCCGCCATCCCGCAGAGCAGGCCGTGCAGGTGCGCCGGCGTGGCGGCGCCACCGTAGAGGGCAGCCTCCAGCTCCGGCAGGCGAGCCCAGAGCGCGGCCAGTTGGCGGCGGATCTCCTGGCTGTCCTCGGTGTTTTCCGCCTGTTGCGCCTGGCGCAGGCGGCCGGAGAGGAACACGCACTTTTCCCGCGCCCGTGCGCACAGCGACACCAGCGCCTGACCCAGCGACGAGCTGGGCGTCACTCGCGGTGTCGGCGCCACGTACGGCAGGCAGACGAAGCCTCCGGCGTCCTTGCCGACGCGCAACAGCGGCAGGCAGATCGAGTCGGCCTTCTGCGCCTCGGTCACCAGGCGCAGTGCCGGGCGCCAGACCACGATGGGTTCGGGATTCTCGCCACTGGCCAGGTCCGGCACCGCCAGCGCATTGGCCGATTGCAGGCGCCCGCGCAACGGCAACACCTGCCCGGCGCGAGCCAGCGGACTGACGGCAAGGTACAGCAGGATGCTGGCATCGGAGGACTCGGCGATAGCCGTCCGCGCATCGAAGGCCAGGGTCTCGCCGGCGGCCAGGCTGACCGGCAGGCCATCGGGCAGGATCGCCTCCAGTGCCAGTAGTCGAACGGTCCCGCCACTCAGCGCGGACGGGTCCAGTTCCAGATATTCGAGTCCCCAGAACCAAGGGTTGGCCGCATGGGCCAGGCGTGCGGCGAGTACCTCCCCGCGCAACCCCTGGAGCTGAAAATGCTGGGGAAGCAGTTGCATCCCTTCGTGCCAGCACACCGCGTCAGGCAGAACTTTCACACTACTCCCCCTACGACGTCCTAGGTTGTCACGGGTCGCCCGCAGGCGCTGGCTCAGTGCGCATCGGCACGGAGCAGGCGCATTTCCCGGCTGTCGAAGCGCAGCCAGATATCCGGTTGCTGCTCCAGTCGCATGCGATGGGCGCCGGGAGTGTTATAGCCAGCAAAGACCAAAAGTCCAGCCGCCGGCTTGCCGGCCAGGGGAAAATCCCTGGCCTCCATGAACTGCCCGGGCACCAGCTCCAGGCTCCACACGCTCAGTTGCTGCTGGTAGTCGCGACGGTACTGCTCGCGGTCGCTGAACCACTGCTTGGCAGTCATCGATGACAGTAGCTTGAGCAGGTCGGCATCGCGTACCGCGATGAAATCCACGGCAATCGGCGCATCGCCGTTGGCCTTGCTCGCCACGTCCAGGGTGAGGCGATCCACGTCGACCTTGGGGCCGAACCAGGAACAGCCACCCAGAACCACCAACAGCACACCACACAGGCAGGCTTTCGTCGACTTCATGAAACGTCCTTGTGAAATGACTGTCAGGAAGAATTTCCGCATTTGCGTTTTTATAAACCTGATCTAGCGTGCTTGGGTAGCTCGTCGACTGATGAGCGCAAGATGGGATCGCCAAGGACAGGCTCGATTCATCCCCTTTCCTGTCGTGTGTGATCCAGCAAAGGAGCGCGACGACAGCGACCCCGCTGCGGCGTGCCCGTTTCATTTGCAGCGGAGTTCGCCAGCATGGCAGAGAGCACACAGCACAAGCTCGACCGGGTACGTCCTCCCCGGGTCCAGATCACCTACGACGTCGAGATCGGCAACGCCATCGAGAAGAAGGAATTGCCTCTGGTGGTCGGCATCCTCGCCGACCTCTCCGGCAAGCCGGCCACCCCGCTACCCAAGCTCGGCGAACGCCGCTTCACCGAGATCGACCGCGACAACTTCAACGCCGTACTGGCCTCCACCGCTCCCCGCGTGGCACTGCAGGTGGACAACACCCTGAGCAACGACGGCACCCGGCTCAACGTCGAGTTGAACTTCAGGCACATCGACGATTTCGACCCGGTCAGCATCGTCAACCAGGTAGTGCCGCTGCGCCGCCTTTTCGAGGCCCGCCAGCGCCTGCGCGACCTGCTCACCAAGCTCGACGGCAACGACGAACTCGACCAGTTGCTGCAGGACGTGGTGAGCAACACCGAAGGCTTGCAGGAAATCCGCGCCACCCACCCGGTGACCGCCGATGCCGGCGCCGCCAACGATGCGACCGACGCCGCCGACGGCGAAGCGCCCACCGAACCGCAAGCCTGATCCCGCCCAGGAGAGCAACGCAATGGCCAACACCAGCTCCGCTGCGGCGCAAGGCGCCGAAGGCAGCACCCAGACACTCGACCTGCTCGACCGCATCATCGCCGAAGGCCGCATGGCCCACGACGACAGCCAGCAGGAATACGCCCGCGACATGCTCGCGGAGTTCGCCACCCAGGTCCTCGACGAAGGCATGACCGTCAGCAAGGACACCGTGGCGATGATCAACGACCGCATCAGCCGGATCGACGAGCTGATCAGCGCGCAGCTCAACGAGATCCTCCATCACCCCGAGCTGCAGAAGCTCGAAGCGTCCTGGCGCGGCCTGCATCAGCTGGTGCAGAACTCCGAGACCGGCACGCGGCTGAAACTCCGGCTGCTCAACGTCGGCCAGCAGGAACTGCAGAACGATCTGGAGAAAGCCGTCGAGTTCGACCAGAGCACGCTCTTCAAGAAAATCTACGAAGAGGAGTACGGCACCTTCGGCGGGCATCCCTTCAGCCTGCTGCTGGGCGACTACCACTTCGGCCGCCACCCGCAGGACATCGCGCTGCTGGAGAAGCTCTCCAATGTCGCCGCCGCGGCCCACGCACCCTTCATCGCCGCCGCCAGCCCGCGCCTGTTCGACATGGGCAGCTTCACCGAACTGGCGGTGCCGCGAGACCTCAGCAAGGTGTTCGAGAGCCTGGAGCTGATCAAGTGGCGTTCGTTCCGCGAGAGCGAGGATTCGCGCTACGTCACCCTGGCCTTGCCGCGCTTCCTCCTGCGCCTGCCGTACGGTCCGGACACCCAGCCGGTGGAAGGCATGAACTTCATCGAGAAGGTCGACGGCACCGATCACTCCAAGTACCTCTGGGGCAACGCCGCGTGGGTCCTCGCGCAGCGCATCACCGAGGCGTTCGCGCGCTACGGCTGGTGCGCCGCGATCCGCGGGGCCGAAGGCGGCGGCGCGGTGGAAGGCCTGCCGGCGCACACCTTCCGCACCCACGCTGGCGACCTGTCGCTGAAATGCCCCACCGAAGTCGCGATCACCGACCGCCGCGAGAAGGAACTCAACGACCTGGGCTTCGTCGCCCTGTGCCACAAGAAGAACACCGACCTCGCCGTGTTCTTCGGCGGCCAGACCACCAACAAGCCCAGGCTCTACAACACCAATGAGGCCAACGCCAATGCCCGCCTCTCGGCCATGCTGCCGTATGTGCTGGCGGCCTCGCGCTTCGCCCATTACCTGAAGGTGATCATGCGCGACAAGGTGGGCAGCTTCATGACCCGCGACAACGTGCAGACCTACCTCAACAACTGGATCGCCGACTACGTGCTGATCAACGACAACGCCCCCCAGGAGATCAAGGCGCAATACCCGCTGCGCGAGGCGCGCGTGGACGTCACGGAAGTGGCCGGCAAGCCAGGCGTGTATCGCGCCACCGTGTTCCTGCGGCCGCACTTCCAGCTGGAGGAACTGACCGCGTCCATCCGCCTGGTAGCCAACCTGCCGCCGCCGGTGGCGGCCTGAGCCAGGGGGCCGACCGCATGGCCGGCCCCTCGCCTACCCCATTCTTCCCATAAGCAGCGGAGTTCCAAACCATGGATGCGATCATTCTCGACTTCGGCGACGACATCAAAGGCGATTGCCTGCTGACCGGCTACGAAAACAAGATCGAGGTCATGTCCTACAGCCATAACGTGGCCATGCAGGTGACCAACGATGTCAGCAACTCGGAGCGCACCTCCGGCAAGCCCCACGTCGGCGAGTTCACCCTGACCAAGTTCGTCGACACCTCCACCCCGACCCTCAACGAGTACTGCTGCGCCGGCAAGCCGATCGCCACCACCACCGTCACCATCGGCCGCAACGCCGCCGAGGGCGACGGCAAGATCATGCCCTTCATCGTCTACACCCTGAGCAACGTGGTGCTCTCCAACGTCAGCGTCAGTGGCGGCGCAGGCGGCAAGCCGGTGGAAACCCTTTCGCTGAACTTCACCAAGATCAAATGGGAGCTCACCGCGCAGAAGGACGATGGCAGCAAGGAAGGCACCGCCGCTTCCACCTGGGACATGGCCGCCAACAAGCTGGCCAGCTGATAGCGGCGCCGCGCGATGTCCGGCTATGGGCTGCCGCCGCTGTTCGAACGCCTCGCCGAGCAGGACGGCCGCGACGCGTTCGACCTCGAGGCACTCTGCGCCTCGGTGTCGCGGGAGCTGTCGCGCCTGCTCAACAGCCGCAGTCCGGCGCGTGGCGGCGCCGGCATCCTCGACTACGGCATCCTCGACTGGACGGCGCTGCAGGCCCGGCGCGACAGCGACCGGCGCTTGCTGGCGCGGGAAATCCGCCGCGCCATCCAGCGCTTCGAGCCCCGCCTGGAGCTCGCCGAGGTCACGGTGGAGCCCGATCCGCAGCAACCCCAGCGCCTGCGCGCGCGCCTGCACGGCACCCTGCGCCAGGACCCACGTCGCGCACCACTGCTGTTCGACCTGACACCCACCGGCGGGACACTGGAAGTACGCCATGAGCGATTCGATTGATGCCGAACTGCTGGATTACTACCAGCGCGAACTGACCTGGCTGCGCCACGCCGGCGCCGGTTTCGCCGCGCGCTACCCGAAGGTGGCCCGGCGCCTGGAACTGAGCGCGGGAGAATGCGCGGACCCCCACGTCGAACGCCTGCTGGAAGGATTCGCCCTGCTTGCCGCGCGCCTGCAACGGCGCCTGGATGACGATTACGCGCAGTTCAGCGATGCCCTGCTGGAGCAACTCTATCCCCTGGCACTGCGCCCACTCCCCTCCTGCGCCGTCGTACGGTTCGAGCCCGACCCCACCAAGGGCAGCCTCGCCGCCGGATACCGGCTGCCGCGCGGCACCCCGCTGTTCATCAGCGTGCCCGGCCAGGAACGCATCGAACTGCCGCCGGAGCTGCGTGGCCAGACGCTGCACTGGCGCACCACCGACGACGTGACGGTCTGGCCTCTGCAGATCACCGACGCCGTGCTGCTGGGTGCCGAGGAAGCCCAGGCGCTCACAGGCGTGGCCGGCGCGCGGGCGGCACTGCGCCTGGACCTGCGCTGCCTCGACGCCGATGGCTGGGCGGCGCTGGCCATCGATCACCTGCGCCTGCACCTGTGCGCCAGCGCGGTGACCAATGCCACCCTGCTCGACTTGCTGGGCGCCCATGCCAGCGCCCTGCTGGCCGGCCCTGAAGGTGCCATCCCGCAACGCCTGCGCGGCTTGCCGCGCCTGGTGGGCTTCGCCGCCGAACAGGCGCTGTTGCCGGAGGACGACCTGATTCACCCCGGCCTGCGCCTGCTCGCCGAATACTTCGCCTTCCCCGAAAAATTCGCCTTCATCGACCTGCCACTGGCCGACCTGCGCGCCAGCGGGGAAACCTTGCAGCTCTACGTGACCTTCGACCGAGCCGCACCGGGGCGCCTGCCACTGCAGGCCAGCGACCTCGCACTGGGCTGCGTGCCGGCGATCAACCTGTTCCCGCGCACCTCAGAGCCCCTGCGCCCGGACGGCACGCAGAGCGAATATCGCCTGGTCGCCGACGCCCACCGCGAGAACAGCGTGGAAATCCACAGCATCCGTTCGCTGCGCGCCAGCGGCCCGCGGGGCGTCGTGGAAGTCGCGGCCTATCACGGCGGACAACACCTGCCCGGCGACCAGGGACTGTATTGGCACGCCCGCCGCGTGGAAGGCATGACACCGAACCGGCGCGGCAGCGACCTGCTGCTCAGCCTGGTCGACACCGGCCTGCAACCGCTGCACGACGCCCCCGAATACAGCCTCACCGCCGAACTGCTGTGCACCAATCGGGGCCTGGCCGAGCGCTTGCCGGCAGGCATCGCCCTGGCGTTCGAACGCCCCGGTCCCGTCGCGCGGATCAGCCTGCTGCGCGCGCCCAGCCGACAGCTCCAGCCCCGGCTGGATGGCCCCTCACGCTGGCAACTGGTGTCGCACCTGACCCTCAATCACCTGTCGCTGGTGGAGGGACCGCAGGCACTGGACGCGCTGCGGGAAATCCTCGGCCTGCACAACTTCACCAGCGACAACGGCGCCTATCGCCAAGTGGAAGGGTTGCAGAAGCTGGATTGCGTTCGCGTGGTCGATCGCGTCGGCGAGGATGCCTGGCGCGGTTGGCGCAATGGCCTGGAGGTACGCGTGCACCTGGACCGCCAGGCGTTCGTCGGCGCCAGCGCCGTCCTGTTCAGCGCCGTGCTGGCGCAGTTCTTCTCGCTCTATGCCAATCCCAATCGCTTCGTGCGCACCGTGCTCATGCAGTCCGACCAGGAGATCCGCCGATGGCAACCCCAGGCCGGCCAACCGCTCGCCCTCTGAGCCAGCGCCTGCGTGCCGAGCCGCATGCCTTCGAATGGCTGCAGGCCCTGCTGCTGCTCGAGCGCGAATGCCCCGACGCCACGTCGCTGGGCCAGGGCAGCCTGCCGGAAGCCGAAGCGCTGCGCCTGCGCGGCCCGCTGACGCCGGTATTCGAACCCAGCCAGATCAGCGCGCTGGACGAGGTGGACGGACGACCGCAACTGAGCACCGCGATCTTCGGCCTCGGCGGAGCCGACGGCGCCCTGCCCTACGCCTACCAGGAATGGCTGCAGCAACGGGCACGGTTGAAGGATCACGCCCCTGGAGAGTTCCTCGACCTGTTCCAGCACCGCCTGCTCAGCCTGCTCTATCGGGTGCTGCGCAAGCATCGCCTGGCGCTTGGCTACCAGGCTCCCGATAGCGCACCGTTGCAGCGACCGCTGCGCGCGCTGGTCGGCCTGCTGCCCGGCGGCCTGCAGGAACGCAATGCGCTGCCTGACAGCGCGGTTCTCGCCCGTGGGGCACGCTTCTCCGGCCGCCGCCGCTCGCTGGCCGCATTCGCCGCCATGGTGCGCCAGCAGTTCGGTGTGTCCGCCCGCTGCGAAGCGTATGCCGGCGCCTGGCGCGACATCCCGCCGGCCAGCCGCAGCGTGCTCCGACGCGGCGGTAGCAACCTCGGCCTCGGGCGCGATGCCGTCGCGGGGACTCGCGTATGGGATGAACACGCCGGCTTTCACCTGCAACTCGGCCCCTTCGATGAAACCACGGCGCGACGCTTCCTCCCCGATGGAGACGCCCACCCGTTGCTGGCCAGCCTGTGCGCGCTCTACTTCGGCCCCGACCTCGATTGCCGGCTGCGCCTGCTCGTACGCGCCAGCGGCCCCTTGAGCCTGCGCGCGGGCAACGGCCCGCGACTGAACTGGAATACCGGACTGAGCCGCGACACCAACACGCTCCAGCCAATCGACCTGAATCTGCGCCACGCGGAGATGACCTGATGGATCTCGCCAGCCTGATCGGCCGCCTCAACCCCGAATCCCGTCGCGCCCTGGAGCGCGCCGCGCAACGCTGCCTGCAGCGCACCCACCACTATGTGGAAATCGAGCACCTGCTGCTGGAGCTGCTGGACATCGACGGCGGTGACCTGGCGCTGCTGCTGCCCCGTTTCGGCCTGGAACGCGACCAGCTAGTCGGCGAGATCAACACCGCGCTGGAGCTGTTCCGCATCGGCAGCACCCGCACGCCGGCGCTCTCGACGCAGACCGTCGGCCTGCTCGAAGACGCGGTATTGCAGGCCAGTGTGCTCGGCCAGCCCGCGGTCCGTTCGGGCCTGCTGCTGCTTGCCCTGCTCGACCGCGAAGAGCGCCGCACGCTGCTGCTCAACAGTGCCTCGTCGCTGTTGCGTATCCCCCACGAAGCACTGCGGGAAAACCTGCTGGAATGGACCGCCGGTTCGCGCGAGCAGCCGCCCGGCGCAGCGGCGCCGGCAAAGGCCCGGCCGGGCAAGGCGCAAGCGCCGGACAACGTGCTCGACCAATACACCCAGGACCTCACCGCCGACGCCCACGCCGGACGGATCGACCCCATCGTCGGGCGCGACGGCGAGATTCGCCAATGCGTGGACATTCTCCTGCGGCGCCGGCAGAACAACCCGATCCTGGTCGGCGCCCCGGGCGTGGGCAAGACCGCCGTGGTCGAAGGTCTCGCCCTGCGCATCGCCGCCGGGGAAGTACCGCCGCCGCTGCAGGACGTGGTGCTGCGCGTGCTCGACCTGGGCCTGTTGCAGGCCGGCGCGGGCGTCAAAGGCGAGTTCGAGCAGCGCCTGAAGGGTGTGATCGACGCGGTGCGCAGCAGCGAGCAGCCGATCATCCTGTTCATCGACGAAGCCCATACGCTGATCGGCGCCGGTGGTGCCGAGGGCGGCAGCGATGCCGCCAACCTCCTCAAGCCCGCCCTGGCCCGTGGCGAGTTGCGCACCCTGGCCGCCACCACCTGGCTGGAGTACAAGAAATACTTCGAGAAAGACCCGGCACTGGCGCGGCGCTTCCAGCTGGTGCAGGTGGAAGAACCCGACGAGGCCACCGCCGTGGACATGCTGCGCGGCGTGGCGGCGAAGCTCGAACTGCACCACGGCGTGCAGGTGCTCGACGTGGCCATCCAGGACGCGGTGAAGCTTTCCCATCGCTACATCTCCGGGCGCCAGTTGCCGGACAAGGCCATCAGCGTGCTGGACACCGCCTGCGCCCGCGTCGCCCTGGCCCAGCACGATGTGCCACCGCCGCTGGAAAACCTGCGCCACCGCGAACTGGCGGTGGAAGAAGAGCTGCAGCGCCTGCGCCGCGAGCAGGCCACCGGCCTGGACCACAGCGCGCGGATCACCGCGCTGGAGCAGGAATCCGCCGGCAACCTGGTGGCCATGCGCGCATTGGAGAAACGCTGGTCGGAGGAACGCGAAGCGGTGCGCGAGCTGCTGCAGTCGCGCCGCGAACTGCTGACCCTGAGCGAAAGCGCCGACGCCGCCAAACCCGACGAAGAACTCGACGGTCGCATCGACCACCTGGCCGCCGAACTGGCGCGCCTGGAAGCCGGGCTAGACGCCATCCGCGAAGACGATCCACTGGTGCCCGAGCAAGTGGACTCCAAGACGGTCGCCGCGGTGATCGCCGGTTGGACCGGGATTCCCGTGGGCAAGATGCTCGCCGACGAAGCCCACGCCATTCGCACCCTCGCCCAGCGCATGGGCCAGCGGGTAATGGGCCAGGACGCGGCGCTGGGCACCATCGCCCAACGCATCCAGGCCTACCGCGCGGGCCTGACCGACCCGGCCAAGCCGGTGGGCGTGTTCCTGCTGCTCGGCCCCACCGGCGTGGGCAAGACCGAGACCGCCTACGCCCTGGCCGACGCGCTGTATGGCGGCGAGCGCAACCTCATCAGCATCAACCTCTCCGAGTACCAGGAAGCCCACACCGTCAGCCAGCTCAAGGGCGCCCCGCCCGGCTACGTCGGCTATGGCACTGGCGGCGTGCTCACCGAGGCCGTGCGCCGCCGCCCCTACTCCGTGGTGCTGCTGGACGAAATCGAGAAAGCCCACCCGGATGTGCTGGAAGCCTTCTACAACGTCTTCGACAAGGGCGTGATGGAGGACGGCACCGGCCTGGTGGTGGACTTCAAGAACACCGTGATCCTCGCCACCAGCAACGTCGGCGCCGAACTGCTGCTCGACACCCCGACCGAACAGATCGCCACCCCCGTGTTCGACGAACGCCTGCGCAAGGTCCTGCTGCACGCCTTCCGCGCCGCCTTCCTCGCGCGCATGACCGTGGTGCCCTATCGGCCGCTGGAGGAAGCGACGCTGGAAGGCATCGTCATCGCCAAGCTGGAGAAGCTGCGCGAGCGCTACAAGGCGGCCACCGGCAAGCAGTTCGATTTCGATCCGGCCATCGTCAAGGCGGTGTTGGCCAAGTGCAGTTCGGCGGGAGCAAGGGATATCGAGAATGTACTGATGGCGGAAGTGACCGGGAAGTTGGCGGAATGGGTGCTTAATTAGAGGAGATGATTGATCATGCCGTTAGGAAAATGGGGGAAAACGCTGAAAAGCAAGGGATTCGATGAACCGTTCTATCTCGGAGATGAACCGATTTATATAGATTGGTGCATGAATAAACCCACCTTCGACTTTGACGCTCCTGCAAATAGACTGGAGTTCGCGAAACTCCCTGACAGCACGAAGCAGAAACTCAGAGATGTTTTTTCGGCAAAGGACCTTGGCAACTGTGGGGAACTTGCTAACTACTTCCTCAGATACGCCACTCAGCTATCCACCTCCACCGAGGCCATAGCATTCATCCAGGAGACGCTGGACAAAAACCCTAACGGGCTGTTTCGCATAACTGTCGGCAACACTCATACGTTTATTGGGATAAGAAGTACAACGAGCGGGGAGGAAGTAGAAATCATTCAGGCGTGGCAGGAGAAGTACTCGGTAAAGAGCTGGCTGAGCACCGATCAGAATATCTACACCATTCCAACGTTCATAGAGAAACTTAAGGATCTGTCCGATATCAGCAAACGCCAAGCCGCCGGTGACTTTCTGTTTTCAACATCATCGAAAAAGATTTCTCTGCCCAACCCGATGAAAGTCACCAAGTTTGCCTTCAAGCCCCAGTCTCCCTCCGAAATGGACTCCATCTTGAACAATCTTTCCCGAGTCGTGGACCCTAATCTTGACCACGGGCGCAAGGCGGATTTCTATCTGTGGCTCCCCTGAGCCACGCAATAGGCAAGTCACGGTTTCACGAATAGTTCATGAGGCAACTCTTCAGCCTCACGTCACAGCCCTTGACCATTGAGGCTGCCAATGCCCCGCGCGAACGACACCACCACCAGCCTTGCCCTCACTGCACCGGCACTGACTGACCTATATCCGCAGAGCCTGTCCGGGCTGGAGGCGTTGAACGGTTTAGCCCAGATGGGCCTGGAGGGAACCTGCGATAGCTCCCTCGCACTGCAAGGCGCGATCGCCACACACCTCACCACCACCCTCCGAAACGACTCCGAGCAACGCCCCCTCGATGCCCTGATCGCCGAAATCCGCCAGCTCCCCGCTGACGCCACCGCTGACCGTTATCAACTCATCCTCCAGCCCTGGCTCTGGTGGCTGACCCTGGCCAGCAACAACCGCGTCTTCCAGAACCTCGCCACCAGCGACATCGTCACCACGATCTTCAAGACCCACGGCTTCACCGACTTCAAGCTGTCGCTGACCGGCAGCTACGAGCCACGTGAGTATTGCGTGCAGTACGGCGAAAGCGACTTCGCCTTCGTTTCGCGGCTGCTGGAGGAGGAAGGCATCTTCTGGTTCTTCACCCATGAAGACGGCAAGCACACCCTGGTGCTGGGTGACAGCAACGATGCCTTCCCGCAGATTCCCAACGGGCCGACCGTGCCCTATCTGGGCCAGGAGATCGGCGTGCGGGAGCTGCACGGCGTGCGCTCCGGGCAGTTGTGCCTGCAGGCGGTTGCCGGGGTGTACAGCGCCACGGATTACGAATTCACCACGCCCACCACCTCGCTCTACAGCCAGGCCGAAGCGGTGGCCGGGCCGCGCGCGATGTATGAGCATCCGGGTGGTTACACCGCCAAGGCGCGCGGGGATTCGCTTTCCAAGCAGCGGGTGGACGAATTGCGCAGCCAGGAAAAGCGTTTCATTGGCGAGAGCGACTGCCGCTGGCTGGTGCCGGGGCACTGGTTCACCCTCAGTGGCCACGACGACGCATCGCTCAATATCGACTGGCTGGTGACGTCGGTGACCCATGAAGCCGACCACGAGCACTACCGCAACCGCTTCGAGGCCATTCCCAAAGCCACCAACTACCACCCGCGGCGCGCCACGCCCAAGCCGCGCATGCATACCCAGACAGCGCTGGTCGTCGGCAAGAGCGGCGAGGAAATCTGGACCGACCAGTACGGCCGCATCAAGATCCAGTTCCCCTGGGACCAGCAGGGCAAGAACGACGAGACCTCGTCCTGCTGGGTGCGCGTGGTGCTGCCCTGGAGCGGCAAGGGCTTTGGCATGCAGTTCATCCCGCGCATCGGCCAGGAAGTGATCGTCACTTTCATCGATGGCGACCCGGACCGTCCGCTGGTCACCGGCTGCGTCTACAACGGCGACAACGCCCTACCCTACGCGCTGCCGGAGAACCAGACACAGTCCGGCATCAAGACCAATTCGTCCAAGGGCGGCGGCGGCTTCAACGAGCTGCGCTTCGAGGACAAGAAGGATGCCGAGGAAGTCTTCCTGCAGGCGCAGAAGGACATGAAGGTCAACGTGCTCAACGACAGCACCGCCACCATCGGTCACGACGAGACGCTCACGGTGCAGAACGCGCGCACCCGCACCGTGAAGGAAGGCGACGAAACCATCACCCTGGAAAAGGGCAAGCGCAGCGTCACCATCCAGACCGGCAGCGACACGCTGGATGTGAAGGACAGCCGCACAGTAACGGTGGGCGCCGACCAGACCCACAGTACCGGCGGCAACTACAGCCACAAGGTCAGCGGCAACTTCGAGCTGACCGTGGACGGCAACCTCACCATCAAGGTCAGCGGCACCCTCGCCCTGCAGAGTGGCGGCAGCCTGACCCTGAAGACCGACGCCGATCTCGCCGCCCAGGCCGGGACTTCGGTGACCAGCAAGGCCGGCACATCGCTGACCAACGAGGCCGGCACGTCGCTCACCAACAAGGCCGGCACCACGCTGACCAATGATGCCGGGGTGAGCCTGACCAACAAGGCCAGCGCCGAGCAGACGGTGGACGGCGGCGGCATGCTGACCATCAAGGGCGGCCTGGTGAAGGTCAACTGAGGACGACGACATGGCCAACAGTGGCACCCTGGACCTCAAGCGCGGCGACAGCACCCTGCAGGGACGCCTGCAGGACGGCGCGCTGGAAGGCCCGTTGCGCATCGCCGAGCACGGCCGCCCGCAGGCCAATCTCTTGTATCAGGGTGGCGAGCTGCACGGTTGCAGCAGCCTCTTCCATCCCAACGGCAAGGTCGGCGCGCTCATGCCTTATGTGCGCGGACGCCTGCACGGCGAGGCACGCTTCTACGCTGCCGATGGCGCCCTGCAGCGCAAGGTGATGTACCGCGACGGACTGGTGCATGGCGAGGCCAGTACTTACTTCCCCGACGGTTCGCTGGCGGAGCAGTGCTTCTACCGTGACGGCGTGCAGGAAGGGCCTTACCGGCGCTTCCACGGCAACGGGCAGTTGGCGCACGAGGCGCACTACGCCAAGGGTGCCGCACTTGACGCGCCCTCCACCTATGCCGAGGACGGCCGCCCACTGGAGCCTGACGGCAAGCCAATGTCCCGCCTGCGTTGGTGGTTCAGCGGCAGTGATGCCTGAACCACGGCGAACGCCGGCCTTTCCTCCGCAATCCACCACGACAGCCGCTAAGGAGCACCCCGATGTTTTTCACGCTCGAAGGGGAAATTCTTATCCTGCAGAACAGCCATGGAACTTATCGGGTCAACTGCCGGGAGATCTTGAAATGGCTGCAGGCCGCGACGATCCAGCGGATAGATTTCCTGAAACTGGCGGCGGACTTTCCCGGCTATTCGAAACTCATCTCCGATGAGTCGACGATCCCCGGCTCGAACATCATCATCCCGGCCGAGCGCGCCATTCAGATCAACTCGGCCGGCGACTTCTTCGCCCTGCAGTCCCTCCTAGCAAAAGGCGTGTTCGCCAACTCGAACATCACCCTCATCGTGCCCCGCTGGAACGTGTCGTACAGCATCATGCGCACCCAGCACGGGCTGAACAACATCGACATCAAGCTGGTTTCCAGAGCCAAGTCCCTGGCGCACGGCTCCTACGAGGAAATCATCGAAACGATTCGCCTCAACATCGATTACTTCTGGGACAACGGGCAAGGTGGCCAGATCGAGATGGCGCGAGAAGTGCGCCGGCTGCTGAAAGGGAAGTTCTATGGCGACGAGCAGTCGAAATGGGATGCGCAGTTCATGGAACTCATGGGCAAGGTACTCGGCATCACGCTCGGGGCGGAGGTCATCCGCTCGTTCGTCATGCTGCCCATCGGCATCCTGGTCAATGAGCTGCTCAAGTATGGGGTGATCGATTACGCCAGTTACGCCAACCTCAACATCGAGAAAAAGCACTACAACTGGAAGGGCCAGGTCATTCCCCACTACCACGAGTGCGTGAAAAACGCCTCAGGTCTGAGAAGCGCCGCCGAATACCTATGCACCGACGCGGTGACCGGTACCAATGATCTGAGCGAAGCTCGCAAGGTCGTCAACCACATGATGAAAATCATCGAGCTGTATCTCAACGCGTACTTCAACCATGGCAGGAATGCCAACGCAAAGTACAACCTGGACGCAATCGACTCCGACGCGGCGTTGCTCCATCTCATACAAGAAGTGCTGACGCAGAAGGCACTCTTCTGCATCGCCCTGATCTTCGAAAAGTGGTGACGCGTCGGATCAGGGAATCAGCATCTGCATCTGGCCCGGCATCACGGTCTTGATCACACCCGCCCAGTTGCACATCAAGGTGCCGTTGGCGTCCAGCGCCGGCATACCGCCCAGCAGCAGGGTGGGCGGTCCGCCGGGAATCCACGGGGAGGCTGTGGCCGGTATGCACGGCATCGGCGTGAGCACGCCGAGCGCCGCGGCGGTAGCCGCCGCCACGGTGGGATTGGCCGGGCTGCTGCACATGCCGAAGGGCAGGATGTTCACCAGCGGAATGTGATCCTGGAGATTGGCCGCCGGCATGCCTGCGGTCAGTGTGCGGTTGAGCGGCAGGACGTTGAGCACCGAAGGTGCCAGGCCGAAGCTGCACTGCAGGGTGGCGCCACTGCAAACCTGAGGACATCCCATCGACCTGTCACCCCTGTTGAGTGGCCCGCACTGCCCGCCATGGCGTCCATCGCCGCGCCAGGAGCGTGCGGCTCCTGGCGCGTCAGAGGCGCGTTACTGCACGTTGCCGCTGTCGAGCTGACGCTCCTTCTCGGCCAAACCATTGGCCAGCGTTGCCAGCTTGGTATCGGCCGCGTTGGCCGGCAGCGGATCGACACCGGCCGAGGCGAACACCTGGCCATAGCTGTTGCGCAGTTCGGCATAGGCCAGGTCACGACGCAGGTCCGCCTGCAGTGCATTCAGCTCGCCCTGGATCAGATCCAGATCACCGATGCCCTGTGCCTGGCGGCGATTGCGCAGCTGGCCGACGATCTGGTTGTCCAGGCTGGCCAGCTCCTGGGTGGTGACGAACTGGCGGCGCGCCTCGTTGTAGTTGGCGTTGGCCACGTAGAGCTGTGCCAGAACAGCCATGGACATGGCCTGGCGACGCGCCACGTTGACGTTCTCGCCGGCCTTGGCAACGTCGATGGCCGCCGGAGCAGAGAGGACGTTGAACAGGTTCCAGGTGACCTTCACGCCGTAGTCGGCCCAGCGGTTGTTGACCAGGAAGCTGTTGGAGTCGTAGTGCCCACCGGCGGAGAACTCCAGGCCCGGCAGCAGGCGCAGCATAGCCTTGCGGGTTTCCGCGGCGCTGATGCGCGCCTGGTAATCCTGCTCGCGCAGCTCCGGGCGGCTGGCCAGGGCCTGCTGCTCCAGCTGCTCGATGCCCACTTTCAGCTCGGGCACGTCGTAGCCTTCCGGCGCGGCCAGGGTCAGTTCGGTGCCCAGCGGCAGGTTGATCAGCGTGGCCAGTTCGGTCTTGGCCAGGGACAGCGCGCGGCGCTGCTCTTCCAGCTGGCGGCTGGCCTCGATCAACGCACGCTGGTAGCCCAGCGCCTGGACCGGATCGCCGATGCGCTGCTGGCTCATCTGCTGGCTGTCCTTGCGCGCGCTGTCGACCCGCGCCATCAGGCTGTCGATGCGGTCCAGCAGGCGCTGCGCGGCAACCGCGCGCCAGTAGGCCGAGCGCACGTCCTGGATGATCGTCTGCACGACCTTGCGGCGGCGCTCCTGGACGATCAGGCGCTGGTCGGCCTGCTGCTTGGCGCTGACGTAGCTGACGCCGAAGTCCAGCACGTTCCACACCATGGTCAGGTCGGCGACGTCGCGGTCACGGTCCTGCGAGGTAGAGGGTTCCAGCGACTGGGTGTTGGTCAGTACGCTCTGGCTGCTGGAGGCGCTCTGGTTGTTGCGCCCGGCGTAACCCGCTTCCAGCGCCATGCGCGGCAGCATGTCGAAGGTGGCGAGGTCGAGCTGCCGGCGCGACAGCGCTTCTTCCATCACTTTCAGGCGCGACTCGAGGTTGTATTTCACTGCCCGGGCCATGGCCTCGTGCAGGGTCAGCGCTCCGCTGAGCGGCTCCTGATCCTTGAACATCGCCTGCAGGTCGTCGCGGGCGCGTTGCTCGCTGACGCTGCGATCGATCGGTTGCGTGGTCACGGCGCAGCCACTGACGGCGAGCGCCAACAAGCTGATCCCTAGCATGGTCGTGTGTTTTTTCATCCCTGGCCGTCCCCCTCGTTACGGCTTCGTTCTTCTACTTGTTCTATTTGGCAATGTGGTGTTCAGGAAGCGTCGCGGCCTTGGGCTACCTGCCCCAGCGCCCAGGCCAGCTCACGCAATGGTTGTTGCTCGGACTCGTTGATCTGCTCCAGCTGCTGCGCCAGGCTCGGCGCGCCGAAGACGCCGCGGATGCCCTGGTCGATATCGCCGCTGCGGCGGTCGAAGGCCTTGAGCGGTGTGTTCTCGTCAAAGCCGTCGCGATCGAAGATGCCCGACAGCGTGCTGCTGCCGAATACCCCCCCATCGCCACCGCCGAAACCGAGGAAACCATGGGCGCTGCCATCGCCGAACGAGGCATTGCCGAACACCTGGGCGATGAAGCTCTGCGACGGTGCGCCGTTCTGGATGAAGATGTCGCCCAGCGGCGGCAAGCCGCCCGAACCGTCAGGCTGGAACAGCGACGACGGGATCACCGGCGAGGTGCCTTGCGGCGTGACCACCACCGGCACGTTGGGCTGCAACGGTGTCTGTGACGGCATCGGCGGTACGGGCGGCGTGGTGATGCGGAACTCGGGATCGCCGTCGGAGAGCGAGCCGATCACGTAGCTGTCGCCGCGCAGGGAACTGCCCAGGGCGTTGCCGGCTGCGTCGCGGATGCCGCCGGCATTGACCGTCAGGCCGAGGCTGCCCTGCCCGCTCACGCCGCCGACGGTCACACGGTAGATGCGCGCATCCAGCTGGACCACGGAGAGGATGCTGCCGCTGGCGGAATTGCTGGTCACCAGGGAGAAATCGCCGGCGTCGACACCGCTGACGTCCTCGTCGAAGGTCACCAGGAAGCCCAGGGTATTCGCGCCGGTGGGCGACGGGTCCAGGCGCACCGCGCCAGTGGCCGTGGGAGCGCGCGTATCCACCAGCACGCCATGGCTGTCACCGACGCCATTCAGGGACGGATTCAGGGCATTGCCGGTCGCGTCGTGCAGGGATCCGCCATTGCTGGAAATCCCCACGACCTGGATGCCGTCGCCATCGTTGTCGCCGGCCTGCACGGTGTAGCGGAACACCAGACTGGTGCCGCCCGAGCCGCTGACGTAGTCGGCGAACACGGTGCGCCCGCCCATGTCGATGGCCAGTTTCGGCGAGCCATCCACCAGCACGGCCTCGCTGGTCTGCACCACGAATTCGAGGGTGTCGCCGGCCTTGTGCAGCGCGTTCGGCGGCACACTGACGGCGGTGACGGTCGGCGCATCGCGGTCGATGGCGTACACCGCGCCCGTCAGGCCCCCGCTGATGGGATTGCCCGCCCCGTCGACAATGCCGGTTGCGCTGCCGTTGAGGTTCAGGCCCAGGGTGCCGGTGCC
The DNA here is from genome assembly GCF_016919445.1 of Pseudomonas sp. PDNC002. Classification (NCBI taxonomy): domain Bacteria; kingdom Pseudomonadati; phylum Pseudomonadota; class Gammaproteobacteria; order Pseudomonadales; family Pseudomonadaceae; genus Pseudomonas; species Pseudomonas sp. PDNC002. Next base: position 3,757,370 of record NZ_CP070356.1, on the reverse strand, counting down.
CGACACGCCGCTGATGGTGACCTGGTAGGTACGCGCGTCGATCTGCTGCAGACCGGTCAGGCTGCCCGACGCGGTGCCGGTGCCGACCAGCGCGAAGTCACTGAGGTCGACGCCATTCACGTCTTCGCTGAAGGTCACGGTGTAGCGCACGCTGCCGGCATTGCTCGGGGAAGGGTCGAGCGTGACGATGGCGCTGGGCGTCGGTGCCACGGTATCCACGATGACGCTGCTGGTGGAGCCGACGTTGTTCAGCGTCAGGTCCATGCCGTTGCCGGCCGCATCGCGCAGGGTGGCGCCGTTGGCGGAGAGGCCGGTCACGCTGATGCCATCGGCGTCGTTATCGCCGGCCTGGATGGTGTACTGGAACACCAGCGTCGAGCTGCCGGAGCCGGCGACGTAATCGGCGAATACCGTGGTGCCGCCGATGTCCAGGGCCAGCCGCGGCACACCATTGACCACCACCGCTTCGCTGGCATTGACCACGAAGGTCAGGGTATCGCCGGCGTTGTAGGGAACGCCGACCGGCACGTTGACGCTGCTGACCGTGGGCGCCACGGCATCGACCAGCACGCCGGACGTGCTCGCCACGCTGTTCAGTTGGCCATTGATGGCGTTGCCGACGCCGTCGCGCAAGGTGCCGCCGTTGGCCTGGATGGACGAACCGAGGCCGATACCGTTGGTATCCAGATGACCATTGGCCACCACCAGTCGGAACACCAGGGCGCTGGTGCCGCTGCCACTGAGGTACTGGGCGAAGACGGTGCCGCCGCTGTCGAGGGTCACGGCGATGCGCGGCGTGCCGCCGCTGGTGTCGACGACGACGTTCTCGCTGAAGTTCACCGTGAAGTCGAGGTTCTGTCCCGCCACGTAGCTGCCGTTAGACGGCACGCCGACACTGGTAACCGTCGGCGCGACGCCGTCGATCACGATATCGCTGCGGCCACCGAGGGAGTCCGCGCTGCCCACGGCCGGCAACGTCAGGATCGCCGGGTCGCTGGCGGCGTTGGCCAGCGCCGAGCCGTTGAGCTGCAGGGCGGTCGTGCTCTGGAAATCCAGGTCGGCGCTGACGTCTCCAGCCTGCACGGTGTAGAGGAACGTCAGGGTGTTGGTGCCCGAGCCACTCACATAGATCGCATTGCGATCGACCAGGCCGGTTTCCAGCAACAGGCTGGGAACGCCACCATTGAGATTGACGAAGACCGACTGGTCGAACTGGACAAGCACCAGGATCTGGTCGCCCACCTTGTAGCTGCCATCCGGGTTGCCGGCACTGACGCCGACGATGCGCGGGTTGGGCTGCTCGATGGTAATCAGGATGACGTCGCTGTCGCTCTTTGCCCCACCCGTACCGCTTGCGCCCTGGTCGTTGCTGACGATCTGCAGCGATGCGCCGCCGTGGTAGCCAGGGGTCGGTTGGAACGTCATGCCATTGAGTGCGGCATTGATGTCGGCAAGGCTCCCCGTGAAGGTCATCAAGCCATCGGCGAAACCGCTGCCAACGGTGAACGTCAGGCCGCTGGTACTGCCCAGCGAGACAAGCCCGTTGCTGGCCGTCAGGGTCACCGACAGCGAATTGCCGCTGGCGTCCACGTCGCTGATCGAGATGAGATTGCCCTGGCCGGTGCTGAACACCAGCGTGCCGTTCTGCAGGACAGTCTGGCTGCCCGGCACGGAATTCACCGGTGCGTCGTTCACCTGCACCACATTGAGCGTCACCGTCTTGCTGTCGGTCAGCGCGCCGCCACCGGAATTGCCGTTGTCGTTGATCGTCACCGTCAGGGTGACATTGCTGGTCGCGTCACGCGCCGTCAGGAAGTGCAGGTTTCCACTGGCGATGAAGGTGTTGATATCGCTCAGGCTGCCGGACAACGTCAGTGCGGCGGTCCCGGAGTTGAGCACAGTGACGCCGCCACCGCTGCTGGCACTGAGGGTGCCGTTGGGCACCGAGAAGCTGGCAATCACCACGCCACTGCCGGCATCGACGTCGCTGAAGCTGATGCCGGTCAGGCTGCTGGCGACGTCCTCGGTGACCAGGATCGAGCCGGGCACGCTGGCAACCGGCGCATCGTTCACCGGGGTGACCACTAGGAGCATGCTGGTGCTGGCCGTGGAGACGCTCCCGCTGTCGACGCTGATATTCAGGGTCACGTCGCTCGTGGCGTTGGCCGCCGTGGTGTATGTCACCCGGTGGGCGGCGATGAAGAGGTTGATGGCGCTGAGGCTGCCGGTCAGGGTCAGCGCGGTGGAGGTTCCACCCACGGTCACGCCGCCGCCCGAGATCGCACTCAGGGTGCCGGACCCTACGCTCAGCGTCACGGTGCCGTTGTAGGAGTCGCTATCATTGATGACAATCTGGCTGATCACCGTAGCAACGTCTTCGACGACCTGGGTGCTCGGCGTCGCGGAGATGATCGGCGAGTCGTCGACCGCCGTGATGGTGACGTTGCGAGTCACCGGCGACGAACTCAGGCCGCCGCCGTCGGTAACCTGGAATTCGATACTCCGGGTCGCGGTGGTCGGGGTATCCGACAGGTTGAGGTAGGCGACCGAACTCAATGCCGCCTGCCACTGCGCCAGGGTCGCCTGGTTGCCGGCCGAGTTCAGGTAGAGCACGCCGAGGGAGGCATCCCAGCTGCCGGTGATGTTGCCCATGGTCGCGGCATTGCCGGTGAATACCAGCTGGTCCTCGCCGATATGGAAATTGGTCACGGTCACCTTGGCCCCGGCCAGGTACGGACCGTCCGCATCGGTGATGGTCAGGCCGGAGTCGATGACCACGGGCGTGGAGTCAACGTTGTTACCCTCGACCCACGACGTGCTGCCGGAGCTGCCGGTCACGCTCGGCGCGTCGTTGATGGCGGTGACGGTGACGCTGGCGGTATCGCTGGCCACGGAGAACGGCGTGGCGCCGCCGGTGCTGGAGGCGTCCACCTTGAAGCCCTGCTGGCCGGCAGTGGTACCGCTCTGGTCCCAGGCTTTGAAAGTGAAGCTGGCCGTGGTGCCATTGACGCCATCGGGCAGGAAGCGCACCCGGTCGCTGCTGCGCAGCAGCAACGCATTGGCGGCGGAGACCCCTCCCACATTCTGCCAGCTGGCGCCACCGTCCACGCTGTACTGCCAGGTGCCGAGGCCCGAGTTCAGATCGGTGAGGGCGATGCCTTGCATCGCCCCGCTGTCCACATCGCTGACATGGCCAGTGATGAAGCTGGAAACCGCCTGGCCGACGTTGTTGATGTCGCCGTCGGTGAGCCCGTTCAGGGTCGGCGCGATCGGGATCAGTACCGGCGCATCGTTGACATTGCTGACCTGAATCGACGCCTGCGCGGTCCCGGTCGAGAACGCCGTGGTGCCTCCGTTGGTGGTGGTATCGGCGGTACTGCGCGTACCAGTGGTGGACGCGTTGCCGAGGCTGGTATCCCAGGCGCGGAAGCTCAGCGTCGCGGCTTCGCCATTGCGCCCATCCGGCACGTAGCGCAACTGGGTAGTGAAAGACAGCAGCAGCGCACTGGTATTGGATACCGCACCGATGTCGGTCCAGGTCGCGCCGTCGGTGGAGTACTGCCAAGTGCCGTTGCCGCTGGTGGCCGTCAGGGCGATGCCGCTGTCGGGGCCGTCGGCATCGGCGTAGCTCAGGCCGGCCAGCAGGTTGCCGACCGTCCTTACCTGCGAGGTCAGATCTTCGCTGGTACCGGTCCAGGTGTAGGGTCCGCCCGACAGGGTCGGCGCATCGTTCACCGCGGCGATCGACACCTGGGTGCTGGCGACATTGGAATCGGCGCCGCTGCTGTCGGTGACGACGAAGGTGATTTGCCGGGAAGTGTCGGTGCCGCCCAAGGTCGGGTCGTTCGAAAGGGAAGAGAAACTCACCGAGCGCAGCGTGGCCTGGAGCGCCGCCGCATTGCCGGAACCCGTGATCGTCAGGACGCCGGTGGCGCCATTGTAGGTGGCGGAGAATCCGTTCAGATTGCCGATGTTCAGGATATCGCCGCTGCGCACGTCGCTGATCGTGACCGTGGCCTTGAGGAAGCTGTTGCCATCATCCGCCAGCATCAGGCCGGAATTGAGCACTGCGTCGGCGCCCTTCTCGGTGTAGCTGACCACGCTGTTGGCCGGCGACAGTATGGGGGCATCGTTGGTGGCGACCAGGGTGAGCGTCACGTTGGAGGACACGCTGGTGCCGCCGTCGCCGTCGGAAATGCTCACGCTGATGGTGCGCAGTGCTTCAGACGGGTTGAATCCATTGGTGTTCCGGTAGATCAGGTTGCGTACCAGCGCCTGCGCTGCTGCGGCGGTGGCGCTGGAGTTGAAGGTGACCACCAGGTCGTTGTTGTAGGTGCCGCCGGTGTAGGTACCGATGACCACGCCACCATAGAGGACGTTGGAGCCGGCCACGGCTATCTGGCCTGCACCGGTGCCTTGGTTGCGGATGCCCAGGACATCCTCCAGTGTGCTTCTGCCGGAGGAGATGGACACGAGCAACTGGCCGCCATCGAAGTTCGCCGAGTCGCTGTCGCTCACCGTGGCCGTGCCCCCCGCATCGATCAGCGTGTCGGCGCTGCCCTCGGTGTAGCTCGTGGTCTTGCCGTTGAGCCCGCCCAGCACCGGGTCGGCATTGGGCCCCTTGAGGTCAGTCAGGATGACCTGCTGCAGGTCGATGTTGGCAACCGACGTGCTGCCGGAAAGGTTGGTGACCCGCACGGTGAAGGCGCTGATGTCGTTGAACTGCGCGCTATCGATATTGATAGTCAGCGGGCCCTGCGCCCCCTGGTACTCAAAGGACTGGGTGACTGTGACGCCCCCGGAAACCGCACTGAAATCCAGCCGGTAGTGGCCGCCGAAGCTCTGGATCACCATGCCGTCCAGGTCGAACTTGCCGAGGTCGACGTTATCCGCGGTCCAGGTCAGCTGGTAGTAATAGTTGTTGTCCCCGTCGAGCGCGGGACTCGTGCTGTAGTAGATCGAGTTCGGCGAGCTTGCCCGGGTAGCCCCCGTGGATTCGCTGAGGGTGAAACCATCCACCGTGTTGCCGCCGGTGTTGTTGGTCCAGTAGGTGTTGCTCAATGACTGGGTCGCCGAGGGCAGCGCCAGCAGGTCGGCATAGTCGGGCCCGCTGTCGGAAGCCCAGGGACGCTGCGTCTCGATGCTGCCGGTGTGGGCTTCCAGCGTCCAGTTGCCGCCCAGCGCGGCGGCGCCGGTGCGGTCGGTGGATGCCGCCACGTCGGCGCGGGTGAGTGCCGACAATTGCTGCAACAGCACGTCGCCAGAGCCCTTGGCCACGTCGCAACCGTAGATGAGGATATCGCCGTCGGCGTCCAGGCTGTCGCCGATGGCGGACAGCTCCGCGGCCTTGCTGGCCAGGTTGTCGGCGCTGAGTACGGTGCTGCCCAGGTGTACCTCGCCCTCTTCGCCGTGGCTGAGGATATGGATGGCGTCGATGCCACTGCGGCCATTGAGGTATTGGGCGATCTGCTGCAGGCCGTCCTTGTTGCCGTCGAGCACCACCACTTCGGTGCCCGGTTTCAGGTTGGCGACCAGTTGCTGGTAGTTGGCGACCTTGCTGTCGACGAACACCACTTCATGGCGTTGATCGCTGGTGGCGGCGGGAGCAGCGGCAAGGCTGTCGTGGGAAGGTTGATCGGTGGGCGTGCTGTCCTTGCCGGCGGGATGATCGACGCTCTGGCTGGCGGCCGCATCGGCGACGGTGGCGGCAACCGCGCCGTCGAACATCATCCTGGCTTCGAGACTGAAGGCCAGTGGGGAGCGCAGGGCGCCGGACTGATGCTTGCGAACGGCCGACGACCTAAACCAATGCCTGAACATATGGCCTCCTCCCTGAGAGCACACGCACACAGCCGTACCGCCCCGGTACAGCGACTGCAAGCTGGCAAATTGTTATTGGATTGATCTCGCCATAATGCCTGAAGGCAAAGTGCCGTCAATGGCCAGATCGCCGGAAAGCGACGTTATTTCGCTCGATGGGCGAGCAAGAAAAAAGCCGACCGACTTCCGTGCGGATTTCGTCTATGGTTCCTGGCGGCCCGATCGCCCGGGGATTGGTCGACGGGTCGTGTCTTCCGTGATGACGCAATAACAACTCAAAATTAGGGAAATGATCATGAGTGACCAGTCTTACCTCGGCTCGATCAGCGGCTGGGCCCCGAACTTCGCACCGCGCAACTGGGCGTTCTGTCAGGGACAGACCATCAGCATCCAGCAGAACAACGCCTTGTACTCGCTGTTGGGGACTACTTACGGCGGCAACGGCCAGTCCACTTTCTGCCTGCCCAACCTGCAGGGGCGCACACCTATCGGCGCGGGCCAGTCGCCGGGCACGTCCTTCTATGCGCTGGGCGCCAGCAGCGGCTCGGAGAGCGTCATCCTGACCAACGCCCAGATGCCGGCCCACACGCACGTCGCCGTCGCTACCGTCAGCGCCTCGCTGCCGACCAGTACCGCAGCCGCCAGCTCGGCCGCGCCCGCCGCCAACCAGGTACTGGCGGCCGCCAATGGCAGCGACGGCCGCGACACGGTCGACGTGAAGATCTACGCGCCGGCACCGGGTTCGGTGGACCTGGCGCTGTCCAGTTCGGCGACGGTCAACGTCCAGGCGGCCGGTGGCAACCAGCCCATTTCCATCGTGCAGCCGTTCCAGGTGATCAACTACATCATCTGCATGAACGGGGTCTTCCCCTCCCGCAACTGACGACTCGAGGAGCACCGTATGGATTTCGAAAGCTACATGGGCGTCGTTGCACCGTTTGCCGGCAACTTCGCGCCGCGCAACTGGATGACCTGCATCGGCCAGACCCTGGGCATCACGCAGAACCAGGCGCTCTACGCGCTGCTGGGCACGACCTATGGGGGAAACGGTGTCAACACCTTCTGCCTGCCCAACCTCGGCGGGCGTGCCGGCATCGGCCAGGACTACACCAACTACCCACTGGGGGGAGTGGCCGGAACAGAGCAGATCAACCTGCTCTCCACCAACCTGCCGATCCACACCCACACCGCCACCGCCGAGGCCACCGTACTGCTACAGAAGTCCAGCGATGCCGCCAGCGCCAGCCAGGCAACGACCAGCGATACACTGGCGCAGGCGGTGGCCACCAAAGGGCGTGACACCGTCGCGGTGAAGATCTACGGCCCCGCTCCGGGTACGGTGCAGATACCGGCGCAGACACAACTTGGCGTGCAACTGGCCCTGACTGGGAACAACCTGCCGGTCAGCGTGATGCAGCCCTACCTGGCGCTGACTCAGTGCATCTGCGTGTACGGGCAGTACCCAAGCCGCAACTGATCCGTCCGGCCCGCTGCCAGGCCCTAGTTGAACAGGGCCTGGTAGTGGCGCTGGCCGTCGCCGGTTGCCGGCAGGGGCGCCAGGTACAGTTCGTAATCGCGCCCACTCGTGCTGCTCAGACGGTAGTGAGCCTCGAGCAACAGCACGCTCATCGGCGTGGTGAAGATCAGCGCGAATGGCGTACGGAAACCACCGCCCACCGCGCGCCCCTCGATCACGTTATGCAGGGTCAGCTGGACCGGGTCGGGAACGGTGTGCGCGGTGAACACCTGGCCGAGTTCGGTGCTGAATGCCTGTGCCGTGAGGCCCTGGATTTCGACGAGCATGTGGTCACTCCCTGATCGTTGGATGACAGGCATCGGCCTGCGAAGCTGAGGAAATTACAGCAGCCCATGAGCGAGATAAAGACCTGTTTCGAACCCCGTCGCCGCGCCGCCGAGGATGCCGACGGCCCCTGGCTGAAGCGACTCTTCGCGCAACTGCGTGGCCTCGACCAGACGCTGATCGACGCCTGTCCCGGCCTGCTCGAACAGCAATGGCAACTGCAACAGCGCATCTTCGCCAGCGACTACCCCGCGGCTCGCACCGAGCTGATCCTGCTCGGCGACGAACCGATCGGCGTGCTGACCCTCGACGAGAACCCAGGCCGCCTGCGCATCGTGGAGATCGGCCTGGATGCGCGGCATCGCGGACAGGGCGTGGGCGAACGTCTGCTGCGCGAGGTCGTCGCCTACGCCGACCGCCAGGGCAAGGCGCTGGAACTGGCGGTCATGCGCCACAATCCCGCGGTGCGTCTCTATCAGCGCCTTGGTTTCCAGACGCTGCAAGGCGCGCCGGATGACGCGCAATGGCACATGCGCCGCGCGCCCTCTCAGCCGACCTGAAGCCCACGCAGCGCCTCCAGCGCCCGGTACGGCGCCTCGGCCCAACGGGCAATCGAGTCGCGCAACAGCGGCGAGGCGGAATCTCGCTTGTCCTGCGAATCCGCCACGAATGCCTCGGTCGGGCGCTTGGCATTGCGCTCGCTGGCCGCCCTGGCCAGCTCGACCTGGTTCGCAGTCAACCGCAGGCACTCACGCAGCCGACCGCCGAGTACCTGCGGCAACTCCTCATAAGCCACCGCCAGCCCACCGTGCTCCTGGCATGCCTCGACCGCCAGCGCCAACAGCCGCCCCAGGCGCCGGGCGATGTACTCCTCGCGCGGAGCCACCGGCTCGTCGGCCAGGTTCAGCGGCGAAGGCCCCAACTGGCCGGGAATCATCTGCATACCCGGCATCCGCAGGTGCGACGCGGCGATTTCCAGCGGATCGCGGTAAAGGAACAGCCACGGAGTATCGGGAAAGCAGCGGCGCAACAGCGGTAGTTCGAAGAGATTCCACGCATCGAGTTTGACCACCAGATGCTCCGCTCGCGGCCCGGCGTTCTGTGCCAGCGCCGACAGCATCGCGGTAACCGCCGCCTCCTGCCTGCCCTCCTCCCACTCGTGCGAATAGTGACTGCGCAGCAGGCTATCCAGCGGGCCGGGTTCGGACAGCACCAGGTGACTGTCGAGTCCAGCGAGCATCTGCGCCAGCAGCGTGGAGCCGCAGCGCGACGCATGAAAGACCAGCAGGCTCGGCGCCAGCCCCGGGCTCACGCGCTGCCAGTCGAACAACTCCGCCAATCCCGTCTCGCGGCGAAACGCCAGGTTGAAGGGCAGGCGCAGAGCCTGCTCCACGTCGTCATGGAAGAACGGCCGGGTCAGGCGCTGCTCGCCGAACCAGCACCAGTCCAGGCGCCAGTCCCGCGCCTCGCGCCAGGCGCGGATGGGCCGCCAGCCACGGAATTCCGCTGTCTGCGTCAGGCTCGCCATTGATTGCTCCAGGCCTGCCGGGCGCGGCGCATCGCGGTACGCACCTCGGCGTCAGAAAAATGCAGATCACGGGCAGCGCCCAGTGCAACCACCCGCTCGACGAAGGCATGGGTGTCGGTGAGCGAGCGCAACGTCTGAGTCAGATCGGCGTCCTGCGCCACCAGCGCGCGAAAGCACTCGAAGGCAAGCCCGGCTCGGCCCGGACGCAGGATGGGCGTCTCCGCCAGCCCCTGTTCGACGAGCGCCAGCAGCCAGTCGTTGCGCTGGCAGTCCAGCACCAGGTGAATGCGCTCGCCGGGGCCGGGGTTGTCGACTCGGTGCGGGCGAGCGAGGTCGATGAACCAGCATTCGCCGGGGCGCATCGGCACCTGCAGCCCATCGACGAGGAACTCCACGCCCTCCGCGCTCAGCAACGGCAGGTGCAGGCGGAGGTCGCTGTCCGCCAGCCCCAGGTCCGGATCGCAATGCTCATGGATTCGCGAGCCGGCGCCCAGGCGCAGTAGTCGCGCGCTGCGTATCGACGTGCGAAAGGCGCCCAGCGCGGCCTGCCAGGCCGCGCTGCGTTCGAGCAGGCCGGTGGCCAGCGGCGCGCCCTGCCCTGGCGCCAACGGCAAGGGCGCGTCTTCGGGCGTGATCAGCGCCACGCCGCTCCAGTCGCCCTCGTAGAAACCCGTGTTGAAATGCCGCTGCCAGGCCGCCTCGTCGATGGCTGACAGTGCATCGAGCAACGGCTGCAACGGGATATCCAGCCCCAGCCGGGAACAACGTGGCAACGATGCTGCGCTCATGGAACCGTCCTTGCTCCGTGAAGAGTTACCGCTTCAGAAACCGCTTTCCCTCACACCCAACGCCGCCAGCCGACGCCATGCGAGCCCCAGGATCGACTGCCCGCTGCCGTCGAGCACCACCATGCCGCGCAGCGGTTGGGCCAGCTGCGGCGGCGCCTCGCTCAGGCTCAGGCGCACTCCGTACTGTGCCTGGACCGGCTCGGCGCGTTGCTGGGCATCTCGGCGCACGGCGATCGGGCCATGATGATCGGAGCTCAGCGCTTCCAGTTCGAGGAAGACCGCGCCGTTGGCATCCACCTCGTCCAGGCGCACCGGCAATGCCGGGCGTGCCGGGTCATCGGCGATGAAGCGGCCTTGTGCGCCGTCCTGCACGCGCCACAGGTCCGCCTCGGCCAGATAGCCGCGCAAGCGCAGGCCCGGCTCCACCACGCGCACCAGTACGTCGGCCGGTTTCAGCCAGCGACCGGGCGTCAGATCGGGCAGCAGATCGCGCACCACGCCGTCCTGCGGCGCGTGAAGTTGCAGGCGTTGGCGCTGTGCGGCAAGCCCTCGGTACTGGGCGACCGATTCGGCCAGGCGCTGTTCGAGGATTCCGACGTCGGACGCCGTCTCGCTACGCCCGGCCTGCCGGCGCAACTGCAATTGCAGCAGGTCGATCTCGCGGCGAACGATGAGCTGCTTGGCTTCCAGGTCCGGCGACGTCAGCTCCAGCAGCAACTCGCCCTGCACCACCGACTGGCCGTCTTGCACCAGCACCCGGCTGACCTGCGCGGCCACGGGCGCATGCAGCGCGGCGGCACGCGTCGCCTCCAGCATCGCCGGCACTTCGACGGAACTGCGCCAGGGCAGTACCAGCAGCGCCAGGACAGCGAGCAGCGCGCCCCCGAGCAGGACGACCTTCCCGGGCGCCGCCTGTTCGCGACGCTGCCACCATTCGCGCAGCTCCCGCCAGATCGGCAGGCCGATGAACCAGACCAGCTCCACCAGCATCAGGAAGATGCCGAGCAGCTTGAAGAACAGGTGGTAGACCGCCAGGGCGATGCCGAAAAACAGCACCGCGCGCCAGATCCACGAGCCGTAGCCCCAGACCAGCAGGCGCCGGCGCAACGTCGGTGGCCAGGGTTCGGGCATCGGCTCGCCATAGCCGAACAGCGCCTCGCGCAGCCGCCAGCGGCACAGCGCGAAGGCGCGGGCCTGGAGGTTCTCCACGCCGAGCAGATCGGTGAGCAGGAAGTAGCCGTCGAAACGCATGAAGGGATTGAGGTTCACCAGCACGGTGGTGATCCAGGTCGCGCTGGCGAGCATGAACGCCGAGGTGCGCAAGGGCCCATCGGGCAGCAGCGACCAGGCCAGCAGCGCCAGCACCGCCAGCACCAGTTCGGCGAGCACGCCGCCAGCGCCGATCAGCAGCCGCGAGCGCCGGTCGCTCACGCGCCAGGCGTCGCTGACGTCGGTGTAGAACATCGGCAACATCACCATGAACGCCAACCCCATGCTCTGCACGCGGCAGCCGGCACGCTTGGCCATGAACGCATGGCCGAACTCATGGCAGAGCTTGGCGAAGGTCAGCGCCACCCCGAAAGCCAGGGCCCCGCCCAGGCTGAACAGGTGCGGGAAGGTCGCCAGGAAGCGCTGCCAGTCGCGTGCGACGAGGAACAGGCCGAGGATGAAGACCAGCGGCAATCCGCGCCGCAGCATCCATGGGCCGTGGCGCTGCAACAGCGGCCAGGCACGGTTGAGGAAGGCGTCCGGGCGCCACAACGGAATACGGAAGAACAGGTACTGGTGCAGCACCTTCTGCCAAAGGCTCTGACGTTGCAGCGCGGCCTTCTGCCCATAGCTGGCACGCTGCTCAGCGTCCAGGGCGGCAATCAGATCGTGCCCACGCAGGAAGCGCAGGAACTCCTCCAGTTGCTCCGCACCCAACGGTTCGCCGGTTTCCGCGTTGGCCGCGCCCAGCACCCGCTGCGGATCGCCCAACGCCCAGTGGCGCAGCAATCGGACGGCGGCGGCACCGAGCTTGAAGTAGCGCCCGCGCAACGGATCGGCCAGCGTCCATTGCGGCGCCCCGTCCAGCCCCGGGGCGGCCGGCGATAACTGCAGGTCCGGGCGCAGCGCCGGCAGCATCACAGCCCCAGGCTCTGGCGCGCGGCGGCCAGTGGGCGCCGCAGCAGGTAGTAGGCCAGCGGGGCGCGATCGCCGTACAGCTTGGCGGTGCCGCGCAGGCCGATGCGCGGCGGCGCCTCGTCGAACGCCGCATCCAGCCGGTACGCCAGTTGCCCGGCAGCGGTGGACTGCGCCTCGTAGGCGGCGCGCTCCAGGCGCGCGTCGTGGCGACGCAACGGATCACTGTCGAGTAGCAGCACCACTTCGGAGCCGGGCTCCAGGGCAATGGCGTCGCCCACCGCCAGGTCGATGCGCAACTCGGCCCGGTGCGGATCAGCCAATGCCATCAGGCGCTCGCCGGTCTGCACCGGCTTGCCGGTCCAGCGTTCGGCGTCGGCGAACACCGCGATGCCATCGCGCGGTGCCCGCACCTCGGCACGGGCCAGCAGGTCGCGGGCGTAATCGCGCTCGGCGCGCTTCTGTTCGACGCGCGCGGCCAGCAGATCGACCTTGGAGCCGGACTCGGCATCGGAGAAAGCCCGTTGCGAATTAGTCTTCAGCTCGGCCTCGGCCACGCCGAGCGAGCGCTCGGCCACATCGGCCTGGGCTTGCAATGAGGTAGCGTCGAAGCGCACCAGCAGGTCGCCCGCCTTCACCGGCTGGTTGGGCTTGACCAGCACCTGCTGGATGACCCCGTCCAGTGGCGCGGCGATCACCTGGCCGTCCAGTGGCACCACCTCGGCCGGCGCCAGTACCGATTGCCGTACCGGCATGAGCAGCAACAGGCAGAGCGCGCCGGCGATCATCAGCAGCTTTTTCTTCGGCCAGCGCATCCGCCAGGGCTTGCGCGGCTGCAGGGATTTCCAGGCATGGGCGTAGGCATCGCCCAACTGCACCAGGAGTGCCTGTTCGGCGTCGCCCCAGGGCTGTTCGCGGGCCAGCCAGAGACCGCCGAACGGCGCACCCTGGCGGTCGGCCAGCGGCAACCAGAACACGTCCCCGGCGGACAACGCCTGCCAGTCCGCCTGCGCCTGCGCACCCAGCAACTGGAAGTCGATGCGCTGCGGCTTGCTCAGCGCATCGTGTTTCTGCAACTGGGCACAGGCCTGCTCGACGAAGGCCACGAAGGGCGCGTTGGGCTCCACGACACTGATGCCGGTGAGCGCCTGAACCTTGCCCGAAACCAGCAACGCCGCATGGCGATAGCCGAACAGCAATTGCCCGTCGTTGACGATGTGGTAGGCCAGCTGCTCGACCGTGCTGGCGGCGCGAGCCTGGCGCTCCAGCTCGAGGAACTGAGCGAAGACCCGCTCGGCCAGGCCTACCTGCGGCGCGTTCATGGCGTCTCCGCGAAGCGCGCGGTACCACTCATGCCCGCCAGCAGGCCCTTGGTGTCCGCCGGCAGCGAGGCGATCAGCGGCAGCATCTGGCTGCCCTCGTCGATCCGCGCTCCCAGGCGCTTGATCTCGACCTGCAAGGCCTGGCCGGTTTCATCGGGAACGAAGGAGAAGGACTGCCCCACTTTCAGGCGCGAGACCCAGCGCGAGGGCACCAGCAGGCGAATCTCCAGGCTGCGGTTGTCGACGATCTCCAGCAGAGGCGCGCCACCGGCGACGCTTTCGAACGGCTGGGCCTTGCGCTGCACGATCTGGCCATCGAAGGGCGCCACCAGCGAGCAGCGGCGCACCTGGACCTGGTAGACCTGCGCCTGCGCCTGCGCTTCGGACAGCTTGGCCTCGGCCAGCGCGACCTCGAAGCGCCCCACGGAATTGAGTGCAGCCAGTTGGCGATTGTGCGCGAGCTGCTCGCCGGCAGCCTTCGCGCCGGCCTGGGCGGCGTTCAACTGGGCCTGATAGGCGGAGCAATCGAAACGCACCAGCACATCGCCCTTGCGGAAGGACTGTCCTTCGGCGAACGGCATCTCCAGGATGCGCCCGGACAGCTCGCTGGACAGCATCGCCTGGTCCCGCGCGCGCAGGATGCCGCGCACCTCGCCGGCCGTGCCGGAGGACGGCGGACTCGACAGCAGCGGATCCTCCTGCACGGGCTCGGCGGCATGGGCCGCACCCGCCAGATACAGCGACAACCCCAGCCAAATCCCTTTATGCATTGTTTGCTCTCCCCGGCAGATCGCCGGAGTCTACGGGAGTCCAGCGCTATCGGAAATTGGCTACAGAAGATTTCCTCCGTAAGCTTGGTGACCGCCCGGTGCCGGCAACAATGCACCGGTACGCAGCAGACTTTCCCGGCCGAGCGCCATCGGACGGGCCGGATCGACGACAAGGGAATGGACCACGCCATGCTTGATCGCGAGCAACTCCATGGAAACGGTTATGCGCTGCTGCGCCAGGCGATTGCGCCCGCGCTGCTGGACGATCTGCGCGCGGCGTTCGACGCCAACGTCCTGCCGTCGGACCAATGGCCCGTTCCCCGCGGCATGGATTGGCGCCACGCGCAGTTGGACAGGGAGTCGTCCGTGCAGGCCGTTTGCCGTCTGCCATCGTTGCTGGCGGTGGCCGCAGAGTTGATCGGCGAGCGTTTCTTCCTCTCGCAGGCAGAGGGACGCGAGCCCCTGCCTGGCGGCGGACATCAGCAACTGCACCGCGACCTGTCGGCCCGCCGGCCAGGCGATATCGTGAATGCCCTTGCCTTCCTCGACGATTTCGCCCCCGACAATGGCGCCACCCGCCTCGTTCCCGGTAGCCACCGCTGCGCGCCCGGGGAGCCACCCTTCGACTTCAACGACGAGTCCCGATCCGAGCAGTTGAGTGGCTCGGCCGGCGACATCCTGGTATTCGACGTCGACCTGGTGCACGCAGGCAGCCTGAACATCAGCGGTGCGCGCCGACGCTCGATCCTGATCAGCTATCGCTCGGAGCACCTGTATGCCGCGCACCTGGAGACCACGCACCTGCGCAACATCCGGATGGAGACGAGCGACCGCTTCGACCCGTCGGACTTCCGCCTGGGCGCATGACGAAGCGGCAATACCTCGATAAACTCGCGCAAACTCGTTGGTTCAGCGCGGATCGGGCGGGTTGATCGAACGGTCCGCGACCGTCAAAAAACAAGAATCCAATTCAGACAAGCACAATCTTCCAGATTGGCTACGGGAACCGTTTCATGGTCGATGCGAGTATGCGGGCCGGTCTTTTCATCAGCCCCTGGCGACATAGGGAACTGTTGTTCTCCATGGTCCAACGGGAAGTGATTGGACGTTATCGCGGCTCGATCATGGGGTTGCTGTGGTCGCTCCTGAACCCGCTGTTCATGCTACTGGTCTACACCTTCGTATTCAGCATGATGTTCAAGCTGCGCTGGCCACAAGGCAGCGGCTCGAAGGCCGAGTTCGCGCTGCTGGTATTCGCCGGCCTGCTGGTGTTCAACGTGTTTTCCGAATGCGTTACCCGCGCGCCAAACCTGATCATCGCCAACACCAACTACGTCAAGAAGGTCGTGTTCCCCCTGGAGATCCTGCCCTGGGTCGTCCTGGGTTCGGTGTTGTTCCACACCCTGGCGAACCTGTCGATCTGGCTGGTCTTCCACCTGATCTTCTTCGGTCTTCCACCCCTGACCGCATTGCTGCTGCCGGCCATCCTCCTGCCGTTGATACTCTTCTCCATGGGGGTCTCCTGGCTCCTGGCATCACTGGGCGTGTATCTGCGCGACGTCAGCCAGGTCGTCGGTGTCGTCACTTCCGCACTGATGTTCGTCTCCGCCATCTTCTATCCGGCCAGCGCATTTCCGGATGCCTACCAGCAGCTCCTGCATCTCAACCCACTGACGCAGGTGATCGAGCAGACACGCGACGTCCTGTTCTGGGGCGTGCTGCCGGACTTGTTCGCCTGGAGCTGCAGCCTGCTCTTCGCCAGCGCGGTTGCCTGGCTGGGATTCGTGTGGTTCCAGAACACCCGCAAAGGATTTGCCGATGTACTCTGACATCGCGGTGCAGGCCAGCCACCTGAGCAAGAGCTACCAGATCTACGACAAGCCCAGGGATCGCCTGTGGCAGATGCTGTCGCGCGGAAGGAAGCATTTCTACCGCGAATTCTGGGCGCTCAAGGACGTATCGCTGGAACTCAGGAGAGGCGAAGCGGTGGGCATCATCGGCCGCAATGGCAGCGGCAAGTCGACGCTGCTGCAGTTGATCTGCGGAACGCTGCACGCGACATCCGGCAGCGTCCAGAGCAACGGCCGCATCGCTGCATTGCTGGAACTGGGCTCGGGCTTCAACCCTGACTTCACCGGTCGTGAAAACGTCTTCATGAACGGTGCGGTGCTCGGCTTGAGCCGCGCGGAAATCGACGCGCGCTTCACCGAAATCACCGATTTCGCCGGGATCGGCGACTTCATCGACCAGCCCACCAAGACCTATTCGAGCGGTATGTTGGTGCGCCTGGCGTTCGCGGTGGCGGTCTGCGTGCAGCCCGACATCCTGATCGTCGATGAAGCGCTCGCGGTGGGCGACGCCTCGTTCCAGTTCAAATGCCTGAATCGACTGGAAGCACTCACGCAGAGCGGCACGACACTCCTGTTCGTGTCCCATGACATGAGCATGGTCAAACGATTCTGCAGCAGAGCACTGTACCTGCGTGAGGGCCAGGTGCGCGCCAGCGGGTCCCCCGAGGAAATGGCCGAACTCTACCTGCTCGACATGCGTGACGAGCAACGGCGCTGGGCCAGCGGCGGCGCGATTCCCGTCGCCCTCAAGGCTCATCTGGGCGACCAGGGCGGTATTGCCTTTGGTACCGACGAAGGACATATTGCCTCCGCCTGTTTCACCAACACCGAAGGCCTGTATTCCAGCTTCGTCTATGGCGAGGCCATCGAGCTGCGGATCGAAACCCTGGTGCGCGAGTCGGTCGAGTTACCGAGTATCAGCGTGACGATCCAGGAGCCCCGGCTGCTGGTCATCGGCGGGGCGAATCTGCCCCTCCAGCCAGGCGAGGCGCAAGACGGATGGCGCAAGGCGACGATCAACGTCCGCTTCCCAGCCAGCTTCGCGCCGGGCCGATACCACATCACGCTGAAGCTGATGAACGGCCATACGGAAGAAACCGCACAGCTCATCGAGAAACAGGTGGGCCTGCTCGCGTTCGATACGTTGCCGGGCAATAAGAGCTTCCTGGGCATCGTTGACCTGGGAATAGCGCCAGTCCAGTAGCCCGTCGCTCGCCTGGACTTTTTCCAGAGCGGAATTTCTAACAAGCGGAATACCAAACGTCTGGAGCGACAATGAATCAGGATTGGCAAGTCGGGATCTTCGGAACATTCGATGTCGCCAACTATGGCGACTTGCTGTTCCCCATCATCGCCCAGGCCGAACTGACCCGGCGCCTGGGCGCGGTCACGCTGCACCGCTTCTCCTATCACGGAAAATCCGCGCCTCAGTGGCCGTACGATGTCACGTCACTGAGCCAGCTGCCGGAAATCGCCGGGCAATTGGACGCGGTACTGATCGGCGGCGGCTTCATCGTTCGTTTCGACAAGCTTGTCGCCACGGACTACTACCCTCCCACCCCCTCCATCCATCACCCGACCGGGTATTGGCTGACCCCTGCCCTGATCGCACTGCAACAGAGTATTCCGCTCATCTGGAATGCGCCGGGCATGCACTGCAACGGCGTGCCGGAATGGGCCACTCCACTGCTGCGACTGGCACTCGAAGAGAGTCCTCACGTCAAGGTGCGCGACGCGCCATCGCAAGCGACCCTGGCCCAGCTTTCGGACGCCGCGCGGGTCGAGGTGCTTCCCGACACCGCATTCGGCCTCTCGCGGTTGATCGACGCCCAGTCGCCGTCAGCCGCCTTCCTGGATGCCCTCGCCACCGCCGGCCTGACCAGACCCTATGTGGTCGTGCAATCGATCTGGGGGCTGGAGAGCTTCCTCCAGCTATGGCGAACCCATGCCGGGATCTTCGAGGATTACCAGCTCCTGCTGCTGCCCATCGGACCGGTGCTCGGGGATCACGAATCGGTGCTGGGCGACGATCTCGCGCGGGCGTGCAGCCTGCCCTTCTGGCCGGAACCGCTGCTTCTGGCGGAACTCATCGCCCATTCGGAAGCGGTGGTGGGCCACAGCTATCACCTGGCGATCAGCGCCATCGCCTTCGGCGTACCGGTGTTCAGCTCCGCTGACCTGAATACCGGCAAGTACACGGCACTGCCGGTCTATGAGCGGATCTTCCAGCTGCGCAGGGACCAGGCGATCGACCCGCAGTGGTTCCGCTCCAACCTGGGCAGGCAGCCCTGCTCCAGGGCGGCGTCCCAGGCGGTGGTGCAACTCGATGAGCACTGGGACCGGGTGGCCGAGCTTATCCGTGAAGGGCGCAGAGCAACCCAACCGGCGGTCAATCGATTCTGGCAAGACCTGCCCAACCGTCTCGAAGACCTGCATGACCAGGCCCAACGTCACGCGACAGCCCGCGAGCAGAGCCAGCGCGATGTGGCGGCGCTGCAGCAACAGGTCGCAAGCCTGGAGCGGCAGGAGCAATTGCACCAGCAAGAGCGCCAGCACTGGCAGGAACTCCAGCAGCGCGAGAGCGAGCGGCAGCAGGAGCAGTTGCAGGAGTTGCTGCAGCAGCACCAGGCGAGCGCCGCTCGCATTGACGAGCTTCTGGGCGAGCTGCAGCGCGGGACCGATATCAACGGGCAACTGCGGCAGTCCCTGGACCTGTCCGAGCGCACGTGCAGAGAGCTGCTTGATGAGCAGCAGCGCGGCGCGACGTTCACCGAGCAACTGCGCCAAGCCTTGGCTGTCGCCGAGCGCAGGCTCAACCAGCTCCAGGACTCCAACTCCTTCAAGCTGACCGCACCCCTGCGCAGCGTTCGACGCGGACTCAAGAAATTACTGGGATCTCCTACACATGATTGACCTGAGCAAACTCAGTGCCCGCCATCTGCAATCCACGCCTTTTTCGTGGGCGGAAATCGGCGCGCTCTACAGCCCCGAAGATGCCAAGGCACTGGCCGAAACCTATCCGCACGACCACTTCAAGACGGTGTCCGGTTACGGCGGGGAGAAAGACTATGAATACGAGGCGCGGCAGCTGATTGCCATGGGCACCCAGCAGGTGGTGAACCCACAAGCCTTGAGCCCTCATTGGCTGGCACTGTCGAAGAACCTCTGTTCGAGCGCCTACCGCCAGGCGATGTCCGCACTGACCGGCGTGGACCTGTCCCAGGCGCCCATGGAAGCCAACGTCTTCCATTACGGCCCCGGCGCCAACCTGGGGCCCCACCCCGATCTCGCCGACAAGCTGGTGACGCATATCCTCTACTTCAACGAGACCTGGGACCCGGCGGACGGCGGCTGCCTGCAGATACTGGCCTCCGCCGACCCCAGCCATATCGTTGCCGAAGTGGCGCCGGTCATTGGCAACTCCGCCATCCTCGTGCGCGCGAACAACTCCTGGCATGCCGTCTCCAGGGTAGTGGACGATTGCCACTCCTCACGGCGCAGCCTCACCGTCACCTTCTATCGACCGGGCGCCACCAGTTCGATGTGGCCCGCCGATGATCGCGAGCCGTTGCACAACTATGGCGAGCGGACCAGCGGAGCACTCCCCGCCGGGGATCATGCCCATGGATGAAACCAATCTGGCCACGCTCGAGCGCGACAATGCGCGTCTTGAGCGAGATGTGGCGATCCGGCAGCGGGACGCGGCGATTGCCCAGGTTGCGACCCTGAAGAACACCCGTTCATGGCGGATAACCCGGCCGCTGCGCGCCCTGCTCCACTGGTTCCGCTATGGCTCCTTCCATGAAGGGGTCCAGACCATCGATTTCCTGGCGCACGAAGGCCTTCCCCTCACAGCGCCACCGACACGTTCGGCGCCGGCGTCGCTCAAGCCCTGCCAGGCTGAACATCGCTTCGACATCGTGTGCTTCGCCAACATCAACTGGGGCGCGCGCTTCCAGCGGCCGCAACAGCTGATGCGCCAGTTCGCCCAGAACGGCCATCGGGTTTTCTACATCGTTCCTTCGCGCTGCCCGGAGCCTGGCCATGCCTACAGCAGCATCGAGGTCGACGCCGGCGTGTTCGAGATCGCGCTGCAACCCCATGAGCTCATGGACTGCTATGGCAAGCGCATTACCGAGCAGAACGTAGAGGCCTATTCGCGGGCAATCGAGACGCTGGCCACGGACTTCCGGATCAAGACCGCGGTGTCGGTCGTGCATCTATCCTTCTGGGCGCCCCTGGCCGCCCGTCTGCGTCGCGATCACGGCTGGCGAGTCCAGTACGACTGCATGGATGACTGGGTGGGTTTCCCCGGTATCGGCGACGAATTGCTGGAAGCCGAGGAAACCCTGGTCAGGAGCGCCGACCTGGTGACGGTGACCGCTGATCTGCTCCACGCGAAATGGGCGAACGCGAGCAGCAACTGCCTGCTGCTACGCAACGGCGTGGATTTCGGGTTCTTCGAACGCAACTGCGTACCGAACGGTCTGTTGTCAGAGCTCGAGCGCCCCCTGATCGGCTTCTACGGCGCCCTGGCCGAGTGGGTCGACCTGCAGTTGATCGCGGACATCGCGAAGCGGCGGCCCGACTGGAACTTCGTGCTGATCGGCGACATTTT
Organism: Pseudomonas sp. PDNC002; assembly: GCF_016919445.1. Taxonomy (NCBI): domain Bacteria; kingdom Pseudomonadati; phylum Pseudomonadota; class Gammaproteobacteria; order Pseudomonadales; family Pseudomonadaceae; genus Pseudomonas; species Pseudomonas sp. PDNC002. The sequence goes on along the minus strand of NZ_CP070356.1, from coordinate 3,736,749 downwards.
CGTCAACGACCTGGCCGGCCTGGATGCCCTCGCCAACGTGCATCTGCTGGGCAGGAAACCCTACGAACAGATGCCGCTCTACCTGTACCGGTTCGACGTCTGCCTGATTCCCTTCCGCCTCTATAACGTGACGCATGCGGTCGACCCGGTGAAATTCTATGAATTCATCAGCGCCGGGAAACCGGTGGTATCGGTCCCACTGCAGGAAATGAAGATCTACGAAGACTTCGTCTATTTCGCCAGTGACCCGGATTCCTTCGTCGAACAGATCGAGCGCGCACTGGATGAAACCGATCTGCAACTGGCGCAACGACGCGTAGCGCTGGCCCGCACCAATGACTGGCGCAATCGCTTCGACTCCAACCTTGCGGCGCTGACTGCATTGCATCCCAAGGTGTCGATCGTGGTCGTCACCTACAACAACGTCGCGTTGACCCAAGGCTGCATCGACAGCCTCCTGCGCAATACCACCTACCCGAACTACGAGCTGATCGTGGTCGACAACGCGTCCTCGGACGATACGCGCAATTACCTGCGCTACCTGAGCCGCACCGAAGACCGCGTCAGCATCGTGCTCAATGATCGCAACCTGGGCTTCGCCGCCGCCAATAACCAGGGGCTGCGCCTGGCCACCGGGGATTACCTGGTATTGCTCAACAACGACACCGTGGTGCCCAAGGGCTGGATCGACCCGCTGCTGCGACACCTGCAGGACCCGCAGGTCGGCCTTGTCGGACCGGTGACCAATTCGGTCGGTAACGAAGCGAAGATCGACGTCGACTACACCGACATGGAACAGATGGAGGCATTCGCCGACCGCCACGTCGCACATCATCGCGGCCGTACCTTCGATATCGCGATGCTCGCCATGTTCTGCGTGGCGCTGCGCCGCGACGTGCTGGACTCGATTGGCTTCCTCGACGAGGCATTCGGAATCGGCATGTTCGAGGATGACGACTACAGCCGGCGCATCCAGGCCGCGGGCCTGCGGACCCTTTGTGCCGAGGACGCCTTCGTCCATCACTACGGGCAGGCTTCCTTCAAGAAACTGATCGCCAACGGTGAATACCAGGCGTTGTGGGACAGGAACCAGGCGTATTTCGAAAACAAATGGGGCGCCTGGACGCCCCACGTGACGCGCCAGCAGCCAGGGCCAAGGCAAGCAAGCGAGGGGACCGTTCATGATCGAGCTCAACGATAAGCCAGGGGACAACGCCGCCGAGAAGCAGGTGACGGCTGATCACTGGTCAGAAAACCTGGCGGGGTCGGACGCGTTCTCCGCGGATGTCTATTGGCTGGCCGTTCCCTCGGTGCAGCAGCGTCACCGCCACAAGGCGACCGCCGGAAGCGGCTACCCTGGCTGGGTTCAATACTGCCTGGGCGAGTTCCTGGGCAACCGGACACCCGCGGCGCGGATGCTCAGCATCGGTTGCGGTAGCGGCACCCTCGAGCGGGAGCTTTACATGCTCAAGGCGTTCGAGCACTGCGATGCCATGGATATCGCCCCTGGAGCGATCGATGTCGCCAGGGCCGAGGCGCTGGCCATCGGCGCCTCGACGATCAACTACTCACTCTGCGATATCGAACGGACGGACCTCCCCGCCAATCACTACGACGCCGTCTGGTTCAACGGCTCCCTGCACCACATCCGGGAGCTGGAACTGGTCTGCCAGCGCGTTCGCCATAGCCTGAAGCCGGGTGGCTGGTTGTTCTTCAACGAGTATGTCGGTGCCAATCACTTTGCCTTCGATGCCCAGCAGCGTGAGGCGATCACCCACGCGTTCGGCCTGATTCCCGAGCGCTTTCGCCGCTCGTTCGTGCGAGGTTCATTCGGCCAGGTGCAGCAGGTGGTGCCGTTGCCCGACCCGCTGGAAGTGGTGAAGGTCGATCCATCGGAAGCGGTGCGCTCCGCGGACATCCTGCGGGTCGTGCAGGAGCACTTCGAGATTCGCGCGCTGAACGCCTGCGGCGGTTCGATACTGCAGTTCCTGCTTCACGGAATCGCCGGCAACTTCAAGCAGGACAACCCGCAGTCTCTACGGATGCTGCAGATGCTGTTCGACATCGAAGACGGCCTGATCGAGTCCGGAACACTGAAAAGCGACTTCGTGGTCGTTGCCGCCACGCGGGGACCAGCATGACGACACTGCCCGCCGAATGCTGACGAACTCGAGGCTCTTTCGCTTGAGTCGTTGGCGCACGGCGTACCATCGGCTGCCGCTACCGGCGGGAATCAAGACGCTCCTGAGCGCCGTTCACCACAAGGTGCTGCTCAGGGGCGTGCGGGCACTGCGCCGTTCCCTGACCCGTGCCCAGGCCTTCGCCAGCCCTTCCCTCTCCCCGCAGGAGCAGGTTCCCGGCCTGCCGGACTACATCATCTGGGGCGCCATCGACTGGGACTTCCGCTACCAACGGCCGCAACAATTGGCGCAGGGGCTGAGCACCACCGGGCGCAGGGTCATCTACGTCAACGCCTCGCTGACGGATGCCGCGCACGCGGGCTTTACCCTGCAGTCGCTCGACGACGAAGGCCGGCTGTTCCAGGTCAGCCTGTTCGCCCGTGGCGCGCCGCGGATCTACGCCGGCGCCCCGGCCGCGCCCCTGGTTCGGCAGTTGTGCCGCAGCATTGGCGAAGTGCTGGTCTGGGCACGATCGGGACGGGCGATATCACTGGTGCAACACCCGTTCTGGTACGAGATCGCCCGCGAGCTGCCCAACAGCCGCCTGGTGTACGACTGCATGGACCATCACCAAGGTTTCGCAGACAACGCACCGGACATCCTGACGCTGGAACGGCGACTGGTCGAGGACGCCGACCTTCGGCTATTCACCTCCGACTGGCTGGCCCGGCAATGGGCACCACAGCGCGACAAGCCCAGCGCGATCCTCCGGAACGCCGCGGATTTCACCCCGTTTTCGACGCCGCCGGCAACGCAGTACCGTGACCGCCTGCAACGCCAGGTGATCGGTTACTTCGGCGCCATCGCCAGCTGGTTCGACCACGAACTCGTGGCCAACATCGCCGAGGCCTTCCCACAGCACGTCATCCTGCTGATCGGCGCCGACACGGTGGGCGCCGCGGCGCGATTGCGCAGGTTCGCCAATGTCGAGTTCATCGGGGAGGTTCCCTACACCGCCCTTCCCTACTACGTGCATGGCTTCGACCTCTGCATCCTGCCGTTTCGCATCAGCGCGCTGACGCTCGCTACCAATCCGGTCAAGGTCTATGAATACCTGGCGGCGGGAAAACCCGTGGTCTCAGTCGACCTGCCGGAAATCACGCAATTCGGCTCGCTGGTGCAGGTGGCCGGGAATGGCGAGGCATTCATCGCGGCGATCGAACTGGCCCTGGCTACGCCGACCCGCGAACAGATAGCTCAACGCCAGGCATTCGCTGCCCAGCAGACCTGGGCGCATCGAGTCGATGCGCTCACGAGCCTTGCGGAAGACCGCGAAGACGACGCGCTGACGAGCGTCATCATCGTGACCTACAACAACCTGGCACTGACGCGCGCCTGCCTGGGCAGCATCGAAGCCCACACCGATGGGCAGGCACTGGAGATCATCCTCGTCGACAACGCCTCCACCGACGGCACCGCCGAGTTCCTCGAACAATGGGCCGCCAGCAGTGGCCGGAAGGTCATTTTCAACACGGAAAACCGTGGCTTTGCTGCCGCCAATAACCAGGGACTGGCGATAGCGAACGGCGACTACCTGGTGCTGCTCAACAACGACACCCAGGTCACCGCGGGATGGATCGGCACACTGCAGCGGCATCTGCGGCGCGACTCCCGGCTCGGGCTGATCGGCCCGGTGACCAACAACATCGGCAACCAGGCAAAGGTCGTCCTCGACCGCCCTGGCCTGGCGGAGATGCCGCAAGCGGCCCGGCGCTACACCTGCCAGCACCTCGGCGAATGGGTCCCGCTGCCCACCCTGGCGTTTTTCTGCGTGATGATGCCACGCAGTACCTACCTGCGCGTCGGCCCGCTGGATGAAGTCTATGGACTGGGCTTCTTCGAAGACGACGACTACTGTCGACGCGTTGAACAGGCAGGCCTCCTCAGCGCCTGCGCGCACGACGTCTTCATCCATCACCACCTGTCCGCGTCCTTTGGGCAAATGAGCCACGGCGAGCGGCGGATGCTGTTCGAGAAGAACAAAGCGCTCTACGAAGCCAAGTGGGGCGAATGGCTTCCTCACTCGCATGAGTGAAACGACGCAACACGCAGTGGCCTTGGCAATCGCGCCTTGGGCGGCAAGAAAGCACCGGCGGCGCCAGAATTCGCGCCGCCGGCGAGACTCACGCCGCCCCCGCTAGGTGAAGCTGCCAGCTGGCGAAAAGAGTCCTGCCGCGTCGAAGCGAACTTCCCAGGAGTTCTGCAGCGCAAAGGCCTGCGCAACGTCCGGGTCACGCTCACATTGCAAGGCTGCCGCAACCACCGAATCGATATCGGCGATGGAGTGGCTGATGAAGACACCAGCCGCCCCCGAGCGACCTTGCATGCTGCCAAAATCGGTGGAGACCACCGGTAAGGCAAGCGCCCGATATTCGTAGTATTTGATCGGATCAACCGAGGCGGTGAGCGCATTGCGCTTGAATGGAATCAGCCCTACGTCGAACTCCGTCATGGCCTGCAAGGCAGCCTCATGAGCACAAGCGGGCAACAACACCACGTTGTCCGGCAGCGTGCTGGTCGGGGGCTCGAAGACAGGGCCGATCAGCCGGATCTCGTCGTCCGGCCTGGCCCTTGCCAAGGCAGACACCCAGTCCCAGTCGAACCACGCCGCCATGGTCCCGACGTAGCCAAAAACCTTGGTCGGGGACGACAAGGGGGCTGGACTTGCGGCAACGATCACCGATAGATCCAGGGCGTTCTCCACCAGGCGCACGTCGTTCCGGATGCGCTCCCATCGCGCGTTCAGGCCGGGACTCGACGCCCAGAGCACGTCGACGCGCTGTGCGATCGCTCGCTCGCGTCGTGCCAAGGCACAGCGCGAGAAACCCGCGTAGAAGGCCGGAAAATCATCCATCGCGTCGTACATGGACGAGCAATGGGGAAACCGCGCCAGCAAGTGCAACGCGAAGGCCGACGGCTTGCCGATGACCAGCCAGGTGGGTGAGTCGCTGACGAAGCTGTCGATTCTGCTGAAGACGCGCTGCCAAAAACATCGATTCACCCAACCCGAACCCGGTAGAGGCTCGATGGGCAGACCGCCTGTTCTCAGCACCGTGAGCCAGGGCGGTGGGCTACCGGTCTGGCTAGGCACAGGGCGTTTCTGCAATCGCCTGAAATCGCTCAGCCGGGGAAAGCGTGTGGGATAAGGGTCGACCCACAGCACCGCCGCCCCGGTCCGGCTGTGAATCCAGTTGACGAACTTGTGCGGGCGTTGGGAGAAACTCTCCCAGGGTACCGGCGACAGGAATACCAGACGCTTCAAGCTGCGCACTCGCCGGGTGTCGTTGCTGCCGGTGGGAGGAATTCATCATCCTCGACGAAGACCGCGTGGCTCGTATGGACGACGCCGAAGGCCACTGGAACGCAAACCCCGAAGTCCAGGGAACCGCGCAAGACAAAGCCCAGGCGATGCGCCGTGGCTGGGGTAGATAACGAGTCGATCACCGGGATATCCGTGAGGAAAGAAGTTGTGCCGAGGCCAACCTATGTATGTCCGGCTACCGCTCCCTTTCCAGGGGCGAAACCGCCGGGTCTATTTTTATCGCCTCCGTGCGATTCCCGAAGGCACGGAGGACTTTCTCTACCGACACGCAAGACCTGTTTCACGCTCACGGAGAAGCTGAGCTGCACCGGTTGGATTCAAGCCTGTTCCCGCCACCGGTCGCGCATTGACCGGTGGACTTGCCCAGTCCATCGAAGAGGACCCGCGGCTGAAAAAAGGCTGTGAACCTGGCGCGCGAAACTTTGCAAAAACAGCCGAACCTTGTCAATTCACCCGTGAACGCGCCAATCGCGCCGACACCCGCCGCACGCTCCCCATCCGTGACCATGCATTGAGCATAGGAGGAAGTCCGCGAGCACGCGACGACTCATCGCTGCATCCGGACCGCCTCCATTGGGCTGGTCGAAACGAACGGAAAGGTCCGGAAGTCCGCTATGGGTCGCAAACAGCTGCAGACCATGGACAGCATGTCGCCACAGCGGACACCCGCCTCTTTCAGGGCGTCTTGTCGGCCAGCGCTTCGAGCAGCTCGGCCGAAGGCACGAAGAACAGGCTGCCGGTCATCGCCCTGCTGAAGTCCAGCAGGCGGTCGTAATTGCCCGCCGGACGTCCGATGAACATGTTCTCCAGCATCTCCTCGATGGGTGCCGGAGAACGCGCGTAGCCGATGAAGTAAGTGCCGAACTCCCCTGCGCCGGGTCGGCCGAACGGCATGTTGTCGCGCAGGATCTTGATCTCCTGGCCGTCCTTTTCCAGCGTGGTCAGCGAGCTGTGCGAACAGCTCGGTTTCACGTCATCGTCCAGTTCGATGTCGGCCAGCTTGGTGCGGCCGATGATGCGTTCCTGGGCTTCGGTCGAGAGCTGGTTCCAGCCGGCCATGTCATGCAGATACTTTTGCACCAGGACGTAGCTGCCGCCCGCGAAGTCCGCGTCCTCGTCGCCAATCAGGGTGAAATGCGGCACCTCGCGACCTTCCGGGTTCTCGGTACCGTCGACGAAGCCGATGATGCTGCGCATGTCGAAGTAGCGGAATCCCTGGACTTCATCGACCACCGTGACAGCCTCGCCCAGGTGCGCCACCAGATGCGTCGCCAATTCGAAACAGAGGTCCATCTGGTCGGCACGGATATGCAGGAGCAGGTCGCCGGGCGTGGAAACGGCGACGCGTTCACCCGTGCCGATCTCGCGGAATGCATGCAGGGACGCCGGGCGCGGCGCGCCGAACAGCGCATCCCAGGCAGCCGAACCAAATCCCACCACGCAGGACAGGTTGCCCGCCGGCACGCGCTTGCCGACCGAGCGCACCAGGGCGGACACGTCCTCGCAGAGCGAACGCACCGGGCTCCAGTCCTTGCCTGGCGTCAGGGTCGCCACCAGGAAGATCGCGCTGCGTGTAACCGGGCTGTCCACGGCTTGGGGAACGGGAAATTCGTTGAGCATAGTTGCCATGCGCCGCCATCGAAGTTGGAGAGGATGAGGTTATCAAAGCAGGTCGCTGATGACGGTGACAATTCGGTTAGACAGTTGGCGCGCCTGCGCCCAGCCGGATTGCGATCCCTCAGCAGGTCCGGCCACTTGGACCATAATCATCAGGCCACGCACGTCTCGAGCGTCATCAGATCCCAAGGAAAGCGCACCATGGCCAAGTACCTGATTTCCTTCCCCAGCGCAGCGATGCGTGTGCCCGACGGCGAGTTGGAGGCAGTAGGCCGCGACGCGCATGCCGTGATCGACGAGGCGAAGGCTGCCGGCGTGTATGTCTTTGCCGGTGGCATCGACGAAGTGGTGCCGCCCGTGCTCGTCTCGGCCGATGGCGCGGTCGCCCAGGGCGGCTACCCCTGGGCCCCGCCGCTCAACGGCGGCTTCACCGTGCTCGAACTGCCTTCCACCGAGGAGGCCATCGCGTGGGCCGCGCGCATCGCGAAAGCCTGCCGGTGCCAACAAGAGCTCCGCGTCTTTGGCCTCGATCCGAGGGCCTGATGGAGTACCAGACTCCCCCACCGCCCAGTGAGCGGGCAGCGCCCAACGGCCAATGGTGGGCACGCACAACGATGCCAATAATCCCCACTCCTCCCAGCAACTGAAACGACACCCATGTCCGACCAGCCAGGCAATCTTCCACCAGAGGAAACCCCAGACACCACGCCGGCCATTGGATCGGCGCGGCGCTTTCACCACTCGCGCTGGCTACGCTGGCGGCAGCACCTGGCGTTCTGGGTTGGCGCGCTCCTGGTGGGGCTGGCCGCGTTGGCATTCGCCTGGCTGGCGGATCAGTCCTACGCGCAGTTCAAGCGTATGCTGGGTGTGGCCAGCTGGCTGCCACTGCTTGTGACCCCGGCGGGCTTTGCGCTGCTGGCCTGGGTGACCCAACGTTGGTTCGTGGAGGCCAAGGGCAGCGGTATTCCTCAGGTGATTGCCGCCCTGGAATCGCCTTCACGGCGCTTTCGGGAGCGCGTGCTGGCCCTCCCGGTGGCTATCGTGCGCATGCTCTTCACCCTCGGGGCGCTGCTGGTAGGCGGATCAGTGGGGCGCGAAGGGCCGACTGTCCATGTCGGCGCAGCGGTCATCTACGCCTTCGGCCGGCGCCTGGGTCTACACGGCAGGCGTACCTTGGCCGGGTTGATCCTCGCCGGCGGCGCGGCGGGCATAGCCGCGGCGTTCAACACGCCCCTGGCCGGGATTGTCTTCGCCATCGAGGAGCTCAGCCGCGCCTTCGAGCAACGCTTCAGTGGCCTGGTCCTGACCGCCGTACTGATCGGCGGCGCCGTCACCCTGGGGCTGATGGGCCATTACTCCTACTTCGGCGAGATTGGTGGCCATCTACCCGGCGGATGGGGATGGAGCGAAGTTCCAGCCTGCGCCCTGCTCGGGGGCGTGCTGGGAGGTTTTTACGTAAAGCTCGTGCTGCCCACCCAGCATGGCTGGATCGGGCGCATGTGCGCGTTGCGCGAGCGCTTTCCTGTGCGCTTCGCCGCCATCTGCGGATTGATCCTTGCGCTGCTTGGCGTTGCGTCGGGCAACCACGTATTCGGTACCGGCTACGAGGAAACCCGCGCGCTGCTGGACGGCCATCCGGTGACCAATGAGAGCTTCCTGTTATGGAAGTTCCTGGCCAACGTCGTGTCCTACCTGGCCGGCATTCCTGGCGGATTGTTTTCGCCATCACTGAGCATCGGCGCCGCATTCGCACCGCTGCTTTCGCTATTGCCGGACGCGAACCCGCAGACGGGCGCCCTGCTCGGCATGGGTGCCTACCTGGCGGGTGTGACGCGCTCCCCGCTGACGGCCTCAGTGATTGTCCTGGAGTTGTCGCACAGCCCCGATCTCGCTATTCCGATGCTCGCCGTCACCCTGATGGCGGCCGCGATCTCCGGTTGGATAGCGCCGGTCTCTCTCTACCACGCACTCGCTCGGCAGATTCTCGACAAAGTCGCTCCGGAAAAATCCTGACCCCTCTACCACCGCAACAGGCGCGGGCCGAGTGCCGCGCCCAAGAGGGTCGGCAGCAGCATACCGAGCAGGTACCAGACTCCCCAGAAGGGAATGCCCATCTCGGGGCAATGCAGGCAGTACGCCAGGGTCGCGGTGGCACCCGCGAGCAGCCCCCCGGCGGCGCCGGCAAGGCGCAATCGGGTCGGCGCAAGACCGCGCAACGCCCAGAACACCGCGATGAACGCCGGCACCGAGAGCAGCGCGATGTTCAGCGGGCAGGTGCGCCAGGTCTTGCCCAGAATCAGTCCGGCACGCGCTTCGGCGGACACCCCGGCCAGCTCCAGGGCACCACCGCCCCAGACCAGCAACAGGGGCAGTCCCAGCAGCACCCAGGCCACCCCACCATTAACTCCCGGCCGTGCCAAGCGGCTGCTCAGCCACAGGGCAATCGGCGCCAGGCTGCCCGGCAGCGCAACCTTGGCCCAGAACAACGGCGTGCGCGCGACGTCCGCCAGGTCAGGCCGGACGCCGAAGAGTGCAGCCATCAGCAGCAGCGCCCCCAGGGCGCCGCCCAGCAGGGCGATGGCGAAGCGCCTGCTCAGCGCGTGCCGATCCACAGCGCTCTCGCCGGCGCTCAGCAGGTCGATCAGTTCATTGGTCTTCATCGCTTCTCAACCCTCGGATCATATTCGCCAGGACCTTCAGCCCGCGGTGGATACCCACCTTCACGGCGGAACTGGAAAGCCCGGTCAGGCTGGCGGTTTCCTCTACCGACAAGCCTTCCAGCTTCACATGGACGATGGGCAGGCGCTGCTTGTCCGGTAGCTGCTGCAACAGTCTGCCGAGGTCGCGCCTGGCTTGCGCGGGCTCGTCGTCCTCGATTGCGAACAACTCCCCATCGTCATCCTCCAGCGGATCGTGCAGCGCTTCCCTGCGCGCGAAGGCACGGAAATGATCGGCCAGCTTGTAGCGCGCGATGGCCTGCACCCACACAGTCAACGGCTGATCGACACGGTAGGTGTGGCGAGCGTTGTGCACTGCCAGCAGCACTTCCTGCAGCAGGTCCTCGACCTCACTGGGGCGCTGGCTCAGGCGCCGGCGTAGGAAGGCGCGCAGATGCATGCCGAGTGCGCTGAGGAACTCGCGGTACGCCGTACCGTCGCCGTCCATGCCGCGCAACAGCAACGCTTGCAGCTGCGCCTCGCGGGCAATCAACAATTCCTGTCTGGTAGTTCGCTGCATCAGCCGTCCTGGTTACACCGCGGATGGAAATTTTCCCAAGCTCACCCCAGCCTGCTGGCGCGCCACCGACCCGCAAGGAAAACAGGCCGCCGTTCAATACGTTAGGACCGCGCCGGGAATTTCTCAAAATATTTTCGCGGCGCTGTAACCGGAACAGTCCCCCCGGCGAACTACTCATCGAGCCGCCGGAAAGTCCTCCGCTGCTCACCAACCTAACCGGAGACCACACCATGAAAACCCTGACCCTCGCCACCGCCGCCCTCGCCCTTGCCGCCATCACCGGCAGCGCCTTGGCGGACGACATGAACACCAAGGCCAGCAACGGCGCGGCCATGGAGAAGTGCTACGGCGTAGCCATGGCCGGCAAGAACGACTGCAAGGCTGGCGCCGGCACCACCTGTGCGGGCAGCGCCAAGAAGGACTACGACGGCATGCACTGGAAGAATGTCCCGGCCGGCACCTGCACCTCGATCAAGACGCCCAGTGGCATGGGCTCGCTGACTCCGAGCAAAGCCTGAGCCCAGGCCGCCGACCATGAACGCATCGATCCAATCGGGCGCCGGGCTGGGGCTGAAGGCCGAACACTATGCCGACGCTCTCGCCTGTACCGCCCAGGGGCTCTGGTTTGAAGTCCATCCGGAGAACTACATGGTCGGCGGTCCACGCCTCACCTGGCTGGAGCGGATCGCCGAACGGCATCCGCTGTCGCTGCACGGGGTTTCCTTGTCCCTCGCGGCCGACTCCGAGCCGGATACGGCACACCTGCATCGGCTGCGCGCGCTGGTCGAGCGCGTGCAACCGGAGCTGATCTCCGAACATCTGGCCTGGTCGGCCTGGCGCGGCCAGTATCTGCCGGACCTGCTGCCCTTCCCGCGCAGCCATGCGGCGCTGGCCCGTATCGCCGAAAACATCCAGCGTACCCAGGAAGCGCTGGGACGGCGCATCGCCATCGAGAACCCCAGCCACTATGTGCGCCTCGAGGGCCACGACTGGGACGAAATCGAATTCCTCACCGAACTCGCCCTGCGCACCGGGTGTGGCCTGTTGCTCGACATCAACAACGTGCACGTCAGCGCGCACAACCTCGGCCTTGATGCCGAGCGCTATCTCGACCGCTTCCCCGCCGCGGCCATCCTCGAGGTACACCTCGCCGGGCACAGCCACGACGAAGGCGGCGAGCTGCTGATCGACTCCCACGACGCGCCCATCGCGGAACCGGTCTGGGCCCTCTACCAGCACCTGATCCGCCGCACGGGGCCACGCCCGACCCTGATCGAGCGCGATGACCACCTCCCCGCCTTCGATGAACTCCTGGCGGAGCGTGAACGCGCGCAAGCGATCCTCAACCTCGCGGAGGTGAGACGATGATCACCTCGCTCGGAGACTTCCAGGACGCTTTTGTCGAAGCGCTCTACCAGCGCCCGGCGACAGCGTTGCAGTCCGTCATTGGCCAAGCCGGCTTTAGCGTCTACCGCAACACGGTGCTCAAGGGCTGCGTCGACGCGCTGTGCGCCAACTTCCCCAGCGTCGAGCGCCTGGTCGGTACCGACTGGCTTCGTGCAGCGGCGTCCATCCATGCCCGCGAGACACCGCCGAGCGATGCGCGCCTGGTGTTCTACGGTGAGGCCTTCGCCGACTTCCTCGACGCGTTCGAACCTGCGCGCGGGCTGCCCTACCTCGGCGCCGTAGCACGCCTGGACCGCTTGTGGACAGAGGCCTTCGCCGCACCCCAGGACGCGACGCTGGACCTGGCCAGCCTGTCCGGCATGACCGCCTCCGACCTTGCCGCCTGCCACCTGGAGCCGCGCGCCGGCGTGCGTTGGCGCTGGTTCGCCGGACAACCGATCTACAGCATCTGGCGCTACAACCGCGAAGCCTTGCCGATACCGGATGAACTGTCCTGGCAAGGCGAAGGCGCACTGCTGGTCGGCCATGCAGTGGGTGTCGCCTGGCAGCCCCTGGACGTTGGCGGCTGCGCCTTCCTCGATGCCTGCTCCGCCGGGTTCGACCTTGATCGGGCGTCGGCCCTGGCGCTGGAGGCACAACCAGACCTCGACTTCACCCTGTTGCTCGGTCGCCTGCTCGGCGCCGCCGCTTTCCGCCCCATAAACCTCGCGTGAGGAGACCACCATGGACATCACCCACAGCACCGTTCCCACCACGGGTTTACGCCATCGCTGGAATCGCGTCGGCGACTTCCTTCAGCGACTGCTTGGCGACTCTTTCCTGTGCCTGGTGGCACGCCTGGGCATCGCGGCGATCTTCTTCCTATCCGGTCGCACCAAGGTCGAGGGCCTCCTGACCATCACCCCGAGCACCTACGAGCTGTTCCAGACCGAGTACATGCTGCCGCTGGTACCACCGCACATCGCGGCGCACCTGGCGACCTATGCTGAACACTTCTTCCCGATCATGCTGGTGCTCGGCCTGTTCACCCGCCTCTCGGCGCTGGCGCTGCTGGGCATGACCACGGTGATCGAAGTATTCGTCTACCCCGACGCCTGGCCAACGCACCTGTCCTGGGCCGGCCTGCTCTTGTTGCTGATCGGCCGCGGCGCCGGTGCCTGGTCGCTGGATCGGGTACTGAGAATTCGCTGATGCGGCGTCGAACGCCTGACGCGATGGCGAACACCGGCCGGCGCGTCTGATCCGGAAATATCAGGGGCGCACTACACCCGATCGCTCATCCACCGGCATCGGCGCGCACCTTAATGTCTTCAAGGACACCTGCATCTCTCCTGAAGTCGCGTTCCCGCTGACCCGCTCCGTGTCGGCCAAGGAGCATGGCGATGACAACGGCAAGGCCCCGCGTTTCAATCTGAACTTCCTGAAGCTTTTCTAGCTGAATCGCCGTCGGCGCCCACCGCCGGCTTTCTGGAGGGTCTGGCGTGATGTTCGAGATTTCGCAGTGTCCGCGAGGAGGCGCTAGTTGCCTCTCGCGAGGGGCAACAATCGGCCAGAAACGGACCCTCAGTCCTTCAGAATCCCCTTCAGTGAAAGACCAGCTGTATGAGCAACTCTAGTACCGATTGACTCAATTCGAGGTCAGGAGGTCGATCACTTTCTTTCGCTTTTCAGTGGGTTCGACTTTGTACAAAAGCTGTGCGAACTCAATGCTGTTTTTTCCGTTCGCCCAAGAACGCGAGCCTGTAATTCGGGCCGAAGGGTCGCCGCCAGCTTCCAGCAGGTAATGCAGCAATTCTGGTTCAGCGGTAAGCACTGCGACATTGATAGGAGAAGCTCCCTCGCTATCGGGCGGTGCAATGGAGCAACCATGAGCACGAAACTTATCTATCAACTTCAATACTTCCCTTTTGTCCGAGCCAGGGAGGTCATAGGACGATGCGGTCAGCGCAATAGCTGGTTCCGCCTGCCCTTCATGAACGACGACACACTCCCCTTTCTCTGCGGCAACTCGGATAGCTGACAGCTCATCCGCGCGTGAGTGAGGTATGTAGAGCTGAGTAACGATGATTGGTGCAAGAGCAGGAAGGATCCATCTCATAGGCCTGTCATCCTTGTTTTCTCTGATTCTGCTGTCATCTCAGAAGCCCGAATTGATCGGGCCCGGCATTGCTACAGATACCCATGCACCCTAGGTGATACCAGTAACGACTGCTGACTCCGTGACGTTTCTCTCATCTCCCAGGAAACAGGTTGTAACCCCCGGTTACGCCCTTTGCATCATTGACCTACGGCCCAGTCCATCATGGAAAAGCAGCGGCCTCTCGTCAGGGGCAGTAAACGGCCAGAAGCAATGGGATGGACTCCCCCTCACCTCGGCACTTCGAGTGCCAGACTGAAGGTGCGAACCGCAGTCACTGATGAGAAGGAGTCCAGACATGAAGCTTATGCGCATTGGGGTCGACCTGGCCAAGAGCGTGTTCCAGATCCACGGCGTCGACTGCCAGGAGAGGCCTGTCTGGCGGCAGCGGTTATCTCGCGAGCGCTGGCTTCAAGCGATCCTGGAGAAGGCCGAGCCCGATTGTGAGATTGGCTTGGAGAGTTGCGGTGGAGCCCATCATTGGGCTCGGCAACTTGAGGCGCGTGGATTTCGGGTCAAGTTGATCGCGCCCCAGTTCGTGAAGCCCTACGTGAAGAGCAACAAGAACGACGCCAATGACGCGGAAGCAATCTGTGAGGCAATGAGCCGGCCCAGCATGCGCTTCGTGGCGATCAAGACGGTTGAACAGCAGGACATTCAGGCGGCACATCGCATTCGAGCAGGGTTGATTGAGCAACGCACCGCCAAGGCCAACCAGGTTCGTGGCCTGGTCGCAGAGTACGGCCTGATTGCACCGAAAGAACTGTGTGCACTGCGACGCGCCATTCCCTGCTGGCTGGAGGATGCAGACAACGGTTTAACGCTGCGCTTTCGGCATTTGCTGGATGGGTTATGGCGCGACTTGCGCATGCTGGATGAACGGGTCAAGGAGCTGGATTGCGAGATATCCGGGATTGCGGCCAATGAGCCGAGCGCTCAGAGCTTGCAGCAACTGCGCGGCGTCGGCCCGATGATCGCCACCGCCCTCGTCGCGGCCATCGGTGACGCCCGTCAGTTTGCCAATGGTCGACAGTTTGCTGCCTCGCTGGGATTGACGCCGAGGCAGCACAGCTCCGGTGGCAAAGATCGACTGCTGGGCATCAGCAAACGCGGCGATGCCTACCTGCGAACACTGATGATTCATGGCGCTCGATCCGTGCTGCGCACAGCTCCATCCAAGGATGACCGGCTGAGCCAATGGGCCGTCCGCTTGGCTGAACGATCGCACACCAACGTGGCCGCCATCGCGCTGGCCAACAAGACCGCGCGCATGGCCTGGGCGATGCTGCGCAATGGCACTGCCTACCAGCCGGAACGGGCTGCGGCCTGACTCACTATCAGTCAAAACGCTACGAGAGAGTGACCGTCACCCACGATTGCGAAGCAACCTGAACGATGGCAAACCGGTCGAACCGGCGCGAGCAAACCCCTCAAATGTCCATGTGCGCAGAGCACGTAGAAGCGATTGGGAGCCCGCGCGCGAATAGCCCATCATGGCCCAGCATCAGAAGATGATGCCGAAATCAGAGGCCGGATATACGTGTGCAGTCGGCACGGGCGCCAAAGTGACGGGAGCTTGCAATGAGGGGGAGTCCATATACGGACGTTGAACACAGCACATGTATAGGGCTTGTGCTTCACTCGCCAACTGGTCACCGCTTCTCGCTTGTCGGTAAAGAGATGTCCAACTTAGTCCGAATCACCTTGCTGCTTCTCGCGTGCGTCATTGGAGGCTCATTCGCACTCCTCGGCGTAACGTTCACTTTTGCTGTAGAGCCACAATCCTCACGGATCGCCATTGCTGCCTGGCTGGCGATAGGCGTCGCGTTCAGCCTTCCTGCCTGGCTTCCGGCCGTTGTCCCAGCTCGTTTGAACCGGCTGCATGTCTCGGTGCGGCGTGTTTGTGCGATCTTGCTGTGTTTCCCCGCTCAGTTGTTTGCATCCACCGTCGTCAACCAACTCGGTCGAATGCATAGTCACCAGGAAAGCAATCCAGCCATTCTCCTTGAGGGGATGTCGCTGACATCGGCCTGCCTGTTAGCACTGGCCCTACTTCTGAAAAGTGATGTCTTGCGCTTCATTTCCTGGTGGCGAAAGCCAAAGCTGACGCGCTGACTGTTGTCAGTGCGTGGGGCCACTATGGGTCGATATCTGCCGCTCAGTGGAGATGGAAAAGCCTCAAGATCAAGCGCGAGGCTTTTTCACCGTCGGCCTCGTAGATACCTCGCAATGAAGCTTGGTCGGCGAGTTTGTGCAGGTGGAAGTGGTTATAAAATGCCTGGCCAAATCGCTGGTGCTCGAAGCTCCCTTCGGCCCACAGCCGAATAAACTCCTCATAGGCGGCGCGTTCGATCTGCAACGACAGATTGCTTTCCATCATCTTCAGGCAGCCTCGTCAAAGGGACTCAAGCGTATAAAGCGCCTATCAATCCTACAAGTTCGGACGTTTCAGAAAAGGCAGGTGCTTTCTGGCTAGAGGCTGCCTGCCACCGCGAATTGTCTGGAGGCTATGCTTCTTGGGTTTTCGTTCCTACCCTGTTAGACGACTACTGACCTGGAGAGTCGATGGACTTCATCGAAGGCGTCGTAATCAACTATCTGGCGCACCGCATCGGTGTCCGCCTGCTGAGCTTTCTGAGCGGTGGACGGTTCAAAGGCGAAAGTGGATTTGCCTGGGGTTGGGCTGTCGTTGTCGGTGGCTTGATTCTGTTCTCTCCATTCGTAGCGTTCATCGCTTGGCTCATTCATCGCAGCGCCGGTTGATCGGGAGTCCGCTTCGGGTCGACAGCAAGCACTCAATCCCCCGTCGATGCCACCAGGAATGTCCCAAACCGCAACCCGACGATCAGCCCCATTGCCGCCAGCTCGAACAACCTGGCCAGGCAAGGCAGGTTGAAGTGGGCGGTCATGCGCTCGGTTGAATCCCAGTACCCGGTGAGGAGCCAGGTGTCGCCCGGCTCGCTTCCACAAGACAGGCGATAAGCCGTGCAGCCTGAGAGGCGACTGAGGTCCGCACGCAACTCTTCCAGACCCGTTCGAAGTCCCGCCACGGAACTCATGGCCGGGTCAATCTCGACGGTACTGACTGCAACGAGGCTCATGGACGTCATCTCCTGATGCTCACTGGGCAAGCAGCTTGCGCGCCAGCGTCCAACCCTCCGTTCGGGAAGCGACGACCCGCAACGGGTAGCCCCAGAACGATTCGAACTTGCCCGCGAACAGTTCGGCCTCCCTCTGCCTGGCGAGGTCTGGCTCGATGTAGATCTGCGCTTTGACGAACAACCGCAAGGCGACCTTGTGGCGCTTCATCCAGAGGGACAGCTGCTTTCTCTCCTCATGGGAGTGCTCGTGCTCTTCCTGCTGCGCGCGCTCCTCCTCCAGCAGTACGAAAGGCTCCGCGCGCGCGAGCAAGGCTTCGAAGGCCTTGAACCCCTCATCCTCGGTGTGAATGCCGGATGTGCCGACCTTCATCCAGACCAGTGGAAAGAGTGTGGAATCGATAACCATGCGAATCGTCTCCTGCATTGAATGGTGGCCGGCACCGGGAACACACCGGCGCCGTCAAGTCATCTGCAAGATACCCAGTGCAGCCGATTTGCGTCATTGCACAATCTAGCCACAATATTTCTCATTTCAGCCAAGTGCTTCGATCCGCTTCCAAGGAGCGTCCATGGACACCATTACCGCTGACGGCCGATTGCTCGCATGGGATGTCGATAGCATCGCGCGCCAGGTCACGGCGCTGAATGCATCGCAGGTCGCCAAGGACTGGGAGCATGCGCTCCACCAGCATCGCAAAGGGCAACTGATCTATTCGGTGCGCGGGATTCTCAACTGCGAGGTAGACAGCGGCGTGTGGGTCGTCCCGCCGCAGTGCGCCATCTGGATTCCCGGCAACATGCCTCATTCCACTCGCGGCTCGGGAGAAACCGAGTGCTATTGCCTGTTCGTGGAACCGGACGCCATCGAAGGCCTGCCCACCCAGTGCTGCACTCTCTCGGTCTCGCCGCTGCTGCGCGAGCTGCTGCTCAAGGCGACGGGATTCGAGCAGCTGTACGCCGAGAGCGGCCCGAAGGCGCGGTTGATCGCCGTGCTGCTGGACGAGCTGCGGGAAGCGAGCATCGAGCATCTGCATTTGCCGATGCCGCAGAACCAACGCCTGCGGCAGTTGGCGAAGATGCTGCTCGACGATCCGGCGAGCAAGGCGTCGATGGCGCAATGGGCCAAATGCATCGGCATGAGCGAACGCAGCATGAGTCGCTTGCTGATGCAGGAAGTTGGCATGAGTTTCGGCAGATGGCGGCGGCAGCTGCATATCATTCTTTCGCTGCGCCGCCTGGCCAGGGGAGAGAGCGTACAGACGGTTGCACTGGAATTGGGTTACGAAAGCGCCAGCGGTTTCGTCACCATGTTTCGCAAGACCATGGGCAAGCCGCCCGCACGTTACCTGCTCGAGCGCGCGGCGACGGGCGCAGGTGATGCCGCGCCTGGGGGCGGCATCGTGCTGGAGCCTTGACTGCGCGCTCCGCCCCCGCCACCGCGACATCAGCCGCGATAGCGTGTGGCAGGCGCACTCCGTGACAGATTGGGCATCAGCTTCTGACGCGCCGCCTCATAGTCGTTCAGGTCGGCAATCTCCGGAAGCGCCGGAATGGTCACGAACTCGCCCTGGTCGAGCCCGGACAACGCCGCGTCCACCATGTCCTCGGCCTTCATCACGATAGCCTCCGGCAGATGCTCCAGCGGGGTACCGGCCACGCCCCAGAAGTCGGTGGCCGTCGCGCCGGGCAGCACCACCTGGACTCTGACGTTCTGTTCCGCAAGCTCATGGCGCAACGATTGGCTGAAGGCCAGCACGAATGCCTTGGAGCCGCCGTACACACCGTTGAGCACCTCCGGGGCGATGGCGACGATCGATGCGATGTTGATCAGCGTGCCGCCGCCACGGGCAACGAAGCCCGGAACGGCCGCGTAGGTCAGCCGCGTCAGCGCGTTCACGTTGAGCGTCAGCAGTTCCTCCAACTGGTCGATGTTCGACTCCAGTAGCGGGCGGGTCGCTCCGACGCCAGCGTTGTTCACCAGCACGGAAATACTGGCGTCCGTCCGCAGCAGATCCTCCACGCGCGCCAGGTCGGCGCGCTCGCCCAGGTCGGCGACGACAACTTCGATGGAGCGGCCGGTGTCGTCGCTCACACGTTTGGCCAGCGCATTCAGGCGTTCACGATTGCGGGCGACGAGGATCAGGTCATGGCCGCGACGCGCCAGGCGCTCGGCATAGATGGCACCGATACCTGACGAAGCACCGGTGATCAGAGCGGTGCCGGGATGGGATTGAGTCATGTCGAGTCTCCAGGGTTGTGGGGGAACTGGAGAACAGGATGCGGCGGCTTGGCCATATCTCAAATGACGTATATGGTAGTAATTCAGGACATACGAGAGACCATCATGCACCGCATCGGCTACCTGCTCACCGACGGTTTCCAGGTACTTTCCCTGGCGAACCAGGCTGTCTTCGAGTTCGCCAACCTGGTCGCCGGCGAGCCCTTTTACAGCATCGAAAACTTCTCGCCGGCGGGTGGCCTGGTGCGCTCGTCGCTGGGGCTCGCCCTGGAAACCCGCCCACTGCAGGCCCCAGGGCTGGCCGATACCTGGATAGTGGTTGGCGTCAACGATCCCGTGGCGAGCGAGACTCCCTCGGCCGTGCTGGAGTTCGTGCGCCTGGCCGGCAGACAGGCGCGGCGTACCGTCGGCGTCTGTACCGGTGGCTTCATCCTCGCCGAAGCGGGCCTGCTGGCCGGACGCCGCGCGACAACCCACTGGGCCTATGCCCAGGCCCTGCAGAAGCGCCATCCGGAGATCACCGTCGAGGACGACCGCATCTACATCGTTGACGGTCCTTTCTGGACCTCGGCGGGCATGACCGCCGGGCTCGACCTCGCCGTCGGCATGGTGGAAAAGGACTTGGGCGCGGACGTAGCCCGCTCGGTGGCGCACAAGCTGGTGATGCACCAGCACCGCTCCGGCGGCCAGTCCCAGCACTCGGAAATGCTCGACCTGGCCCCCAAATCCGACCGCATCCAGAGCGCGCTGAACTACGCGCGCCAGCACCTGAGTCGTCCGCTGGGCGTCGAGGAGCTGGCCAGCATTGCCCACCTGAGCCCGCGCCAGTTCACCCGCGTGTTCACCGCCGAAACCGGGCAATCGCCGGCCAAGGCTATCGAAGGCCTGCGCCTGGAAGCCGCGCGATTGATGATCGAGCAGAGCCGTCATTCCCTCGATGTCGTCGCCAGGGAAACCGGCTTCCGCGATCGCCGCCACATGCGCGAAGCATTCATCCGTGGCTTCGGCGTTCCTCCGCAGGCGGTTCGTCGGGATGCCCGCCACGTGGTGGCTGATCGGCCTGGAACAGAGGTTGCCGGCCGCTGACAGGCCGGACTCGCCACGACTCGACGCTTCGCCGGCCGGCATCCTGGATGCCGACCTGCGAAGAGTCACGGCTTGGCGTTGAAGGTCAACTCATTGAGGAGTGCCGTGCCTCATGGCGACGGCGAGCGCAATCAGGCTTCCGGCCTCAGCGCTATGCCGCCGCAGTTGCCGCGGGTCAGCAGGTAGTCCACTTGCCTGGCGCGGTTGATCGCGACACGGATTTCACAGCTGGCCGAATGGACCACGTCGCCCCAGTACTCGGTATGCACGAGCTGGCCGTTCTGCGGACCGGTGTAGGTGCCGAGTGCTTCGCGCGAGACGTACGACGTGTCGCGGCGATAGATCAGCACGACCCAGTCGTTCTCCGGCGCCAGGCCGATATCGCTGGGTGCGCCGAAGTGGTCGATCGCATCGCCCGCCGGGCGACCCTTCCAGTAGCTGCGCGCCTGCGCCTCGGGCAGGGTGGGAATGGCGGAACAGCCGCCGAGCAGGATGGCGATCATCCCGAGTGCGAGTAGTCCTTTCATTGCACGCCCTCCTTGGCGGGTACGTTCTTGGCGGGCATCTGCTCGAAGCCCTTGTCGACCATCTGCAGGATCATCGCCTTGGCATGGTCGCGGTTTCTCAGCTGGAACAGGCCGGGTGCGGCCGAGACCATCTGCGAGGCAGGCATCTTGCCCAGCGGATACATCTTCTGCTCCACGTGCGCGTCCGGCTTGCAGAGGAAGTCGCGGCTCTGCGCGATCCAGGCCTCGGGCTTCTTCTGCCACTCCTTGGAGACCTTCATCGGGCGGATGTCGTTGTAGAACTTGTCGTAGTTCTGCGCGCCGTTGAGGCGCACGCGGTTCTTCGCGCAATCGACCTCGACGTCATAGGCGGTGAAAGTCGGCTTGGCGCCTTCCTCGTAGAGCCGATAGACGCCCAGCGAGCGCACGCCGTTCTTGCGGTCGTAGATGTTGGCGGGGTCGCCATCGATGATGAAGACTTCGTTCTTGTAGAGGCTGCCCTGCTGGTGAATCAACCAGAAGTCGCCGTAGGGAACGGAATCCGCGTGCGCGGCAAGAGGGCTGCAAAGCAGCACGGCAGGCAGCCAGGGCCTGAGGGACTTGAACATAACGGGACATTCCTTTGCCGTTGTTTTCGCCACGGTGCAGCGCACCGTGGTGTAGGAAGCGTAGGAATCTAGTGTCGATGGGATCGATGGTCAACCGCTGCGGCCGCATCCGGCCGAGTGCGGGAGCGGCTCTGGCGACGCGCAGGCCGTCTGTTTCGGGCGATAGCGAACAACGACGAACACTTCATTCCCCTGCCCCGCAAAAGCTCCGTCGCGCCGGCCCGGCACGTCCAAGGAGACGCGGCGAGAACCTTCGATGCCCGCGAGCGTTACAATGCCGCCCCAGCGCCGATTTCCTCAATCGGGCACGCCCGGAGCCAGCTTCAGATGTTCACCCTTGTAAACCTGGACACATCGCCACCCGAATCCCTGAAGAGTCAGGTTCTGCAGATGGTGGTGGACTACTTCAGCGACGTCAGCCCGGTGCCGCTGACGCCCAGCAATCCGCTCTTCCAGCTGTACCAGTATGTGATCGGCTACGAGGTGCACCTGTACCTGCAGGCCATGAGCAGCGAGCTGGACAGCACCGCGCGATTGATCCTCGCCCTCGATGATGAAGATCCCTCCCAGGTGCTGGGTTTCGCCCTCTACCTGCGGAGCCAGGACGATGCCGAGGCCTGCACGCTGGCCTACCTGGCCGTCCAGGCCAGCCATCGCCGTCGCGGAATCGCCCGCGCCTTGTTGCGGCAGGTGATCGCGCATCGGCCTCACGTCGAGCTGGCCTGCGCGGCGAGCAAGGCGCCGATCTTCGAAGCGATGGGGTTCCAGCTACTGGCAGCGCAGGGCCCGCACGTGCTGCTGAACACCCGTGACCACCGCTCGGACGGCATGGTGGCGGTGCAGGACCTGTCCCCGATCTACCAGTCCAAGGAAGTGCGGCAGATTCACGCCTACCTGGTGAAACAGAACGGCAGGAAGGCCATGAGCGAGGCCGAGAAGAAACGCGACCGCCTGCTCGACCAGATGGCCTATCAGGCGCAAGCCCTGGTGAAAGAGCGTTTCCCTACGATTCACTGAAGGCCGGCCACTGCCTGCGTTTGCGTGCCGAACACGCCCCGCGCCCTGGTTCGAAGGGCATGAAAAAAGGAAGCCGCACTACCACCGGCTTCCTTTTTCATTGGCTCGGGCCACACTGCGCACCGTCGAAATCGACACCGCCAATGCGCAGCGTGACAGACGCTCCCTATTTCGAGGGCGGCGTCCCTTCCGCATTGGCGACGACCGCTTCGATCTGCACCAGCGCGCCTTCCGGCAACGCGGAGACACCGACCGTCCTGCGTGCCGGAGCGCCACCGGGGAAGAACGTCGCGTAGATCTCGTCGACCGCGCCGACATCGTCGATGTTCTTCAGGTAGATGTTCACCTTCACCACGTCAGCCAGCGCGTGATCGATGCTTTCCACGATGGCCTTGATGTTTTCCAGGCACTGCCCGGCCTGCTCTTTTACGCCACCGCCCACCACTTTCCCCGTCGTCGGGTCCAGGGGCAACTGAGCGGAGAGATGATTGTAGTGAGAGAACGCCACGGTTTGCGTCGACAGCGGATTCCTCGGCGCGGCGCTGGTGTTATTGGCCTTGATGACGATGCCGTGACGGTCCTCGACCAATTGCGGCGGCGTGCCGTCACCATGGGATACGACCGCCTCGATCTGCACCAGCGCATCCAGGGGCAGCGCCGACACTTCGACCGTGGTGCGTGCGGGAACATAGGCCACGGTCCTGGCGATGGCCGAATCGGGGAAGAAGGTCGTGTAGACCTCGTTTACCGCCGCGACGTCCGCAAGCTTCCTGACGAAGAGAGTGATCTTGACGATGTCGTCGAACGGAACGTCGATGCTCTCCAGGATCGCCTTGATGTTCTTCAGGCACTGCGCAGCCTGTTCCTTCACACCGCCGGCAACCAGCTTGCCGGTGGCCGGGTCGATGGGCAGTTGGGCCGACAGGTTGTTGTAGTGCGAGAACGCCACGCTCTGGCTGGACAGCGGGCTGACGGGTGCGCGTTCGGTATTCTTGGCGACCTTGATCAGGTCACCCGCCTGCGGCGCGCCGGGAATCGTGCCCTCACCGTTGGACACCAGCGCTTCGACCTGCACCAGGGCGCCCAGCGGCAGCGCGGCCACGGCGACGGTAGTCAGGACGGGCAGATAGCTGGGGAAGTACGCGGCATACACACGGCGCACCGCATCGGCATCGGCGATGTCCTTGAGGAAAATGGAAACCCGGACGACATCGTCCATGACATGGTCGATGCTCTGGACCACCGCTTTGATGTTCCTGAAGCACTGCTCGGCCTGCTCCTTGGCGCCGCCTGCCACCAGTTTTCCAGTCGACGGATCCACCGGCAGTTGCGCCGATAGATGGTTGTAGTGCGAGAACGCCACGGTCTGTGAATAGGGGCCGAGGTTCTTCGGCGCATCATCGGTATTTCTTGCCAAAACTGCGTTATAGCCACTCATGATCGTGCTCCCCTTGGTTGCTGGGACTTCGCGGGTTGCGTGGCAATTCCACGGTCAGAAATTGCCACCGTTTATCCGGGCGACGGATATCAAGTCCACGCGGGGGCAGGCTAGTAGGGGCCCGGGGGTTACTTCATGGAGCCGGTGCAAGTGTAGTGGTCACCGCCCGACGCGCCAGCCTGGCCGGAAAGGCCGGGAGTGGCGGCGTGCGCCTGCATCGGTAACGTGATCGGTGCCGCTGGCCCCGTCGGGGCAGTGGCTTCCGTGAGGGCAGGAAAGCTATCGCCAATGGCGAGCCGATCCCTTGACTTTGAGCAGGCTTTTTCGAACCAGGCGCTTTTTTCCTGACCAGGCGGACAGTCGCGCTCATCAGCGCAACAGGGTAGGCCTGGCGGCCCACCCTTCCCTTCCATCGGGCGTCAGCGCGCCACGGCGTCAGCGTCCTGCGCATCCTCCGCCCGGCGATGCATCCAGCGATACAGCGCGGGCAGCACCAGCAACGTCAGCGTCGTCGACGACAGGATGCCGCCGATCACCACCGTGGCCAGCGGGCGTTGCACCTCGGCGCCAGTACCGGTGGCCAGGGCCATCGGCACGAAACCGAGCGACGCCACCAGCGCCGTCATCAGCACCGGGCGCAGCCGCGTCAGTGCGCCCTCGCGGATCGCCGTGTCGAGGCTGCGCCCCTCCTCCCGCAGACTGCGGATGAAGGAGATCATCACCAGACCGTTGAGCACCGCGACACCGGACAGCGCGATGAAGCCGACGCCGGCGGAGATCGACAGCGGAATGTCCCGCAACCACAGCGCCACCACGCCACCGGTCAGCGCGAAGGGAATCCCGGTGAACACCACCAGGCCGTCGCGCAGGTTGTTGAACATCATCAGCAGCAGGGTGAAGACCAGCAGCAGCGCCACCGGCACCACCACCTGCAGGCGCTGGGCGGCCGACTGCAACTGCTCGAACTGCCCGCCCCAGGTCGTCCAGTAGCCGGCCTGCAGCTTCACCTGCTGGCCGATCTGATCGCTCGCTTCGGCAACGAAAGAGCCGATGTCCCGGCCGCGCACGTTGGCGCTCACCACCACCAGGCGCTTGCCGTTCTCGCGGCTGACCTGGTTCGGGCCCTGCACCAGCTCCAGGCGCGCCACTTCGCCCAGGGTGATGAAGCCGATGCGCGCGTCCGTGGCATTGGCCGGGGCCGGCACCGGGATCAGCATGCGCGAGAGCGCATCGATATCGCTGCGCAGGCTTTCCGGCAGGCGCACGATCAGGTCGAAACGGCGGTCGCCTTCGAACAGCGTGCCAGCCTCGCGACCGCCGATGGCCACCGCCACCGTGTCCTGGATATCGCCGACATTCAGCCCGTAGCGTGCCGCGCGCTGGCGGTCGATGTTCACCGTGAGCACCGGCAGCCCGCTGGTCTGCTCGACCTTCACCTCGGACGAACCCTGCACCTGGCGCAGCACGCCGGCGATCTGTTCGGCGGTCTGGTTGAGCACGCCCATGTCGTCGCCGAAAACCTTCACCGCCACGTCGCTGCGCACCCCGGAAATCAGCTCGTTGAAGCGCAACTGGATCGGCTGCGACAGCTCGTAGGCGCTGCCCGGCACGCCGTTGGCGGCGGCCTGGATTTCCGCTTCCAGCTCCGCGCGGCTCTTCGTCGGGTCGGGCCACTGGTCCTTGGGCTTCAGCATCACGTAGGCGTCGGAGATGTTCGGCGGCATCGGGTCGGAGGCGATCTCCGCCGTGCCGGTGCGGCTGAACATGCGCTGCACCTCCGGCACCTTGTCCAGCACCTGGCGCTCCAAGGCCTCCTGCATGGCCACCGATTGCGACAGGCTGGTGCCCGGCGTGCGCAGCGATTGCAAGGCGAAGTCGCCCTCGCCCAGGCTGGGCACGAACTCGCTGCCCATGCGGCTGGCCAGCACGCCGGAGAGCAGAACCAGCACGGCGGCGCAGGCGAACACCAGCGCGCGCCGCGCCATCACCCAGTCCAGCACCGGCTCGTAGGCGCGCCGCGCACCGCGCATCAGCAGGTTTTCCTCTTCCTTCACCTTGCCGGTGATGAACAGCGCGATGGCGGCCGGCACGAAGGTCACCGAGAGGATCATCGCGCCCAGCAGCGCCAGCACCACGGTGAAGGCCATGGGGTGGAACATTTTCCCCTCGACGCCGGTGAGGGCGAAGATCGGCAGGTACACCACCATGATGATCAACTGCCCGTAGATCAGCGCGCGGCGCGCTTCTCTGGACGCGGCAAAGACCTCGTGCAGCCGCTCACTGCGAGTCAACAGGCGGCCATGGTGCTGCTGCGCGTGAGCCAGGCGGCGGATGGCGTTCTCGACGATCACCACGGCGCCGTCGACGATGATGCCGAAGTCCAGCGCGCCCAGGCTCATCAGGTTGGCGCTGATGCGATTGCTGAACATGCCGGTGAAGGTGAACAGCATCGCCAGCGGAATCACCATGGCGGTGATCAGCGCCGCGCGGATGTTGCCCAGGAACAGGAAGAGCACCGCAACCACCAGGATCGCGCCTTCGGTGAGATTGCGCTTCACCGTGGCGATGGCCTTGTCCACCAGTTGCGTGCGGTCATAGACGGTCACTGCCTTCACCCCGGCCGGCAGCGTGCGGTTGATCTCGGCAAGTTTCTCCGCCGCGGCCTTGGCGACCGTGCGGCTGTTCTCGCCGATCAGCATGAACACCGTGCCAAGCACCACCTCGCGACCATCCTCGGTGGCCGCGCCGGTGCGCAGCTCACGGCCCAGGCCCACTTCGGCGACATCGCGCAGACGGATCGGCGTGCCGTCGACATTGGCGACGACGATGCTGGCGATGTCCTGCTGGCCCTTCACCTGTCCCGGTGCGCGCACCAGCAACTGCTCGCCGTTGCGCTCGATGTAGCCCGCGCCGACGTTGGCGTTGTTGCGCTCCAGCGCGGTGATCACGTCGGCCAGCGTCAGGCGATAGGCCGCCAGGCGACGCGTATCCGGGGCGATCTGGAACTGCTTGGCGAAGCCGCCGATGGTATTCACCTCGGCCACGCCGGGAACGTTGCGAAGCTGCGGCTTGACCACCCAGTCCTGGATCACCCGCAGGTCGGTCGGCGTATAGGGCGTGCCATCCTCCTTGCGCGCGCTCTCCTCGGCCTCGATGGTCCAGAGGAAGATTTCCCCCAGACCGGTGGAGATTGGCCCCATCGCCGACTCCACGCCTTCGGGCAACTGCTCGCGCGCCTGCTGCAGGCGTTCGTTGACCAGTTGGCGGGCGAAGAACAGGTCAGTGCCGTCCTTGAAGATCACCGTCACCTGCGACAGCCCGGAGCGCGAGATCGAGCGCGTCTGCTGCAATCCCGGCAACCCCGCCATGGCGGTTTCCACCGGGTAGGTGATGCGCTGCTCGGTCTCCAGCGGCGTGAAGCCCGGCGCCGAGGTGTTGACCTGCACCTGCACGTTGGTGATATCGGGCACCGCGTCGATGGGCAGTTTCTGGTAGCTGGCGATGCCCAGGCCGGCCATGCCGAGGACGGCGAGCAGCACCAGGTAGCGCTGCTCGATGGCGAAACGAATGATGCGTTCGAACATGCTGGCGCCCCGTCAGTGTGCGTGGGACGCCGAGCTCTTGCCCAGCTCCGACTTGAGAATGAAGCTGCCCTCGCCCGCCACCTGATCACCGGCGTCAAGCCCGGCCAGCACTTCCACCTGGCCGGCGCTGCGCACGCCCAGGCTCACCGGCCGCGGGGCGAAGCCCTCGGCATTGCGCACGAACACGCTGGGCTTGCCCTCGACTTCCTGCACCGCCTGTTCCGGGACCGCGACCGGCACCTCACGCGCCGCACTGCGCACCCGCACATTGACGAACAAACCAGGCCGCCACGCACCATCGGGATTGGCCAGGGTGACGCGGGCCACGGCGCTGCGGGTCTGTTCGCCCAGCAGGCTGCCGACATAGGCCACGCGGCCCTCCACCTGCATGCCGAGGTCCGGCGCCTCGACCCGCGCGGCCTTGCCGACCTGCACCCGCGCCAGGTCCTGCGGGGCGACGCTGAAACTGGCCCAGACCCGCGACAGGTCCGACAGGGTGAAGGCAGCGCTCGCTTCGCTGACCATCTCCCCCGGCACCAGATGCTTCTCCACCACCACGCCATCGAAGGGCGCGCGCAGCTCGTAGCGATTGCCGCCAGCGCTGGCCGACACGCCACTCAAGGCGTTGGTCTTCTGCCGCGCATTGGCCAGCGCGATCTGCGCCTCCTCCAGGCTCTGCCGTGCCTGCAGGTAATCCTGCTCGGCGGAAATCTTCTCGCGCCACAGCTCGCGCTCGCGCTCGAAGGTCGTGCTCGCCAGCGCCAGGCGACGCTGCGCGGCGGCCAGCTCGCTGCGCAACTCGGAGACCTGCTGGCTGGCGATCACCGCCAGCAGATCGCCCTTCTTGACGCTTTGCCCCAGTTCCACCGCCACCGACTCCACCATGCCGGGAGTGCGCGGCACCACGTGGGCGGTGCGGTCCTCATCGAAGCCGATCTCGCCGGGCAGGCTGAACGCCTCGTCCAGCGCCTGAGGGCCGGCGCTCACCACCCGGATGCCGGCCGCTTCGATCTGCGCGGGGCTCAGGTGCAAGCCTTCATCGTCGGCGTCCTCGGGTTTCGCATCATGGTGTTCACCATCGCCGTGGTTCGAGGCTTCGGCGTGGCGGGTCGGGGCGGCGGTGCCGTGGTGCTCGCCATCGGCATGGGTCGCATCGTCCAGATGCCCACCGCCCGACTGCTCGCTGCCCAGCCAGGCGTAGGCGCTGACACCGAGCGCCGAGGCGAGCAGCGCAGCGGCCGCAAGAGGGGTTTTCTTGATCATGGAGACTCCGGGAAATAGCCCGCGACCATGCTCCACAGAGCAGACGCCGGGATGTGATTGAGGGGGCTGAACAGGTCGTGGATGCACCAATGCACCGGCACACTGACGATCGGCGCGGCGGTGGATGGCGTCAGGGTGGCGAGCAGCAGGCCGAGCAGTGCGCGGCGGCCTCTAGCGAAGCGCACCGACATCGCCGTAGACCCGTTCGATTCGTCCCCAGGCATCGCTGACCTGGGCCAGCGCCCGCAGATACTGGTCACGCGCGGTGATCAGCGTGCGCTGGGCATCGAGCACTTCGAGGAAGCCGAACTTGCCCATCTCGAAGCCGCGCGTGGCACTTTCCACGGCGGTCTGCGCGCTGGGCAGGATGGTCGAGCGGAAGTCATCGACCTCGCCCTGGGCGGTGCTCCACTGCTGCAAGGCCTGTTGGGTTTCCTGGCGCAGGCGCAGCTCGGTGGCGTTGCGCAGGTCCCGCGCCTGATCGGCGCGGCGCGACTCGGCCAGGATGTTGCCCTGGTTGCGGTCGAACAGCGGCAGCGGCAGGCTCAGGCCGATCACCGCGATACGGTCGCGGTTGCCGTCCTCGATGGCTTCCTGGCTGCCCAGGCTGACGTCGAGGTCGGGAATCCGCTGGGTCCTGGCCAGCGCCACGGCGGCCTCGCTTTCTTCGATGCGGCTGCGGGCCAGGCGCAGCGGGGCGCTATCACCCAGGCGGCGCAGCAACTCATCGCTCGCGGGCAGGCGCGGCAGCGGGTCGGCGTTGCCGCCGCGCACGGCGCTGAAGTCCGCCTGCGGCAGGCCCATCAGCACCGCCAGCGCCTGGTAGGCATCGGCCCGGTCGCGGCGCGCCCGCTGCTGTTCCAGGCGCACCTCCGCGAGCTGAACCTGCGCCCGGTTTGCCTCCAACGGCGGCGCCTTGCCGGCACGCACCCGCCCTTCGGCCGCCGCCACGCCCCGTTGCGCCAGCGTCACCGACTGCTGCGCCAGGCGCTCGCGCTCCTGGGCGCGCAGGGCGCCGTAGAAACCGGCGATCACCTCGCCGCGCAGCTGGTTGCGCCGCGCCTCCAGGCTCAGCGCCGCGGTATCCGCGCCACGTTCGGCCAGGGCCACCCGCGCGGCGCGCTTGCCGCCCAGCTCCAGCGGCTGGCTGAGGCCGATGGTGGTGGTGCGATTGCGCGATTCTGTCCCTTCCTGCTCCCAGGAAAGCGTCGGGTTGCGCAGCAATCCCGCCTGTTCGCGCATGCCCTGGGCGATACCGATCTCGCGGCTGCTGGCCGACAGTTCCGGATTGCCGGCAAGGGCACTTTGCAGGGCATCCTCGATGCCGATTTCCCGATCCTGCGCCCATGCCGGCAACTGGCAGAGCAGCAGCACGAGCAACCATGCGCGCCTCGACGACGGCCGCGACGCGAATCCAAAACGACGTGAAAGCACTGTGAACCTCGCACGATGAAGTCAACTTCGACGGCATGCCGTCCTCTTCACCGGCGAATCTAGAAGTGCCTCAGTAGCGACAAGGTGACTGGATAATTACAAACATGTAATTGGCCAATCCATGGATTCCCGTTGTATGTATTTAAAAGGGACCGAGTTGATTCCAGGTAACTTCAGGAAACAATTCACGCCATCCCGACAAACGCTTTAACTGAAATAAAAATCTTACAGATCAACCACCTGCATAACCTTTAAGTGTCAATCCAGGTCGCCTGCCGCGACACTTTCACGATTGACCCTGAAGTCACTACAGCTTCTAGACTGCGCGCGCTTTTCAGCTCGTGGCGAACTTCGCTGCGCGCCTGGAACCACTCTTCACGCAATTACCGGGTAACTGTTCATGAAAATCCTGCTCATCGAGGACGACAACAAGACCGCCGACTACCTGCACCAGGGCCTGAGCGAAAGTGGCTACGTGGTCGATCGCGCCGACAACGGCGTCGACGGCCTGCACCTCGCCCGCCAGTGCGCCTACGACCTGGTCATCCTCGATGTGAACCTGCCGCAGATGGACGGCTGGGAAGTCCTCGCCAGCCTGCGCCAGCAAAGCGACATGCGGGTGATGATGCTCACCGCGCGCAGCCGCCTCACCGAACGGGTGAAAGGCTTCGACCTGGGCGCCGACGACTACCTGCTCAAGCCCTTCGAGTTCCCCGAACTGCTGGCCCGCGTGCGCTCGCTGCTGCGTCGCAGCGAACGCATCGAGCAACCGCAGGTGCTGGAGATCGGCGGGCTGGAGCTGGACCCCGGCCGTCACCGGGCCTACCGCGACAGCCAGCGCATCGACCTGACCAGTAAGGAGTTCGCCCTGCTCCACCTGCTGATGAGCCGCAGCGGCGAAGTGCTCTCGCGCACGCAGATCATCTCGCTGGTATGGGACATGAACTTCGACTGCGACACCAACGTGGTGGAAGTCACCATCCGCCGCCTGCGCGCGAAGATCGACGATCCCTTCGCCGACAAGCTGATCCACACCCTGCGCGGGGTCGGCTACGTGCTGGAGTCACGGGCATGAAGCCGGCCAGCCTGTCGCTGCGCATCGGCCTGTGGGTCGGCGCGCTTGGTTCGGTGCTGACCGTCCTGCTGGTCAGCCTGGCCTACCTCGCCCTCGATCATCAATTGGACCGGCGTGCCCATCGCGCCCTGCAAGACAAGCTCGGACAACTGCGCCACGCCCTCGACGCCGATCCCGGCCTCGCCGCCCTGCCCTTGCGCGGCCACGCCCTGCAGGACCAGCTGATGGGCCACGAGAACCTCAGTGCCACGCTCCTCGAGCAGCAGCATGGCCAGCCCGCGCGCTTCAACAGCGGCCCGCTGGCCGACCTCGCGGTCCTCGACGATTTCTCCGGCAGCGGCCGCAGCTTCGCCTGGACCGCCAACGATGGCCGGCGCCTGCTCACCGAACGCAGCCTGGTGCGCCTGCGCGACGGCAACACCCTGCGCGTCTTCCTGACCCTGGATCGCCGCGAGGACGACGCCCTGCTCGGCGCCTTCCTGCGCTCCGCGCTGCTGGCCATGCCGCCGTTGCTGCTGCTGATCGCCCTCGGCGCGCGGCTGGTCGCCAAGCGCGGCCTGCAACCCCTGAAGCAGTTCGGCCAGGTCGCCGCGCTGGTGTCCACCGAGGATCTCAGCCACCGCATACCGGTGCAGGACCTGCCCCGTGAACTGGGCAAGGCCGCGCGGGCGCTGAACCTGATGCTGCACCGCCTGGATGGTGGTGTGCAGCAGCTCACGCAGTTCTCCGACGACCTCGCCCACGAGCTGCGTTCGCCGATCGGCAACCTGCTGGGCAAGGCGCAGGTGACGCTTTCGCGGCCACGGGATAAAGAGGAATACAAGGCCGTGCTGGCATCGGGCATCGAGGAACTGGAGCGGGTCAGCCGCATCGTCAGCGACATGCTCTTCCTCGCCCAGGTCAGCCACCCGCGCGCACTGCTGCCGCAGGAACCCGTCCAGCTGGAAAAGGAAGCGGCGAAGGTCGCCGAACTGTTCGCCTTCAGCGCAGAGGAAAAATCACTGGTCATCGACGTCGAAGGAAGAGGCTGCGTGCTCGGCGATCGCCTGATGATTCAGCGCGGCATTTCCAACCTGCTGTCCAATGCCATCCGCCATACGCCCGAGGGAGGACGCATCAGCGTGCGCGTGGACAATCACGGCGGCGCCGTCACGCTGCAGGTGGAGAACCCCGGCGCCGGCATCGCGCAATCACACCTGGAGCACCTGTTCGAGCGCTTCTACCGCGTCGACAAGGGTCGCTCGCGCGCACAGGGCGGGACGGGGCTGGGCCTGGCCATCGTGCGCTCGATCATGGAACTGCACCTGGGTGCGGCCAGCGCCGAAAGCACGGAGGAAGGCCCGACGCGCTTCCTCCTGCGATTCCCACCCATGCCGGCGTGAGATCAGCGGGTCGTGCGGCAGGCCACGCGCTCGGCGCGGTACTCGATGGCCTGCTCCTCGCCGAAGGAGTCTCGGTAGCGCATCTGCACCGGGACCACGCCGCAATCGGCGCTCATCGGCGTCACCGCCACGACTTCGGCGATGTCCAGGTTCATTCCGTAAGTGTACTGCTTCGCCTCGGCGACCTGCGTCGGCGTGGGGGCCGGCTGGCGCGCCTGCATGGCTTGCTGGCGGGCCTCCTCCATGCGGGCGAAGGTGATGTCGCCACCACCATCGGCCAGCGCCAGGGAGGAAGCGCCCAGCAGGGCAGTGATCAGGAAGATGCGGGGGAGTTTCATGGCAGTCACCTCGTGGGTGTGGGGGAATGACTCCACCTTATGAGTTCGCCCCTAACGGGAAGCTGAGGCACGGATGACGATTCGGTTATCCAGCCCATGCGCTCGTTGACCTTGCCCTATGGGAAGGTTCTAAACTGCGCGCCATGACTCGTCGCCTGCGGCTGCTTATCGTCCTGCTGCTCAGCCTTGCGCTTCCCCTCACCGGGATGGCGGGCTTCGAGGCGCCGGCCGACCCCTGCCCGATGCAGAGCCAGGGCATGAGCCAGATGGCGGGCATGGACCAGGACTGCTGCCAGGACTCGGGCAAGATGACCCAGCACGGCAAGAAATCCTGCAAGTCCGGAGAAGAGTGCAAGACCGGCAGCCTGCTCCAGATCAGCGTCCTGAAAGTCCCGCACCACCTGGTCACACCGCGGCCCCCGTCTCTCTACAACCACCTCGTTCTCAGCCAGGCTCCCGCCGACCTCTGGCGACCTCCCTGCGCCTGATTCCTCGTTCGACCTGAACCCCACTCGCGGCCTTGCTGGCTGCCGGGTGGCGTGCGCCTGTGCGCTGGTTTCCCCGAGGAATCCACACCGTGACTCACATCCGACTCCATCCCGGCTGGATGCTGCTTGCGCTGCTCTCCAGCCTGTCCGCCCAGGGTGCGTCCCTGTCGCTGGACGACGCCCTGTTGCTGGCCGAACGCAACGCCCCTTCCCTGCTCGCCCAAAGCGAAAAGATCTCAGCGGCGAAAAGTGCCGCCATCCCCGCCGGAGAACTGCCTGACCCGAAACTGAACCTGGGCCTGCAGAACGTCCCCATCGAGGGTGACGAGCGCTGGAGCACCCAACGCGACAACATGAGCATGCAGGTGGTTGGCCTGATGCAGGAAATGCCCAATAGCGACAAGCGCAAAGCCCGCATCGAGACCGCCCAGGCCGCCGTCGAACGTGCCAGTGCCGAAGCCGACGTCGAACGCCTGAAAGTCCGCGGCGCATTGGCCCAGGCCTGGATCGCTGCCTATACGCTGCAACGCAAGCTGGCCATGTTCGACGACTTCTACCGCGAGAACCGCCTGCTGGACGCCACCGTCCGTGCCCGTCTGGCCGGTGGCGGCGCGAGCACGGTCGACGCGGTGGCTCCGCGCCAGGAAGCCGCGCTGCTGGATGAGCAGAAGGACGACCTGCTGCGCCAGGCCGCCCAGGCGCGGGCGGCGCTCAAGCGCTGGATCGGCCAGGATGCACCCGACGCGCTCAGTGGTGACTTCCCGAGCTGGCCGATCGACGCCTCCCACTCGCTGCAATCCCTGCACCAGCACCCGGAACTCGCCGCCTACGGGCCGATGACCCGCGAGGCCGAAGCCCTGGTGCGCGAGGCCGTGGCGGAGAAGAAGCCGGACTGGAGCTGGGAGGTCGACTACCAGCGCCGTGGCCGCGAGTTCGGCGACATGATGTCGTTGCAGGTCAGCTTCGACCTTCCGCTATTCACGTCGACGCGCCAGGACCCGAAGATCGCCGCACGGCGCGCCCAGGTTCGCCAATTGGAAGCCGAGCGCGACGCCCTGGCCCGCGAACACGAGCAGCAACTGGCGGACGACCTGGCCGAATACCGGCGTCTGCAGCGCGCGGTCGAGCGCAGCACTGGCACTCTGCTGCCGCTGGCCGAGGAGAAGGTCCGCCTGGCCCTGGCCGGCTACCGCGCCGGCAAGCTGGGCCTCGACGAGCTGGTCAGCGCCCGCCAGCAACAGGTCGCAGCCAGGCTACGGCAGATCGACCTGCAGGGCTCCCTGGCGCTGGTCGCCGCGCGTCTCTACTTCACCTACGAGGAGGGACGCGCATGAGCGGCATTACGTGGAAGACCTCCGCCCTACTGGCCATCGCCCTCTCCGCCGGCGGCGCGGGCGGCTATTGGTATGCCCTGCGGCAGCACGCTCCCGCAGCGGAAACGGTGACCTCGACCACCCCGGAGCGCAAGCCGCTCTACTGGTACGATCCGATGGTCCCGCAGCAGCACTTCGACGCGCCGGGCAAGTCGCCGTTCATGGACATGGCGCTGGTGCCCAGGTACGCCGATGAGGGCGAAGTCGGCGTGTCGACGGTGCGCATCGCACCGGGTATCCAGCAGAACCTCGGCATGCGCCTGGCGACGGTCACCCATGGCCGGCTCGACCGCCGGTTGCGGGTCACCGGCCTGCTGACCTTCAATGATCGCGACGTGGCGCTGTTGCAGGCTCGCGCTGGCGGCTTCGTCGAGCGCACCTACGCCCTGGCGCCGGGCGACGTGGTGAAGGCCGGCGCGCCGGTCGCCGATGTCCTGGTGCCGGAGTGGGCAGCCTTGCAGGAAGAGTTCCTCGCGCTGCGCGGTGCTTCGGAACCGGCGTTGCTGGCAGCCGCACGGCAACGCTTGCTGCTGTCGGGCATGCCGGCCTCGCTGGTGGCGCAGATCACCCGCAGCGGTCGGACGCGCCCGGTGATCACCCTGACGTCGCCGATTGCCGGGGTGATCCGCGAACTGGACGTGCGCACCGGCATGACCCTGTCCGCCGGCGCGCCCCTGGCGCGGATCAATGGCCTGGGGCAGGTCTGGCTGGAGGCGGCGGTCCCGGAAACACAGGCAGGAGGCCTGAACATCGGCCAGTCGGTCGATGCCCGCCTGCCGGCATTCCCGGATCGCCCGGTGACCGGCACCCTGGCCAGCATCCTGCCGGAGAATGACCAGCAGAGCCGCACGCTACGCCTGCGCATCGAGCTGCCCAACCCGGACGGCCAGCTGCGCCCCGGTATGACGGCGGAGGTCAGCCTGGACCTTGCCGGCCAGGCTGATGTGCTGCAGATTCCCAGCGAAGCGGTGATCCGCACCGGTAAGCGCAACCTGGTGATGCTCGCCGAGGATCAGGGGCGCTTCCGCCCGGTGGAGGTGCGCCTGGGCCAGGAGAACGACGGCCTGGTGGCGGTCCTTGCGGGCCTTGCCGAAGGCCAGCGGATCGTCTCTTCCGGTCAGTTCCTGATCGATTCGGAGGCCAGCCTGAAGGGCATCGAAGCCCGCACCGAAGAGGTACCCCAAGCAACGACGACAGCGCCCACGGTGCATGAGGCCGAAGGCCGGATCGTGGCGATCGGCGCCCAAGGCCTGACCATCAGCCACGGCCCGTTCAACACCCTGGGCATGCCTGGCATGACCATGACCTTTCCCCTTGCCCGCCCCGGGCTGGCCGACGGCATGAAGGTCGGCGAGCGCATCCGCTTCGGCGTCAGCCAGGGCGATGCCGGGCTGGTGATCGAGCAGGTAAGCAAGCAGGAGGCGCAACCATGATCGCCAAGCTGATCCGCTGGTCGGTGGCCAATCGCTTCCTGGTGCTGCTGGCCACCCTGTTCATCGTCGCCTGGGGCGTGTGGTCGCTGCGCAGTACGCCGGTGGACGCCCTGCCGGACCTCTCCGATGTGCAGGTGATCATCCGCACCAGCTATCCGGGGCAGGCACCGCAGATCGTCGAGAACCAGGTCACCTACCCGCTGGCCACGACCATGCTGTCGGTGCCCGGCGCGAAGACCGTGCGTGGGTTTTCTTCCTTCGGCGACAGCTTCGTCTATGTGCTGTTCGAGGACGGCACCGACCTCTACTGGGCGCGCTCACGGGTGCTGGAGTACCTGAACCAGGTGCAGTCCCGGCTACCCGCGACGGCAAAAACCGCGCTCGGCCCGGACGCTACCGGTGTCGGCTGGATCTACCAGTACGCACTGGTCGACCGCAGCGGCCGGCATGACCTCGCACAGCTGCGTGGCCTGCAGGACTGGTTCCTCAAATACGAGCTGAAGACTGTACCCGACGTGGCCGAGGTGGCCACCGTGGGCGGCATGGTCAAGCAGTACCAGGTCGTCCTCGACCCGGTGCGGCTGGCCAGCCTGGGGATTACCCAGCGCGAGGTGATCGAGGCCATCGGCAAGGCCAACCAGGAAACCGGCGGCGGCGTCCTGGAGCTCGGCGAAGCCGAGTTCATGGTGCGCGCCTCTGGCTACCTGAAAACCCTGGCGGACTTTCGCGCCATCCTCCTGCGCCTGGCCGGCAACGGCAGCCCGGTCACCCTGGGCGATGTCGCCAGCATCCAGCTCGGCCCGGAAATGCGCCGGGGCATCGGCGAGCTGGACGGCGAAGGCGAAGCCGTGGGCGGGGTGATCGTGCTGCGCAGCGGCAAGAACGCCAGCGAGGCCATCGCACGGGTGAAGGACAGGCTGGAGGAACTGAAGAAGAGCCTGCCCGAGGGCGTGGAGATCGTCACCACCTATGACCGCAGCCAACTGATCGACCGCGCGGTGTCCAACCTCAGCCACAAGCTGATCGAGGAATTCCTCGTGGTGGCGCTGGTGTGCGGCGCCTTCCTCTGGCATTTGCGCTCGTCGCTGGTGGCCATCGTGTCCTTGCCGGTGGGCGTACTGATCGCGTTGATCGTCATGCGTCACCAGGGAATCAACGCCAACATCATGTCCTTGGGCGGCATCGCCATCGCCATTGGTGCGATGGTGGACGCGGCGGTGGTGATGATCGAGAACGCGCACAAGCGCATCGAGGCCTGGCACGAGCAACACCCCGGCAGGCCACTCAAGGGCGAGCAGCACTGGCGGGTGATGACCGAAGCGGCCGTGGAGGTCGGGCCGGCGCTGTTCTTCAGCCTGCTGATCATCACCCTGTCATTCATCCCGGTGTTCACGCTGGAGGCCCAGGAAGGCCGTCTCTTTGGCCCGTTGGCGTTTACCAAGACCTACGCCATGGCCGGGGCGGCAGCGCTTTCCGTGACGCTGGTGCCGGTGCTGATGGGCTACTGGATTCGCGGGCGCCTCCCCTCGGAACAGCGCAATCCGCTCAACCGCGGGTTGATCCGCCTTTACCGGCCGGCACTGGAAGTGGTGCTGCGCCGGCCACGTACGACGCTGGCAGCCGCCGTGGTGATCTTCCTCACCGGGCTCTGGCCACTGTCCCAGCTGGGCGGCGAATTCCTCCCGCCGCTGGACGAAGGCGACCTTCTGTACATGCCCTCGGCGCTGCCCGGTCTGTCCGCGCAGAAGGCATCGGAGTTGCTGCAGCGTACCGACCGCCTGATCCGCAGCGTGCCGGAAGTCGCCAGCGTATTCGGCAAGGCCGGGCGCGCCGAATCGGCCACCGACCCGGCACCGCTGGAGATGTTCGAGTCGATCATCCGCTTCAAGCCGAAGGAGCAATGGCGGCCAGGCATGACCAGCGAGAAGCTGGTGGAGGAACTGGATCGCGTGGTGAAGGTGCCCGGCCTGACCAACATCTGGATTCCGCCGATCCGCAATCGCATCGACATGCTTGCCACCGGCATCAAGAGCCCCATCGGAGTGAAGGTCGCCGGTACCGACCTGGCCGAGATCGACCGCGCCACCCAGGCGGTGGAGCGAGTCGCCAAGGGTGTTCCCGGGGTCACCTCGGCACTGGCCGAACGCCTCACCGGCGGACGCTACATCGACATCGACATCGACCGCCAGGCAGCGGCCCGCTACGGCATGAACATCGCCGACGTGCAGGCCATCGTCAGCAGCGCGATCGGCGGCGAGAACGTCGGTGAGACGGCGGAAGGATTGGCCCGCTACCCAATCAACGTGCGCTATCCGCGCGAGTGGCGCGACTCGGTCGACGCGTTGCAGCAACTACCGATCTACACCGCCCAGGGCGGGCAGATCACCCTGGGCAGCGTGGCGCGGGTTCGCATCAGCGAAGGGCCGCCGATGCTCAAGAGCGAGAACGCCCGTCTCTCCGGCTGGGTCTACGTCGACGTGCGCGGCCGCGACCTGGCGTCAGTGGTGGCGGACCTGCGCCAAGCCGTGGAGCGTGACGTGCGGCTCGCACCGGGCATGAGCCTGAGCTACTCAGGCCAGTTCGAGTACCTGGAGCGCGCCAACGCCCGCCTCAAGCTGGTAGTGCCGGCGACCCTGGCGATCATCTTCGTGCTGCTCTACCTGACCTTCGGGCGGTTCGACGAGGCCCTGCTGATCATGGCCACCCTGCCCTTCGCCCTCACCGGCGGAATCTGGCTGTTGTACCTGATGGGCTTCAACCTGTCGGTCGCCACCGGCGTCGGCTTCATCGCCCTGGCCGGGGTCGCGGCGGAGTTCGGGGTGATCATGCTGGTCTACCTGAAGAACGCCTGGGCCGCACGCGGCGATGCCAACGATCCCGCCGAGCTGCTGGCCGCCATACGCGAGGGCGCCGTCCAGCGCGTACGTCCCAAGGCCATGACCGTGGCGGTGATCGTCGCCGGCCTGCTGCCAATCCTCTGGAGCAGCGGCACCGGCAGCGAGGTGATGAGCCGCATCGCCGTGCCCATGGTCGGCGGCATGCTTACCGCCCCCTTGCTTTCCCTCTTCGTCATCCCCGCCGCCTACTGGCTGATGCGCCGTCATCAGCCGGCAGCGGCATCGCAGACCCAACCCGGAGAAACCCCATGAGAACCCCACTGATCACCGCAGCCCTGTTGCTTGCCCTGCCATTCGCCGTCTCCGCCGAGGAGATGTCAGGCATGGACATGAAGGGCATGAAGTTGGATGGCATGGACATGGAAAGCCACCAGGCAGCGCCCACCGCGAGTGCCCAAGGCACCATCAGGGCCATCGACACCCAGCGCAATACGATCACCCTGGCACACGGCCCGGTTGCTGCCCTGCAATGGCCGCCGATGACCATGGCGTTCAAGACCACGCCCGTGTTGTTGGAGGGGCTGAAGGTGGGAGACCCGGTGGACTTCGAGTTCCGTAACGCCAGTGACGGCGCCGCCCTGGTGAGTATCCGCAAGCGCTGAGGCTGAACCAGCCAGCGCCCTGCCAACCCGCAGGGCGCTGGCACGACCAAAGTGCACCAGGCCGATTCCCACTGGCCACGTCACCACTCATCCGTGCAATTTTCCACCGGTGAACTCTCGGCGTCCGACAACTGTCTGTGTGCTGTCGGCCCCCCGGGTGGGATTTCTGGCCATTGGCCACCCGGACAGTTCTGAATAAGTTGCCCGGCCGGCGTTTTCGCTCCCGCAAGGCGGGTTTCGTTTCAAGTCATGTGAAGATTGCCCATGTCCCTATCGCGTCGCTTCCCCGCACGAGTTTCTCCCTTCCAAACCCGCGCCCTCGGTGCCTGCCTGATTGGTGGCCTGCTGGCAGCCAGCGCCCCGGCCCAGGCCCAGGCCGAGGAGCCCGCCAGCAACGCGCGCTGGGTGAACGACAGCCTGAGCACCTACGTGCGCAGCGGCCCCACCGATGGCTACCGCATCGTCGGCACCCTGACCTCCGGGCAGAAGGTCCAATTGGTCAGCACCTCCGGCGACTACAGCCAGGTGCGCAGCGACAGCGGCAACAGCGTGTGGATCGCCAGCAAGGACCTGCAGGACAAGCCCGGCCAGGCCGAACGCCTGCCGGCGCTGGAGCAGAAGGTCACCGAGCTGACCACCCAGCTGCAGACCATCGACGACTCCTGGAAAAACCGCGTGCAGGGCATGCAGGAAACCCTGGATGCGCGCAAGAAGCTCATCGATGAACTGCAGGCCGCGCGTACAGCGCTGGATAGCGAGCTGAACGAAGCCCGCTCGCAACTGCGAGATGCCCAGGCGCAACTGGGCGACGAGAACAAGCAGGTGCTGATGCGCTACATGGCCTACGGCGGCAGCATCGCCGGCGCCGGCCTGCTGGCCGGCCTGATCCTGCCGACCATGCTGCGCGTGCGGCGCAAGCGCAGCACCGAGTGGGTCTGACACCCCTCGCACGGACCTCTGCTGCAGAAGCCCCTCTCCCAAAGGGAGAGGAGACTGCCTGCCGCAGGATCGAACCGCGCCATCAGCCGACACGAACAGCGAGCGCAGCCAGGGCTGAAGTGAGGTCCCCCACAGAGATAACCCTGTAGGAGCGGACCTTGTCCGCGATAAGCCACGCAACAGAACTTCGCGGACAAGGTCCGCTCCTACAAAAGCTCGCTATCCCTCGACCATGCTGCGCGTGCGGCGCAAGCGCAGCACCGAGTGGGTCTGACACTCCTCGCACGGACCTCTGCTGCAGAAGCCCCTCTCCCAAAGGGAGAGGAGACTGCCTGCCGCAGGATCGAACCGCGCCATCAGCCGACACGAACAGCGAGCGCAGCCAGGGCTGAAGTGAGGTCCCCCACAGAGATAACCCTGTAGGAGCGGACCTTGTCCGCGATAAGCCACGCAACAGAACTTCGCGGACAAGGTCCGCTCCTACAACAGCGCGTTATCCCTCGACCATGCTGCGCGTTCGGTGCAAGCGCAGCACCGAGTGGGTCTGACGCCCCCTCGCACGGACCTCCGCTGCAGAAGCCCTCTCCCAAAGGGAGAGGGGACTGCCTGCCGCAGGATCGAACCGCGCCATCAGCCGACACGAACAGCGAGCGCAGCCAAGGCTGAAGTGAGGGAAACAACCCTCCCCACAGAGATAACCCTGTAGGAGCGGACCTTGTCCGCGATAATCCACGCAGCAGAACTTCTGCGGACAAGGTCCGCTCCTACAAAAGCGCGCTATCCCTTCGGCGAAATCACCCCGAAGCAATGCCGCGCCTGCGGGAACTGCCGCCCCCGCACCTCGCTGGCAAAGCGTTCGACCGCCGCCGCGATCAGCTCATCCACCCGCACATACTGCTCGGCAAAACGCGGAATCTGCTCACCGGACAACCCCAGCATGTCCTCCGTCACCAGCACCTGCCCAGCGCAGGCGGGTGAGGCGCCGATGCCGATCACCGGGATGTCCAGCCGCTCGCACACCTGCCGCGCCAACGGTTCCACCACCCCCTCCAGCACCACGCTGAACGCCCCAGCGGCGGCCACCGCCTCGGCGTCGCGAAGTACCAGGGCGGCGCCGGACTCCTCCTTGCCCTGCACCTTGAACCCACCCAGCGCGTTGACCTTCTGCGGCATCAACCCAATGTGGGCCATCACCGGTATGCCGCGCTCGACGAGGAAGGCAATGGTCTCGGCCATCTCCGCCCCGCCCTCCAGCTTCACCGCCTGGGCGCTGCTTTCCGCCAGCACCCGCGCCGCGCTCTGGAAGGCCTGCTGCGGCGAAGCCTGGTAACTGGCGAACGGCAGGTCCACCACCACGCAGGCGCGCTGCGAACCCCGCACCACCGCCGCGCCATGAGCGATCATGGTGTCCAGGCTGACGGCCAGGGTGTGCGGCATGCCATACAGCACCATGCCCAGCGAATCGCCCACCAGCAGCACATCGACATGCGGATCGAGCAACCGCGCCATGGGCGCCGAATAGGCGGTCAGCACGACCAGGCTGCCGGGGTCGCGGCGTTGGCGGATTTCCAGGGTGGACAAGCGATGTTGCGGACGGTGGCTACTCATGCGTTTCTCCCAATTTTCCGGCTGGCGTTGAAC
Organism: Pseudomonas sp. PDNC002; assembly: GCF_016919445.1. Lineage (NCBI taxonomy): Bacteria > Pseudomonadati > Pseudomonadota > Gammaproteobacteria > Pseudomonadales > Pseudomonadaceae > Pseudomonas > Pseudomonas sp. PDNC002. Next base: position 3,694,405 of record NZ_CP070356.1, on the reverse strand, counting down.
GGGGAAGACGCTAACATCCGCACTTCGTGGCCCACTTCCGCAAGAGAGACAAGCTATGCCGTCGACGGGACAGGTTCCTCTGGCACTCCCCGGCTTCGCCGCCCTGCCCCGGCCCGTCTGGCTGCGCGCCTTCGACATGCCCGCCGGCCACATCGTCCCGCCGCACGCCCATCCCTGGGGCCAACTCATGTACGCCGCCAGCGGCGTGCTCGAAGCAACGACCGAGCAGCACGCCTGCATCATCCCGCCGCGCCGCGCCATGTGGCTGCCAACGGGAGTGCCGCACAGCGTGCGGGCGAGAACCGCCGTGGTATTCCGCAGCTTCTACCTCGCCCCGGAAATCGCCGCAGGGCTGGGCCCCTGCCGCGTCGTGGAAATATCGCCGCTGCTGGACAACCTGATCCGGCGGGCCAGCGAATTCGGCAACGACTACCCCGACGAGGGGCCGGAAGCGCGGCTCCTTCAGGTGCTGGTGGATGAACTGCACAACGCTCCCGATTCAGGCCTGGACCTCCCGCTGCCCCGCGACGCACGGCTGCGGCGGGTGACCGATCACCTGCAGGAACACCCCGGCGAGCGCCTGGGGATAGAAGACTGGGCGCAGCGCGTGGGCGCGTCGCGGCGCACCCTGGCGCGGCTGTTCCGCGACGAAACCGGCCTGTCCTTCCGCGAATGGCGCGAGCGCGCGCGCCTGCTGGCGGCGCTGCCGAGGCTGGAGCGCGGCGAATCGGTGACGCTGATCGCCGGCGACCTGGGCTACGAATCCACCTCGGCCTTCATCGAACTGTTCCAGCGCCAACTCCACACCTCCCCCGGCGCACTGGCGCGGCAGATGCGTGCTGGCGGATAGCGCGTTCCAGCGCGAGGGATTTCGCGGACAAGGTCCGCTCCTACAGGCCAACGTCGGAGCGGAGCTTCTCCGCGATTCCTGCCACTTCCGCAGGCAGACTCGCAGACCGCATAACGCCCCCGCGATACCCGCCGAACCCACCCCCGCCACAACCACAACCACAACCACAACCACAACATGAGGATTTCTTGTGTTCATCACGAATACATTGAGTTTGTCTCATACACCCCCACACCGGAGAATTTCCCCATCGTTGATTCAATGGAGAGATTCACATGGCGTTGGCACACAACCTCGGCTTCCCGCGCATCGGTCGCGACCGCGAGCTGAAGAAGGCCCAGGAAGCCTTCTGGAAGGGCGAACTGGACGAAGCCGGCCTGCGCGCCGTCGGTCGCGAGCTGCGTGCCGCTCACTGGCAGGTACAGAAGAATGCCGGCATCGAGCTGCTGCCCGTGGGCGACTTCGCCTGGTATGACCAGGTACTCACCCACTCCCTGACCTTCGGCGTCATCCCCGAGCGCTTCCGCGATCACGGCAACGCCAAGCCGACCCTGCGCACCCTCTTCGCCATGGCCCGCGGTGCCGTTGGGAAGGAGCACGGTGACAGCTGCTGCGGCGGCGCCCACGCACAAGAGATGACCAAGTGGTTCGACACCAACTACCACTACCTCGTCCCCGAGTTCAGCGCCGACCAGAAGTTCGAATTGAGCTGGGAACAGCTGTTCGAGGAAGTCGATGAAGCCATCGCCCTCGGCCATCAGGCCAAACCCGTGGTGATCGGCCCGCTGACCTACCTCTGGCTGGGCAAGACCAAAGGCGCCGCCGCCGACAAGGAAAGCTTCGACAAACTCGACCTCGCCGACCGCCTGCTGCCGCTCTACGGCCAGATCTTCCGCCGCCTCGCCGCCCAAGGCGTGGAATGGGTGCAGATCGACGAACCGATCCTCGCCCTCGACCTGCCGCAGGACTGGAAGAACGCCTTCGAGCGCGTCTACAACCTGCTGCAGAGCGAGCCGCTGAAGAAACTGGTGGCCACCTACTTCGGCGGCCTGGAAGACAACCTCGGCCTCGCCGCCAGCCTGCCGGTGGACGGCCTGCACATCGACCTGGTGCGCGCGCCGGAACAGTACCCGACCATCCTCGACCGCCTGCCCAGCTACAAGATTCTCTCCCTGGGCCTGGTCAACGGCCGCAACGTCTGGCGCTGCGACCTGGAGAAGGCGCTCGACGTCCTGCGCCACGCCCATGACCGCGTGGGCGAGCGCCTGTGGGTCGCGCCGTCCTGCTCGCTGCTGCACAGCCCGGTGGACCTGGAGCGCGAAGACAAGCTCGACACCGAACTCAAGAGCTGGCTCGCCTTCGCCGTGCAGAAGTGCGCCGAAGTCGCCCTGCTCACCCGCGCCCTCAATGAGCCGCAAGCGCCGGAAGTGCTCGCCGCGCTGGAGCAGAGCCGCGCCGTACAGGCCAGCCGCGCCGCCTCGCCGCGCATCCACAAGCCGCAAGTGCAGGCCCGCCTGGCCGCCGTCAAGCCCGCCGACAGCCAACGCCACTCCCCCTTCGCCGAGCGCATCGCCAAGCAGCGCGCCGGCCTCGACCTGCCCGACTTCCCCACCACCACCATCGGCTCCTTCCCGCAGACCTCCGCCATCCGCCTCGCGCGCCAGTCCTTCAAGCAGGGCAAGCTCAGCGCCGCCGACTACACCGAGGCGATGCACAGCGAGATTCGCCACGCCGTGCAGATCCAGGAACAACTGGGCCTGGACGTCCTGGTCCACGGCGAAGCCGAGCGCAACGACATGGTGGAATACTTCGCCGAACAGCTCGACGGCTACCTCTTCACCCGCTTCGGCTGGGTGCAGAGCTACGGCTCGCGCTGCGTCAAACCGGCGGTGATCTACGGCGACCTGAGCCGCCCGCAGGCCATGACCGTGGAATGGATCAAGTACGCCCAGGGCCTCACCGACAAGGTCATGAAAGGCATGCTGACCGGCCCGGTGACCATGCTGATGTGGTCCTTCCCGCGCGACGACGTGCCGCGCGAAACCCAGGCGCGCCAGCTCGCCCTGGCGATCCGCGACGAAGTGATCGACCTGGAAACCGCCGGCATCCGCATCGTGCAGATCGACGAAGCCGCCTTCCGCGAAGGCCTGCCGTTGCGCCGCAGCGCCTGGGGCCACTACCTGGACTGGGCCACCGAAGCCTTCCGTCTGTGCGCCTCCGGCGTGCGTGACGAAACCCAGATCCACACCCACATGTGCTACAGCGAGTTCAACGACGTGATCGAATCCATCGCCGCCATGGACGCCGACGTGATCACCATCGAGACCTCGCGCTCGGACATGGAGCTGCTCGACGCCTTCGAGAAATTCGAGTACCCCAACGAGATCGGCCCGGGTGTCTACGACATCCACTCGCCGCGCGTGCCGAGCAAGGAAGAAATGGTCAAGTTGCTGCGCAAGGCGGCCAGGCGCATCCCCGCAGAGCGCCTGTGGGTCAACCCCGACTGCGGCCTGAAGACCCGCGCCTGGCCGGAGACCGAAGCCGCGCTGGTGAACATGGTCGCCGCCGCCCGCGAACTGCGCAAAGACCTCGCCCTGCTCGGCTGACCGGTCGGGTCGAGCGCTGTATGCGGGAGAGCCTGGAGCGCAGCGCTACCATCGGTTCCGGTGTACGGACAACCTGGGTAGCGCACGCTCCACCCGCGCTGCGAACCACGCCGCGCTGAAGTTGGACCCTCGGTACGGCGTTGCACCCTCGCGGGCGGAGTCCGCTCCTGCGCACGCAATCGAATTCGCAGGAACGACTGTATTTCGCGGGTAGCCCGTGCCGATGCTTTTCCCTCACCCCCGCCCTCTCCCAGCGGGAGAGGGAGCCGCCCGTGCCGACTGATACCGAAGGCTCCTCCTGCACCAAACGATCCCCTCTCCCGCGTAGGGAGCGGAGCGCGCAGCCAGGGTCAGGGGCTGTTGATCGCGCGGATTCGCAGGAGCAACTGTCTTTCCGGGGTAGCCCGTGCCGATGCTTTTCCCTCACCCCCGCCCTCTCCCAGCGGGAGAGGGAGCCGCCTGTGCCGGCTGACACCGCAGTCTCCTCCTGCACCAGACGATCCCCTCTCCCGCGTAAGGAGCGGAGCGCGCAGCCAGGGGCTATTGATCGCGTAGGAGCGGACTCCGTCCGCGATTGGCATCCGCCAGCCGCGAAACGTCGGCGAACACCCGTAGGAGCGCGCCCCCCAACAGGCGTAGTCTTGAACCCTTCCGAGACACTGGCACGCAGACCCCACAATGAAGCAACTGCTCATCATCGGTATCGGCGCGGGCGACCCCGACTACCTAACCGTCCAGGCCATCAACGCGATGAACCGCAGCGACGTGTTCTTCCTCATGGACAAGGGCGTCAGCAAGGACAAGCTCATCCAGCTGCGTCGCGACATCCTCGAACGCTACGTCTCCCGTACCGATTACCGCATCGTCGAAGCCGACAGCCCCGAGCGCGTGCGCGAAGGCGACTACGCCGGCCAGGTGCACGACCTCAACCGCGCCAAGCAGGACGTCTTCGAACGCCTCATCGCCGAGGAACTGCAAGACGGCCAGTGCGGCGCCTTCCTGGTCTGGGGCGATCCCTCGCTGTACGACAGCACCCTACGCATCCTCGACGCCATCCTGCGCGCCGGCCGCGTGACCTTCGACTACCAGGTGATCCCCGGCATCACCAGCGTCCAGGCCCTGGCCGCGCGCCACAAGGTGCCGCTCAACGCCATCGGCCAATCGGTGCAGATCACCACCGGCCGCCGCCTCGCCGAAGGCTTCCCGGACAACGCCCAGAGCGTCGTGGTGATGCTCGACGCCGACGACACCTACCGTCAGTTGCACGACCCGAACCTGGAGATTTTCTGGGGCGCCTACGTCGGCACCGCGGACGAAATCCTCCGCAGCGGCCGTCTCGTCGACGTGGCCGACGACATCCAGCGCACCCGCCGCGAAGCCCGCGAGGCCAATGGCTGGATCATGGATACCTACCTCCTGCGGCACCGCCCCGCGGACGACTGAGCGGCGCCGGCAGACGCGGCTAGCGCCGCAGCCACTGCCCCAGGCTCCGGCGCGTGGGCACTTCGCGCGGCGTGCTGAAGCGCGGCATCTCGCGCAGGCGCAGCCACAGGTCGCCGCGCCAGTTCAACAGCATCAGCCGCGCGCCTTCCAGGGTCATCAAGGTGTGCAGCGGCCTCCAGGCCGTCGGCGCGCTCGCGTCACGCAGCGTGGGCACTACTTCGCGCGTGAGCCACTGGCGCATGTTGCGGTTCTCCGGGTGCATGTAGAAGTAAATGACGCGATAGGCAGCAGAGAATTCGCCGGCGACGAACCAGGGTTCGTTGTCGATCAGCACAGCGCGCAATGGATAGTTGAAGCGATTGAAAACGATGGGGGTATAGGTGGGCTGCATGGGCGGGCTTCTAGCTAGTTCCGTTAGCTAGCGCCATCCGCATTCGAAAGAAGGGAGGCGAGTCGTGCGGGGTTGACAGACCGGGGCAAAGGACCGGCAGGTCCGAAGACCTCCCCGCACGACTCACCATTGAGAATTGCAGATGGAAAACTGCATTCATGAAGGGGGCCACGAGAACATGCGCTGTTCTCGCGGGCCCACCAGGGGTGCATCGCTTTACCTATCAGGCTGTCAAACCCGGCCACGGGATTGACCGTGACCGCCGCAGGATAGGAAGCCCTCCCCGTGCGCCGCTAGAGGAAGCGGCGCTGTCGGTTGTAGGAGCGCGCTTGCTCGCAAACCCGCCCTGTGCGTCATCTCTGAAGTCCAATAAACCGCCCTCCGCGCGCAGTGCCCGGAAATAGAAAGCCCCCGCCGCCGGATGGCGACAGGGGCTCAGGAGACAGGCAGCGCGCGGGGCCGCAAGACCCCGCGCGCGCCAGGTGGGATTACCAGTTGTAGCCGACACCCGCGCCGATGGAGAAGGAGCTCTGGGAGTCGACGCTACCGCCGATCTTCGCGGTCCATTTGCCATCGTTGGTGGTGTGGGAAACACCGACCGACAGGGCCGATTGACCGTTGAAGTTACCCACGCCCACCGAGGTGGTGCTGCCACCGTTGACCATCGGTTGCGGCAGGCTGGCGATGGCGATGGCACCCGCGATACCGGCGCTCAGGCGGTCGTCCTGCTCGTGCAGGTCGTGCTTGAGGTCGTTGTACTGGGCGTTGGACTGGCTGGCGATATCGTTCAGCGCGTCGCTCAGCTGACCTACGTTGGCGGCGTCGGTACGCTCGGTACCGGCGGCTACGTGGGTGATCTGACGCTCGTTGCCTTCGCTGCCGACAGCCACGCTGTTATCACGCTCGGCCACCGAGTTGGCACCGATGGCAACCGAGTTCTTGCCCTTGGCCTTGGCGTTGGTACCCATCGCGGTGCTGTTGGCACCAGCGGATTCGGCACCCGCGCCAACGGCGACGGAGTCGGTACCGGTTGCCTTCGGCTTGGGCAGGTGCGAAGCGTTGTTCACCTGCGCCATGCCGTCGGTGCCGTTCTGCAGGCCGCTGACATCGCCTTCGACCTTGGTCACGCGCTTGTCCACATCGGCAATGGAGCCATCGAGCTGGCTGGCAATACCGTCGACCTTGCTGTCGGTGTACGCCTTGGACTGAGCCACGGCGCCATCGAGCTGGCGCAGGTTGACCGCATCGGTCGCCTGGGTGGCGTCGGCCACATTGCTGATGGTGCGGGTTTCGCCAGTAGCGGCATTACCCACGGACACGGTGCCGACGACGTTGTCGTTGTTGGCGCCGGAGTACTTGCCGACGTACGCGGCTTCCGCACCGCGGCCGCCATCGCTGGCGTCCTGGCCGAGGGCAACGCTGCCCTTGCCACTGGCCTGGGCGTTGTCACCCAGGGCAACGGCGCCGCTGGCCGAGGCGTTGGCAGCACCGCCGATGGCGATGGAGTTCGCACCGGTGGCGGTGGAGTCAGCCTTGGTCGAGTTGGTGTGGACGTACTTGATGCCACCACCGTTGACGATGTTGCTCACGCTGCCTTCGAGGTTGGTAACACGGCCGTCGATCACGGCGACCTTGTTGTTGGTGTCGAAGAGCTGCGAACCGTTCACCGCATCGGTGCTGTCCGCCGACAGCTCGCCCGCGGCGATGTTGGTCAGCTGCACAGCCTTGCCTTTGCTGCCCAGGGTCACCTTGTCGTGAGCGGCGGTGTCGTACATCACGGCATCACCCATCACGCCACTCATGGTGTTGATGGTGGTGTTGATGTTGTTGATGTCCGTGGAGTTCTGCGTCACGCGGCCGTCGATGTTGGTGATGGCGTCGCCCATGTTGTGCACGACGGTGGTCGAGCCATCGGCGTTGGTCACGTTGTAGCTCGGGCCGGAGATCGAGCCGTCGCCGTTGACGACCGAGCCGCCGCCGATGGCGTTGGCCACGGACTGGCTCACACCGAACAGCTGGCCACCGTTGACGGCATCTTTCGAGCCGGCAGCGACAGTACCGTCAGCCACGTTGATCAGCTTGCGAGCGCCAGCGGTGCCGAGGAAGTCGACGGCTTCGCCATCGGTATCCTTGCCCACGGTCAGGTTTTCGCCAGCAGCGGACTGCTGGACCAGACCGATGGTGCCGCTGTTGATCTGGGTGCTGATGTTGGTGACGTCGCCTTCCACGTTGGTCATACGGCCATCGAGGTTGGTGATGCTGCCCTCGTTGTTGGTCACGCGGTTGTCGAGATTGCTGATGTTGGTTTCGCTGGTGGTCATGCGGCCATCGAGATTGGTGATGCTGGTCTCGTTGTTGGTGACACGGCCGTCCAGGTTGCTGATGTCAGTCTCGTTGTTGGTGACACGGCCATCCAGGTTGCTGATGTCAGTGGTGTTCTGCGCAACGGCCTGGTTGGTGGTGAACAGCTGGGAGCCGTTGACGGCCTCTTTGCTGTCGGACGCAACGGTGCCATCAGCCACGTTGATCAGCTTGCGAGCGCCAGCGGTGCCCAGGAAGTCGACGGCTGCGCCATCGGTGTCCTTGCCCACGGTCAGGTTTTCGCCAGCAGCGGACTGCTGGACCAGACCGATGGTGCCGCTGTTGATCTGGGTGCTGATGTTGGTGACATCGCCTTCCACGTTGGTCATGCGGCCATCGAGGTTGGTGATGCTGGTCTCGCTGTTGGTCACACGAGCGTCGATGTTGCTGACGTTGGTGTTCAGCGTGCTGATGTCGCCTTCGTTGGTGGTCACGCGGCCATCGAGGTTGGTGATTTCGGTGGTGTTCTGCGTGACACGGCCGTCGATGTTGGTGATCGCATCGCCCATATTGGTCACGGTGGTGGTCGAACCATCGGCGTTGGTCACGTTGTAGCTCGGGCCGGAGATCGAGCCGTCGGCATTCACCGTCGAGCCGCCGCCGATGGCGTTGGCCACGGACTGGCTCACACCGAACAGCTGGCCGCCGTTGACGGCATCTTTCGAGCCGGCAGCGACAGTACCGTCAGCCACGTTGATCAGCTTGCGAGCGCCAGCGGTGCCCAGGAAGTCGACGGCTGCGCCATCGGTGTCCTTGCCCACAGTCAGGTTTTCGCCAGCAGCGGACTGCTGGACCAGACCGATGGTGCCGCTGTTGATCTGGGTGCTGATGTTGGTGACATCGCCTTCCACGTTGGTCATGCGGCCATCGAGGTTGGTGATTTCGGTGGTGTTCTGCGTGACACGACCGTCGATGTTGGTGATCGCGTCGCCCATGTTGTGCACGACGGTGGTCGAGCCATCGGCGTTATGCACGTCGTAGCTCGGGCCGGAGATGGAGCCATCCGGATTCACCACGGAGCCGCCACCGATTGCGTCAGAAACCGACTGGCTCACGCCGAACAGCTGGCCACCGTTGACGGCATCTTTCGAGCCGGCAGCGACAGTACCGTCAGCCACGTTGATCAGCTTGCGAGCACCGGCGGTGCCCAGGAAGTCGACGGCTGCGCCATCGGTATCCTTGCCCACGGTCAGGTTTTCGCCAGCAGCGGACTGCTGGACCAGACCGATGGTGCCGCTGTTGATGTTGTTGGTGATGTTGGAGACATCACCTTGCAGGTTGGTGATCGACGTGGTGTTGCCGGCGATGTCGGTGGTGTTCTGCGTCACACGAGCGTCGATGTTGCTGACGTTGGTGTTCAGCGTGCTGATGTCGCCTTCGTTGGTGGTCACACGTGCATCGAGGTTGGTGATATCGCCCTCGTTGGTGGTCACGCGGCCATCCAGGTTGCTGATGTCAGTGGTGTTCTGCGCGACAGCCTGGTTGGTGGCGAACAGCTGGGAGCCGTTGACGGCCTCTTTGCTGTCGGACGCAACGGTGCCATCAGCCACGTTGATCAGCTTGCGAGCGCCGGCGGTGCCGAGGAAGTCGACGGCTGCGCCATCGGTGTCCTTGCCCACGGTCAGGTTTGCGCCAGCAGCGGATTGCTGGACCAGACCGATGGTGCCGCTGTTGATGTTGTTGGTGATGTTCGAGACATCACCTTGCAGGTTGGTGATCGACGTGGTGTTGCCGGCGATATCGGTGGTGTTCTGCGTGGTACGGCCATCGATGTTGGTGATCGCGTCACCCATATTGGTCACGGTGGTGGTCGAACCATCGGCGTTATGCACGTCGTAGCTCGGGCCGGAGATGGAGCCATCCGGGTTCACCACGGAGCCGCCACCGATTGCGTCAGCAACCGACTGGCTCACGCCGAACAGCTGGCCACCGTTGACAGCATCTTTCGAGCCGGCAGCGACAGTACCATCAGCCACGTTGATCAGCTTGCGAGCGCCAGCGGTGCCTTTGAAATCAACAGCCGCGCCATCGGTATCCTTGCCCACGGTCAGATTTGCGCCAGCAGCGGACTGCTGGACCAGGCCGATTTCACCGGTGCTGATCTGGTTGCTGATGTTGGTGATGTCACCTTCCACATTGGTCACACGGCCGTCGAGGTTAGAGATCGACGTGGTGTTACCGGCGATGTCGGTGGTGTTCTGCGCAACCTGCTGGTTGGTGGTGAACAGCTGCGAACCGTTGACGGCATCGGTGCTGCCGGCAGCCAGGGCGCCGTCCTTCACGTTGGTCAGCTGAACCGGAGTACCGGCAGTGCCCAGGGTCACCTTGGTGTGTGCAGCCGAGTCATACATCACCGCATCGCCCATGACACCGGCCATGCTGGTGATGGCGGTATTAAGGGTGCTGATGTCGCCTTCGTTGGTGGTCGTGCGGTTGTCGAGGTTGGTGATCGACGCGGCGTTGCCGGCGATGTCGGTGGTGTTCTGCGCAACCTGCTGGTTGGTGGTGAACAGCTGGCCACCGTTGACGGCGTCCTTGCTGCCAGCCGCCACGGTGCCGTCGGCCACGTTGATCAGCTTGCGAGCGCCAGCGGTGCCGAGGAAGTCGACGGCTGCGCCATCGGTGTCCTTGCCCACGGTCAGGTTTGCGCCAGCAGCGGATTGCTGGACCAGACCGATGGTGCCGCTGTTGATGTTGTTGGTGATGTTCGAGACATCACCTTGCAGGTTGGTGATCGACGTGGTGTTGCCGGCGATATCGGTGGTGTTCTGCGTGGTACGGCCATCGATGTTGGTGATCGCGTCACCCATATTGGTCACGGTGGTGGTCGAACCATCGGCGTTATGCACGTCGTAGCTCGGGCCGGAGATGGAGCCATCCGGATTCACCACGGAGCCGCCACCGATTGCGTCAGCAACCGACTGGCTCACGCCGAACAGCTGGCCACCGTTGACGGCATCTTTCGAGCCGGCAGCGACAGTACCATCAGCCACGTTGATCAGCTTGCGAGCGCCAGCGGTGCCGAGGAAGTCGACGGCTGCGCCATCGGTGTCCTTGCCCACGGTCAGGTTTTCGCCAGCAGCGGACTGCTGGACCAGGCCGATGGTGCCGCTGTTCAGTTGGTTGGTGACGTTGGTGATGTCACCTTCGTTGGTGGTCACGCGGCTATCCAGGTCGTTGATCGACGCGGTGTTGCCGGCGATGTCGCTGGTGTTCTGAGTCACGCTGGTGTTCAGCTTGCCCAGCGCGTCATCGACCTTGCCAAAGCCCGTGCCGACATCCGTCGCCGCGCCGCTGGTACCGGCGATGGTGTTGGCGTTGGTCAGCGCGTAGCTCGGGCCGGTGACCGCACCCGTAGTGCTGTTGAAGGTTGCGCCACCACCCATCGCGATGACGAGCGGCTTGAGCTGCGACACGTTCACCGCATCAGTGTTCTGCACACCGGCCGCCATATTCACGACCTGGCGCTTGGAGCTGGAAGAACCCACCGAGACCGTCAGGTCGCGGTCAGCCACCGAGTTGGTGCCGAGCGCCACGGATTGCGCACCCGAGGCCAGGGTGCCCGCGCCCAGGGACACACCGTACTGGCCGGTGGATTTTGCACTGGTGCCCACGGCAACGCCCCACGATGTGCCGGAGGTGTCCGCGCCGTTACCCAGCGCCACCGATCGGTCGCCGGTCTTGCTGTCACCACCAATGGCGATGGCGTTGTTGGCGCCAGTTGCATTGGCATTCTGCCCCATGGCGATGTTCGCCGCCCCCGCAGCAGCTGCGCCCTGGCCAAGCGCCACCGCGCCGGCGCCCGAGGCATTCGCCTGCACGCCCACGGCGGTCGCATTTCCGGTTGCTGTTGTGGAATAGCCCAGCGCGGTAGAGCCGGCACCCGTCGTGTTTGCCAGCGCACCCACGGCCGTCGAATGGACGTCCGCTACCGTGACGCTGTCACCGATACCCACGCTGTAGCCCAGGCCGTTGGAACCGTCCGAGTTGACGTTGACCTTGGCGTTGCCGCCCAGCGCGATGGTATGGCCGTAGCCCGCCACGGCATTGGTGCCGATGGCGATCATGTTGTTAGCGTTCGGATAGAACCCGCTCACCGTGCTGGCATTGGTGCCGACGGCGATGGAGTCCTGGATGGTGGCGTGCGCACCGCTGCCGATGGTAACCGCCCGTTGCGTGACGTTGGCCGAACCGGCAACACCCGCCACCGCACCACCGCCAATGGCGACACCCTCGTAGCCAAACGCCTGCGAATCGTCAGCACCGGAGTTCGCATGGAAATACTTGATGCCAACGCCATTGGTGAGGTTGTTCACCGTGGTCTGCAGGCTGTTGATGCTGGTGGTGTTACCGGTCATGCCGGTGTTGAGCACACCCAGCGCCGCATCGACCTTGCCGAAGCCTGTGCCGACATCCGTCGCCGCGCCGCTGGTACCGCCAATGCTGTTGGCGTTGGTCAGCAGATAGCTCGGTGCGCTGATCGCACCGGTGCTGCTGCTGTAGGTAGCAGTGCCGCCCAGGGCCGAAGCCGTGGTAGCGCCCAACTGGTCCGCCTTGGCGTTTTCCGACTTCAGCTGGCTGACGTTTACCGCATCGGTATCCGCCGAGCCGGCGGCCAGGTTGGTCAGGCGGCGCTCCTTGTTGGAGGCACCGATGGAGACCTCGCCGTTCGCCGTCGAAGCGGCGCCCTTGAGGGGGCCATTGCCCGGGTTGTAACCCAACTGGGTCAGATCGGCAGTGGTGGTGGAGCTGGCGCCCAGAGCCACCGAGTTAATAGCCGAGGCATTGGCGAACAGCCCCACGGCGGCGGAGTTGTCCCCCGAAGCGATCGATTTCGCACCCAGCGCTGCCGCGCCATAGCCGGAGGCTGTCGTTTGCGAACCCAAGGCCAATGCCGCGTGATTGGAAGCCACGGCGCCAGGGCCAACGGCGGTTGTCCAGCCGTTGTTTACGCCCGTCGTGCCGGAAACGTTGGCGGAGGCATTGGTGCCGATAGCGAGGCCGTAGTACGCGTTTGTCTGGGCGTTCGGGCCGATGGCAGTGGAGTTCAAACCCGTCGCGGTCGAATCGGCTGCCGACGAATTGACGTGGTAGTACTTGATGCCAACACCGTTGCTGATGTTGTTCACCGTGGTATTGAGGTTGCCCAACGCTGTGTCGACCTTGCCGAAGCCCGAACCGACATCGGTCGCCGCACCGGTGGTGCCGCCGATGGTGTTGGCGTTGGTCAGCGCGTAGCTCGGGCCGGTGACCGCACCCGTAGTGCTGTTGAAGGTTGCACCGCCACCCATCGCGGTGACGAGCGGCGAGAGCTGCGAGACGTTCACCGCGTCGGTGCTCTGCACGCCCTTGGCCATGTTCACGATCTGACGTTCCGCGCCCGCGCTGCCCACCGAGATGGTGTTGTCGCGATCAGCCACCGAGCCTGCACCCACCGCCACAGCGTTGTTGGCGGTCGTTTTCGACTGACGGCCCAGCGCCATGCTCAGGTTGGTTCCGGCCGCGACCGACGCCTGCGAACCCAGCGCCACGGAGCGATCGCCCGCCGCATTGGCCCCGTAACCTAACGCCGTCGCAATGAGACCGCTGGCGGCAGAGGTCGAGCCCACGGACGTCGCCTGAACACCCGAGGCGTTGGCGTTGGCGCCAAAGGCCGAACTGTAGTTGGCACTGGCTTGCGACCCGGTACCGACCGCTGCGGAATCTCCCGCGCTGGCGGTGGCGTTGTAACCGAGCGCGACCGCCGCATTGGCGGCATTATTCCCCGCGCCGCCATTGTTCAGCGCACTGGCGCCTTGGCCAATGGCGACATCGCCGGCCCCGCCGGCGTGGGCCGAGGTGCCCATGGCCAGGCCATTCGCACCGTCCGCCGTGGCCGCGCCGCCCACGGCGATGGCGTTCGCGCCCGTCGCCGACGAGTCCGCCAGCGATGAGTTGGTGTGGAAGTATTTGATGCCACCGCCGTTGTTGATGTTGGTGATGGAGGTATTGAGCGTGCCCAGCGCCGAATCGACCTTGCTGAAGCCCGTGCCGACATCCGTCGCCGCACCGCTGGTGCCGCCAATGCCGTTGGCGTTGGTCAGCGCATAGCTCGGGCCTGTGACCGCCCCCGTAGTGCTGTTGAAGGCTGCGCCGCCGCCCATCGCGGTGACGAGTGGCGAGAGCTGCGAGACGTTGACCGCGTCGGTGCCCTGCGTACCGGCCGCCATGTTCACGATCTGGCGTTGCTTCGTCGCATTGCCCACGGAAACGGTGGTCGCGCGGTCAGCGAGCGACTGGTAGCCGAGAGCCACGGCATCGGACGCGGTGGCGGACGAAACACGGCCCAGCGCGATACTGGAGTCCGCATTCACATCCACGCTGGAACCAGAACCGATCGAGATCGCACGGTTACCCGCGGCGTTGCTTGTATTGCCGAGAGCCACTGCGTTGGTGCCACTAGTTTTGGCACCGGGGCCCACTGCCGTGGAGTAATCGCCCTGGGCGCTGCTGCCGCTGCCCATGGCGATCCCGGATCTACCGGAAACGGCTGCATAGGGGCCAACGGCGACAGAGCGTGAACCAGCCGCATCTGTATTCTGACCGATAGCCACGCCATCGCCATTGGCATGAGATTGAGAACCCACCGCAACAGCGGCGCCATCTCCATCGTTGGAATCGGTGGACGACGCCCTGCCGATGGCAATGGAGTTGTCCGTCGTCGCTTGCGCGGTGGAGCCAATGGCAATACTTTCCTGACCGCTCGCCTGAGAGTCAGCCGCGGCTGAGTTGACATGGAAGTACTTGATGCCGCCACCGTTGATGCTGGAGTTCACCGTGCCCAGGGCGGCATCCACCTTGCCGAAGGCAGTGGTTACATCCGTGGCTGCGCCGGTCGTGCCAACGATGGTGTTGGCGTTGCTCAGCACGAAGCTCGGCGCGCTGAGCACACCGTTGGCACCCAGGCTGCTACCCAGGGCCGATGCGACACTGTTAGCCGTGTTGAACAGCTCGCCGCCATTGACAGCATCGCCACTGCCGCTGGCAACGGACCCGGCCGACAGGTTGCTGATCTTGTGCGACTGCATGTCGACCGTGGACAGCATCTTGATGCCGTTCACGGCATAGATGGACATGGTGCCGTCCTTGTTGCCGGTAATGCTGGTCTGGTTGACCCCGCCCGCGGAACCGTCCGGCAGGGAGTCGCTGAACACACCCCAGTCGTAGCTGACTGACGAGCAGTTGGGCATGCTCGCGAACGAGCCCGACGTGCCGACCTTCGTGCCGGTGTTGTCTTCCGCGCACAGCGCCATGGCGCCACCATTTGCGGCCATCGCGTTACCGCTGACCGAGCCCAACAGAACAACGCCGGCGAGCAACGCCTTGCTGGACCCATTCTTTTTCCGGCCTTTCGTCAATTCCGACGCGGCAACATAGGTGCCAGTCTTCTCGCACCACACCGAACGATATACAAAGTTCAACTCATTTCTCCCGATATTCAATCATTTGCTAAACCGCTTCAGCTGCCGCGCGGGCGTGAAGGCGATGGTGCAAATGCTAGGGAGAGCGAGGCCTTAGCGAATTCGGGACTTACCGAAGGTGGCGTAGGAATAATCTTGGGATGTAGGAAGTATTTCTAATGAATCGAAGAACAACGATTGTTTTTTGTAGGCAATTTGATCCTTACAGTTTTATCTGTAAGTTCAATTCACAGCTCTACTAAAATATTGACGTGAACACCGCTCGAATTAGTAGGAAAAAATACCCACTAGGAAATTCTTGAGAATCGGCGTCGGAAAAGAAAAAGCATCGGCCCGCCGAAGCGGGCCGATGCTGTTGAAGTGCACAGCGTTTCGGGGCTGACGCCCCTGGGCAATCAGTGGCTGTTGGAGGCCGCCTTGTCCGCGCCGGGGAAGTAGTTCGCCGACAGGCGTATGTCCTTGCCCAGGATCTGCCCACGGCCCAGCCAGGCCTGGCCGTTGAGGGAGAGGGCCACGCCGTCGATACGGGAAGCCTTGTAGCGCACGCCGGCATCGCTGTTGAAGTCGGTTTCCAGCTCGCTGAGTTGCACCAGGTAGTAGTGGGTGGTTTCCGCGGGCAGGTACTGCTGGACCAGGCCGGTGTAGGCCGGTGCCAGGGTGACGAACAGCTCGCGCGCCTTGGCCTTGTATTGCGCCGGAGTCAGGCCGGGGATCTGCTCCAGCCGTTCGCCAATGTAGGCGAAGGTATCGGCGGTGGCGCGAGCCTGGGCAACGCGCAGGCGGAACAGTTTGTTGGCCCGATCCTGGTTGATGACGTACTGGGGCGTTTGCGCGTCGCCAGCTTTCTTCTGCGCGTCCTTGCCTTTTTCGGCGTGCTCTTCGGTGGATTCCTTCGGGGCCGGCGCCTGGCTCAGGATTTCGTTCGGGTTCAACGGCTCCAGTGCCGCCGACACCTGGTACGCGGCACAGGCAGTCGCCTGGCCGGCGCGGTCGCCATTGACCAGCAGGGCCAGGGCATCCGGGCCGTTGTGCTGCAGCTTGCTGGCGTCGATGCCCATTTTCACCAGTTGCGCGTTGCTCTGCTCCTGGGTCAGTTGCCCCTGGGCCAGGGCGCACAGTTGGTTCACCAGGACGGGAACGCTCTTGCCATTGAAAGTGGGCGCGAGGGACGTCACGGCGTCCTGGATGATCGGCAGTGCCGGAGTGCTGACTCCGCTTGCCGGGGCTTTGCCAAAGGGGATGCCCTGGCCGCAGCCGACAAGGCCGGAAGCGATCAGCAGGGAAGTTGCGAGTACCTTGAGTTTCATCGATTACACCTAACTAGCGGGTCGTCACGGTTCGCAAGCTTCAGGCCTGCGAAGTGTGGCGGCGATTCTAGTGGGCAATAAGTCGACCCTCTGTCGTCACAATCCTAGGATTGCGTCAGAAAACACTTAGGAATACGCCTGAAGTACGCAATGACGGCCCTCCATCCTCACGGCGAACCATCTCGCCGGCGAGGCGTCTGCGCCCGGCCGACGGCGGTACTCACCACGGCGGGCATTCTTTTGCGCGCCGCACGTACACGTGCGGAAAGTGGATAGAACGCACTCGCCCCTCCAGCCGACACTAGCCTCGCCTGGCAGCACCATGCTGCGTGCGCATCCCCTTATAAAATTAAGAAACCTTCCGAGGCTTGTATGACCACCCCCGCCGAGCAGTTGGAGCAACGGCTGAAGCAACAGAAAATCACCGAAGTCGAATGCGTGGTGAGCGATCTCACCGGCATCGCCCGCGGCAAGATTTCCCCCACCAACAAGTTCCTCGGCGAGGGGGGCATGCGACTCCCCGAAAGTGTGTTGCTGCAGACGGTCACCGGCGATTTCGTCGATGACGACGTCTATTACGACCTGCTCGACGAAGCGGACATCGACATGGTCTGCCGCCCCGACCCGGACGCCATCTTCCTGGTGCCCTGGGCGCTGGAGCCGACCGCGATGGTCATCCACGACACCTTCGACAAGGTCGGCAATCCCATCGAACTGTCCCCGCGCAACGTCCTGAAGCGCGTGCTCAAGCTCTACGCCGACAAGGGCTGGAGCCCGGTGGTGGCGCCGGAGATGGAGTTCTACCTGACCAAGCGCAGCAGCGACCCGGACTTCCCGCTGGAAGCCCCCGTGGGCCGCTCGGGCCGCCCGGAAAGCGGCCGCCAGAGCTTCTCCATCGACGCCGCCAACGAATTCGACCCGCTGTTCGAGGACGTCTACGACTGGTGCGAACTGCAGGGTCTGGACCTCGACACGCTGATCCACGAGGACGGTCCGGCGCAGATGGAAATCAACTTCCGTCACGGCGACGCGCTGAGCCTGGCCGACCAGATCATCGTGTTCAAGCGCACCATGCGCGAAGCCGCGCTCAAGCATGACGTCAGCGCCACCTTCATGGCCAAGCCGATCACCGACGAGCCCGGCAGCGCCATGCACATTCACCAGAGCGTGCTGGACATCGCCACCGGCAAGAACATCTTCGCCGCCGACGACGGCTCCATGAGCCAGCTGTTCCTGCACTACATTGGAGGCCTGCAGAAGTACATCCCGAAAGTGCTGCCGATGTTCGCCCCCAACGTGAACTCCTTCCGCCGCTTCCTGCCGGACACTTCCGCGCCGGTGAACGTCGAGTGGGGCGAAGAGAACCGCACCGTGGGCCTGCGCGTCCCCGCCGCCCCGCCGATCGCCATGCGCGTGGAGAACCGCCTGCCGGGCGCCGACGCCAACCCGTACCTGGCGCTGGCCGCCAGCCTGCTCTGCGGTTACCTGGGCATGATCGAACAGATCAACCCCAGCGCTGCTGTCCAGGGTCGTGCCTACGAGCGCCGCAACCTGCGCCTGCCGATCACCATCGAGGACGCGCTGCAGCAGATGGAAGACTGCGACGTGCTCAAGGAATTCCTCGGCGAGAAATTCGTGCAGGGCTACGTGGCGGTGAAGCGCACCGAGCACGAGAACTTCAAGCGGGTGATCAGCTCCTGGGAGCGTGAGTTCCTCCTGCTGAGCGTCTGATTCCTCTCAACTGACTTCACAACAACAATTCGGGAGTCCCCATGAGACTGCTGCGCACCCTTGCGCCCTTCGCCCTGGCCATGATGGCCTCGGCCGTGCACGCTGAACCGACGGTCAGCATCTACAACTGGACCGACTACATCGCCCCGGACACCCTCGCCGGCTTCCAGAAGACCACCGGGATCAAGCCGGTCTACGACGTCTTCGACTCCAACGAGACCCTGGAAGGCAAGCTGCTGGCGGGCCGTACGGGCTACGACGTGGTGGTGCCGTCCAACCACTTCCTGACCCGCCAGGTGCAGGCCGGCGTGTTCCTCGAACTCGACCGCAGCCAGCTGCCGAACTGGAAGCACCTGGACCCGACGCTGCTCAAGCTGCTGGAGCAGAACGACCCGGGCAACAAGCACTCGGTGCCCTACCTGTGGGGCACCAACGGCATCGGCTACAACGTCGCCAAGGTCAAGCAGGTGCTGGGCGTCGACAAGATCGATTCGTGGTCGGTGCTGTTCGAGCCGGAGAACATCAAGAAGCTCAGCGCGTGCGGCGTGGCCTTCATGGACTCGCCCGACGAGATGATCCCCTCGGTGCTCAACTACCTGGGCCTGGACCCGAACAGCACCAATCCTGAGGACTATCCCAAGGCCGAGGCGAAGCTGGTGGCGGTGCGTCCGTACGTCACCTACTTCCACTCCTCGAAGTACATCTCGGACCTGGCCAACGGCAACATCTGCGTGGCCTTCGGCTACTCCGGCGACGTGTTCCAGGCCGCCGCCCGAGCCAAGGAAGCCAAGAACGGCATCGAGATCGCCTACACCATTCCCAAGGAAGGCGCGAACCTGTGGTTCGACCTGATGGCGATCCCGTCGGATGCGGGCCATCCGGAGCAGGCGCTGGCGTTCATCAACTACATGCTCGATCCGAAGGTGATCGCCGGCGTCAGCGAGTACGTCGGCTACCCCAGCGCCAACGCTGACGCCAAGACCCTGCTGCCCGAGGAGATGCAGAACAACCCCGAGGTCTACCCGAGCCAGGCCGTGCTCGACAAGCTGTACATCGCCAAGGCGCCGCCGCCCAAGATCATGCGCCTGATGACCCGCAGCTGGAGCAAGATCAAGTTCAACCAATGAAACGAGAAAGTCCCATGAAGCACACCGAGGAGCACGCCGCGTCCTATTACGCCGCGACCGCCCGCGACCGTCAGCAATACCCTTCCCTCACCGGGGATGTGCGGGCGGACGTCTGCGTGATCGGCGGCGGCTTCACCGGCGTGAACGCAGCCCTGGAGCTGGCCCAGCGTGGCCACTCCGTGGTGCTGCTGGAAGCCCGGCGCATCGGCTGGGGCGCCAGCGGGCGCAATGGCGGGCAGCTGATCCGTGGCATCGGCCACGACGTCAGCGGCTTCGCCAAGTATGTCGGCGAGGATGGGGTTCGCTATCTGGAGCAGGCGGGTGTCGATTCGGTGGCCCTGGTCGCCGAGCGCATCCGCGAGCTGGATATCGAGTGCGACCTGCGCTGGGGCTTCTGCGAGCTGGCCAATACCCCGGCGCAGTATGCCGCGATGGTCCGCGAGCAGGAGTCGCTGAGCACTTCGGACTACCCGCACGAGACCCGGCTGGTACCGCCGGAGCGCATGCGCGAAGTGGTCGCCAGCGACTGCTACGCGGGCGGGCACATCGACATGGGCTCGGGCCACCTGCACCCGCTCGACCTGGTGAAGGGCGAGGCCCGCGCGGCCAAGTCCTTCGGCGCGCAGATATTCGAGCAGAGCCCGGTGCTGCGCATCGAGCATGGCACCACGGCCATCGTCCATTGCGCCCAGGGCCGCGTGCTGGCCAACACCCTGGTGCTCGGCTGCAATGCGCATCTGGAAGAGCTGGAACCCAAGCTGACCGGCAAGGTGCTACCCGCCGGCAGCTACGTGGTGGCGACCGAGCCGCTGTCCGAGGAACTGGCGGCACAGCTGATCCCGCAAAACATGGCGCTGTGCGACCAGAAAGTGGGGTTGGACTATTACCGCCTGACCGCCGACCGTCGCCTGCTGTTCGGCGGCGCCTGCCACTACTCCGGGCGCGACCCGGCGGACATCGGCGCCTATATGCGGCCGAAGGTGCTCAAGGTGTTCCCGCAGCTGGAACGGGTGAAGCTCGACTACCAGTGGGGCGGCATGATCGGCATTACCGCCAATCGCTTCCCGCAGGTGGGCCGGTTGAAGTCGCATCCGAACGTTTACTTCGCCCAGGGCTATTCCGGCCACGGGCTGAACGTCACGCACTGGTCGGCCAAGCTGCTGGCGGAAGCCATCCATCAGGGCGAAAGCAAGGGGCTGGACCTGTTCAGCGCGGTGCCTCACCTGACCTTCCCTGGCGGCAAGCTGCTGCGCTCGCCGCTGTTGGCGCTGGGCATGGCGTGGTATCGGGTGCGCGAGTTGCTGGGTTGATCGGTTGATCGGTTGATCGGTTGAATTGTTGACTGCAGAAAGCCCCCTATCGGGGGCTTTTTTTTGGATGGGCGCACGGCGGGAAGCATTGCCATCGACCGTCAGCCAGCGAGGGAGTATCCCTTGTGGGACGCAGCTGGCGGGGGGATTTCGCGGACAAGGTCCGCTCCTACAGCCAACCCCCCAGCAAGCTGCTCTTGTAGGAGCGGATCTTATCCGCGATCCCCCCAAAACACCGCCCCACCAGACACACCGCAAACCGCCCTTGTAGGAGCGGATCTTATCCGCGACCCACTTCACACCCGCGCCGACCTGAACTACCCCATCCGCGGAGCTTTTCCGCCCCGACATCCGAACGCGCCCATGCAACGCAAGGAGACGTCTGCTTCCGTAGGAGCGGACCTTGTCCGCGAAATCCGCTCATCCCACTCAAGGATGTCCGGCTATGCCCCACCCTGCATTCCTCTCCGCACCTCCCGGCCACCATGCTCTGCGCAAAGGGCGCGTGTCGGTTCCCGGCGGGGTGTATCTGATCACCGCGACCACCCTCCAGAGAACCTCGATTTTCACCGACTTCGACGCCGCCTGCGCGGCTGCATCGGCATTCACCCGCCCCACCGTGCTGGGCCGGAATACCCTGTTCGCCTGGGTACTCATGCCGGATCATGTCCATTGGTTGCTCCAGCTGGGCGAAGATGAAGACCTGGCTAAGTCCATAGGACGAATGAAGGCTGTCAGCGCACGGGAAGTCCGCCGCGCCGGCGGGTGGCAGGGAGCCGTATGGGCGCCCGCGTTCCATGATCGTGCATTGCGGCACGAGGAAGACCTGCTCGCGGTGGCGCGATACGTGGTAGCCAATCCGTTGCGTGCTCGATTGGTATCGACGCTGAGGGAGTATCCCTTCTGGAACGCAGTCTGGCTGTGAGACTTCGCGGACAAGGTCCGCTCCTACAGCCAAACACCCAGCCCCCAGCCCTCGTAGGAGCGGCCCTCACCACAAGCCGCTCTTGTAGGAGCGGATCTCATCCGCGATCAGCCTTGCACCAGACTCATCACGAACGCCGTCCGTTCCTGCGAAAAAACCCCGTCGCCTAGGCCCGGCCACCAGACTTGGCGGTGGTCTTCGGGTACTCGCCGAACAGCGCGAAATAGGACTGGGAGAATCGCCCCAGGTGCCAGAACGACCACTTCATCGCCACCTCGGCCACGGTCATGCCGGAGTCGGCGGCAGCCAGCAGGTCGCGGCGCGCGGCGTTCAGGCGACGGTTGCGCAACCAGACGATAGGCGGGATGCCGGCGTAATGCAGGAACGACTGCTGCAGCGTGCGCGGCGAAACGCCCGCCTTGGCGGCGAGATCGGCCATGCAGAACTGCTCGTCGGGGCAGTCGTTCACCACTTCCTTGACCCGCTGCACCACGCGCTTGGCCTGGACGATGGAGCGCGCGCGGCGCTCGCCATCCAGGGGCGCCTCGCACAGCAGCGAGAAGCAGTTGGAGACGATGCTCTGCGCCACACCCGGCGCATCCATCGGGTCATCGCCGGTCGAGGCGCCGGTGAGCAGGTTGCTCAGCGAGGTCGCCACCGACTGGCAGTGGCCTGAGCGCAGCGGCGTCAGCACCAGGTCGGCGAAGGCATCCGCCGGCTGGCCCCAGTGCGCGGATTCCTTGATCACCACCGCCACCTCGCGGTAGTTCTCCGGAGTCACCCAGGCGTTGCGGGTTTCCCCGTCGAGCAGGTAGAGCGCGTTGTCGGACATGTCGAAGCTGAACACCAGCGCACCGGGAGGGGCGTGGAATTCCTGCTCCACGCGCAGGTTCATCTGCTCCTCGTAGAGCTCGATCCCCTCCACTTCGGCATGCAGGATGCGCCCGGAGAATCGCCCGGCGGACATCTGCGTGTACTGCTGCTCCCAACCAGGAATGGCTATTCGCTGCTGATCTACTTCTTGTGCTTCGACAACCCGGATCGCCATACCCAGCCCTGCTGGTTTTTTCAGATGGGGAAGGCTACCAACCGGGGCAAGCCCCGTGCAAGTCAAACGCAGCGGCCATCGGCCCTGGAGCCATGTCCGGCCACTACGCCCGTCGCCTCGGTACAGGCTTGGACGCCACCCGCTTCGCCCGCCTATAGTTGGCTCCCTCCCGCCAGTTTCCCGAGTGAAGGATCACCCGCCATGCACCCGCTCATCCTGCCCATGGCCGCCCAGGTGGCGTGGGCCGCATTCCTCTATGTGCTGCTGACTGTCGCCCGCGCGCCGAAGATCTGGGGCATCGGCCAGCGGGCGGACGGCAGCAACCCCTGGGCCGGCGTGGAGCCGCGCATCAGTGCCAACCTGTCCAATCAATTCGAATGGCCGCTGTTCTTCTACGTCGCCTGCCTGCTGCTGATCCAGCACCCGGTGAACCTTGCCGCAGCGACCTGGCTCGCCTGGCTGTTCATCGCTGGCCGCATGGCACACAGCGCGGTGCAGATACTCACGAGCAACATACGGCTGCGCGGACTGGTGTTCACCATCAACTTTCTCGCCGTGCTCGGTTTGTGGGTGGTCGTCGTCCAGGCCCTTGCTGGGCTGCCCGGCACCTGACAGCACACGGAACATTGATGTGCGATCAGCAGGTCGACACTACGAGCAGGTAGGATTGCCCGGTGAAGCAACGTTCAGCCGAGCCAGAATCATGCACCCTTTCCGCCGCCTCCTGCTGCTGCTCCTCGTCATCCCCGCGCTTTCCCAGGGCGCCCCTCAGGTGCAGGTGGGCTTTTCCCCGGAGGGCTCGGCGCGGGTGCTGGTACTGCAGACCCTAGGCAGCGCGAAGCACAGCATCCAGATGCTCGCCTACGCCTTCCAGGCGCCGGACATCGCCCAGGCGCTGGTCGATGCCAGCAGACGCGGCGTGCGGGTACAGGTCGTGGTCGACAAGCAGCGCAACCTCGGCGCAACCAGCCGCGCCGCGATGGATCTGGTCACCCGCCATGGCGTCGAGTTGCGCACCAACGACCGTTATCACCTGCACCACGACAAGACCTTCATCGTCGATGGCAACACGGTGGAAACCGGGTCGTTCAACTTCGCCGTGTCGGCCGAGACCGTCAATTCCGAGAATGTGCTGGTGCTTCGCGATGCGCCGGAAGTCGCCCGCCAATACCTGGCGCACTGGCAATCGCGCTGGGATAACGGCGAGCCCTATCCGACCCGCGAGCACGCTAACCGGCCGGAATGATCCGCCGGCGGGTCGTGGCGATCAGATCGGTCGCCCGCGCGCGCAACTGGCCACAGCCGCCGTCCACGTCCTGCCCGGCGCTGTTGCGCACCTTGGTCAGCACGCCACGGCTGTGCAGGTAGCGGACCATCTCGACGATGCGATCGCTGTCCGGGCGCTGGTACTGGTCGCCTTCCAGGGCATTGAAGGGGATCAGGTTGAGCACGCCGAACTTGCCCTTGAGCAGGCGCAGGATGCCGTCGAGTTCTTCCTGGCTGTCGTTGATGCCCTTGAGCAGCGTCCATTGGTACTGGATCGGATAGTCCGTGGCGCGGGCATAGGCCTCGCCCTGCTCCACCAGTTCCTCCGGTGTGAGCTTCGGCGCGCGCGGCAACAGGTGCTCGCGCAAGGCGGCATCGGTGGTGTGCAGCGAGAGCGCCAGCGCCGGCTTGATCCGTTGCTGTGGCAGGCGCTCGAACACGCGCGGATCGCCCACCGTGGAGAACACCAGGTTCTTGTGGCCGATGCCGCCGTCGGTGCCGAGGCGGTCGATGGCTTCCAGCACGTTGTCGAGGTTATGCGCCGGCTCGCCCATGCCCATGAACACCACTTTCTTCACCGGCCGCACTCGGCGGGCCAGCACCAGCTGGGCGACGATCTCGGTGGTGGAGAGCTGGCGCAGCAGGCCGCTCTTGCCGGTCATGCAGAAGCGGCAGCCCACCGCGCAACCGACCTGGGTGGACACGCAGACGCCGCCACGTGGCAGCAGCACGCTTTCCACCATCTGCCCGTCGGCCAGACGCACCAGCAGGCGCTCGGAGTTGTCCCCACCGGGATGGCGGGACTGAACGGTCGCCAGGGCGTCCAGCTCGGCGGCGATCTGCGCCACGCCGTTGCGCACGCCCAGCGGCAGGAAATCCTCGGTGGCCTGGCGCTTGGTACCGGCGTCCAGCGCCTTGCCCTGCAGCCAGGCGCGCAGCATCCGGCCACGGTGCATGGGCAGCGCGCCAAGGTCGGCGAGGCGTTGGTCGAGGTCGGAGATTCGCATGGGGCGCGCATCCTACCACCCGGCGCGGGCGCGGCGTAGGGCTGCCGGTCGATGGCGCTGAAAGGCCCGAGATAGGCGCCTCCCTGCGGCATCCAGGCGCACCGGGCTTTGAGATTCGTCTTATTCAGCAACCGTTCATCGGGGCCCTACAGTGCCGCCGCCCCCAATCCAATGCAAAAAGGGGCATTTGCATACAAGGAGTAAGCATGAAGAAGTTCCTGAGCGCCGCCGCACTCGTCTCGGTCGCCGCCCTCGCCACCGGCTGCACCAGCTACAACGTCAGCCAGCCGATCGCCCCGATCGCAGGTGCCGTCAAGACCGACCTGAAAGCCGACGTCGCCGTTGGCGGCCCGATCAGTGGCCAGTCCCAGGTCAACATCCTGTTCGGTTTCATCAAGTTCGGTGGCGACAGCCAGTACGCCGACGGCGTGACCTACGGCGCCGAGAGCGGCTCGGGCATGAGCCTGGCTGCCTTCGACCCGGTTTCCTCGGTCAAGGCCGCCGCCGCATACAAGGCGGTGAAAAGCTCCGGTTCCGACCTGATCGTCGCACCACGCTATGAAGTCAACGTCCAGGACTACTTCATCTTCAAGAAGGTGGACGTCAAGGTCACGGGCAACAAAGGCAGCATCAACAGCATTCGTTGATGGACGCCGGGCGGGGCGCAGTGCCCCGCCTACCGCTGGAGCAACGGCGTCGGTGATGCTAGGTTCAGTCCTTTTACACCGTAACAGGACGTCGTCATGCGCCGGACCGCTCCCCTCACGCTCAGCCTCGCCACACTGGCATTCGCCAACCTCGCCCTCGCCGCCCCGCCTGACTTCGATGCCCGCGTGAACAAGCTGGCCCAGCAGCTCATGCGTGAACAGAACATCGCCGGCCTGGCCATCGGCATCACCGACCATGGCGAGCAGCGCTTCTACAATTTCGGCGTGGCGTCGAAGCAGAGCAAGCAGCCGGTGAGCAGCGACACGCTGTTCGAGATCGGCTCGGTGAGCAAGACCTTCACCGCCACCCTCGCCGGTTTCGCCCAGGCCAGCGGCAAGCTCAAGCTGGAACAGAGCCCGACCGTCTACCTGAAGGAGCTGCGCGGCAGCGCCCTGGACAAGGTGACGCTGATCCAGCTCGCCACTCACACTGCCGGCGGCTTCCCGCTGCAGCTGCCGGAGGACGTGAAGACGCCCGCGCAGCTCACCGATTACTACAAGTCCTGGCAGCCGCAATACCCCGCCGGCACCCAGCGCAGCTATGCCAACCCGAGTATCGCGCTGCTCGGCATTGTCACCGCGCGCGCCCTCGACGTGCCGTTCAAGACCGCGATGCAACGCAACGTCTTCGCCCCGCTGGGCCTGAGCAATACCCACATCGATGTGCCCGTGACGCGCCAGGGCGTGTACGCCCAGGGCTATGACAAGAACGATGCACCGGTACGGGTGAATCCCGACCAGATCGCCGACGAGGCATACGGAGTGAAATCCAGCAGCCGTGACCTGCTGCGCTTCGTCCAGGTGCAGCTCGGTGAGATCAAGCCCGGGCCCAAGCTGCAGGCGGCAGTCGACGCCACGCGCACCGGCTACTACCAGGTCGGCCCGATGACCCAGGACCTGATCTGGGAGCAGTACGCCTACCCGCCGAAACTGGCCGAGCTGCAGCAATACAACGGCAGCCAGATGGCGCTGGAAAGCCAGCCGACCACCGCGCTGCGCAAGCCGCTGCCGCCGCAGCAGGACGTCTGGGTGAACAAGACCGGCTCCACCGGAGGCTTCGGCACCTACGTGGCCTTCGTTCCGTCGAAGCAGCGCGGCATCGTCATCCTCGCCAACCGCAACTACCCCAACGAAGTGCGGGTGAAGCTGGCCTGGGACATTCTCTCGAAGCTGGATTGATGCGCTGGGCCATGCCAGTGATCGCGCCCATGGGGCGCTCCTGCAGGCAAACTCCGGCACGTGCTTTTGCGTAGGAGCGGACTGCGTCCGCGATGTCTCCCCGGCGGCTCCGCCGTAAAGGGGCTCGCGAGCAAGCTCGCTCCTACAGGGCTCCCCCGAGGCGCGCGGCTTGTATCGATGCCGGTGATGTTCTGAATCAAAATGGCGGTAATGATCCCTGGCGGCGGAGCCTGTAGCGTGTTGTCCTGACAGATTCCGCCACCAGAGGATCAGTGCCTTGCCCCGCCACCCACTGCAACGCGCGCCCATCGGCGACTACGACCACTCCCCGCAATCGCGCGGGGGCCGTTTCCACAACCTCACGCCGCGCCCGGTCGACATGCCCGAACCCAGCGCGCGGGTGCTGTGGGACGTGATCTTCAACAAACCGAAGAACACCGTGCCACGCGCTCCAGTGCCGGTGCGCACGCTCACCCGAGCCGAGCTGGACGCCGCCCCTGACCGCAGCCTGTACCGCCTCGGCCACTCCACCCTGCTGCTCAAGCTGCGCGGCGGCTGGTGGCTGACCGACCCGGTATTCTCCGAGCGCGCCTCGCCTTTCAGCTTCGCCGGGCCCAAGCGCTTCCACGCGCCGCCGATTGCCCTGCAGGACCTGCCGCCGATTCGCGGCGTGATCCTCTCCCACGACCATTACGACCACCTCGACCGCGCGACCATCGCCGTGCTGGCCGAGCGCGCGGACGTCTTCCTCACGCCGTTGGGTGTCGGTGACCGTCTGCTCGACTGGGGCGTGCCGGCGGACAAGATCCGCCAGCTGGACTGGTGGCAAAGCACCACGGTGGACGGCCTGTGCCTGACCGCCACCCCGGCGCAACACTTCTCCGGCCGCGGCGTGCGCGACGGCAACCGCACGCTGTGGTGTTCCTGGGTGATCGAGGACGACAAGCTGCGCGTCTTCTTCAGCGGCGACACCGGCTATTTCGACGGCTTCGCCGAGATCGGCCGGCGCTTCGGCGGGTTCGACCTGACACTGATGGAAACCGGCGCCTACAACGAGCACTGGCCGTACGTGCACATGCACCCGCAGCAGACCGTGCAGGCCCACCAGGACCTCAACGGACGCTGGCTGCTGCCGATCCACAACGGCACCTTCGACCTGGCCATGCACGCCTGGTACGAACCCTTCGAGCGCGTACTGGAGATCGCCGGCGAGCGCGGGCTGAGCGTGACCACGCCGATGATGGGCGAACGCATCGACATCGAGGCGCCGCACCAGGGCGAGCGCTGGTGGCGCGGCGTGGTGGCCGAGGAAGCCCGCGCGCCGGCACCGCGTTGTGGTTGCCGCACCGCGCGGGAGGGCTGAAGTCCGCCATGGCCTGAAGCCAATCGCGGACGGAGTCCGCTCCTACAGGGATAACTCTGTACTGCCCCCTCTCCCCCCGCCCTCTCCCTGAAGGGAGAGGGAGCTATCCGTACCGGCTGACACGGCGGTTTCAGCCTGCACCGAACGAGTCCCCTCTCCCTTCAGGGAGAGGGAGCTATCCGCACCGGCTGACACAGCGGTTTCAGCCTGCACCGCACGGTCCCCTCTCCCTTCAGGGAAAGGGAGCTATCCGTGCCGGCTGACGCCAAGGTTTCAACCTGCACCGAACGAGTCCCCTCTCCCTTCAGGGAGAGGGAGCTATCCGTGCCGGCTGACGCCAAGGTTTCAACCTGCACCGAACGAGTCCCCTCTCCCTTCAGGGAGAGGGAGCTATCCGTGCCGGCTGACGCCAAGGTTTCAACCTGCACCGAACGAGTCCCCTCTCCCTTCAGGGAGAGGGCTAGGGAGAGGGAAATCCCAGAACCGGACTCACCGAGCTCCTACGCTCTGTCACCGCACGGCACAGCTCGCTCCTACGAAAAGCAGTCCGGTTCAATCACTGGCCAGTTCGAACAGCTGCCAGCGCACCGAGCTGACGCCCTTCTCCAGGCTGATGCGGCTGACCATGCGTTCCAGCTGACTGGCGGCGCCATGGCCGCCGAGCAGCTCGGCGCGCACTTCCAGTTTCGCCGGGTTGGCCTGGTCCTCACTGTGCAGCGATTGCAGGCGCAGTTCACTGCTGTCCAGGCTGTGCAGCATCAGGCTGCGCACCTGGATCTCGTCCTCGGCGCGACAGATGATGGCGACGCCATAGCGCTGCTCCGCCTCGTTGGCCGGCAGCACGTCCTGATGATTCAGGCGCTGGGCGATATCGCGCAGCAGGATATTGGCGCAAAGCACCACCACGCTGCCCAGCGCGGCCTCCAGCAACAGCCCCATGCTGCACAGCACGCCGATGGCGGCCGTGCACCAGAGCGTGGCGGCGGTGTTCAGGCCGCGCACGTTCAGGCCATCGCGCATGATCACACCACCACCGAGGAAGCCGATGCCGGACACGACATAGGCGGCGATGCGCGGGGCGTCCGCCGAGAGTCCAGGCATGGCCTGGGTCATCAGCACGAACAGGCAGGCGCCGGTGCTGACCAGGGCATTGGTGCGCAGCCCGGTCAGGCGTTGGCGCAGCTGGCGTTCGGCGCCGATCAGGGCGCCCAGGATGAGAGCCGCGGCGACCCGCAGCAGGAAGATTTTCCAATCCATGTTCCACCTCGTTTCCGGCGCGCGGCCGGTCCATGCGCCGAGCGTTGCCGGCGCGCATTCGGGTGATGGATCGCGATGGAACGAAGGGCCTGGAAGGCCCCGGAGGGGAATGGGGAGGCGTCATCCCGTGGCGGGATGCGTATCGCCACTGTCCGCAACGCAGCGAGACAGCGGCAGGGCTCTGCCGGACGGTTCGCTGTTCAGACCTGTCGCAATCGACCAGGGCAAGTGTCCAAGGCAGGACTCCTATGAGATTCAAAAAAAGACGGCCGGACCCACTGTGAGCACTGCGCGGGACAGCTCCGGCCGCCAGTCGTCATGATCTCCGCGCAGCCTTAAGGTTTCCTTACGAAACAAGCGCATGGCCTTCGCCAGCGCGCGGTCATACCATGGACCGCCGACCAGCACGCCCGCCCCGAAAGACCTGCACCGGAGATACCCATGCCGCCCGCCGTCACCGCCCGCGAACACTGGATCGCCACCCCGAAGGGCACGCTCTTCGCCCAGCACTGGATGCCCGCCGAGCCACAGGGCGACGCCATCCTGCTGCTGCACGACTCCCTGGGTTGCGTGGCGCTGTGGCGGGACTTTCCAGAGCGCCTCGCGGCCAGCACCGGCCGTCAGGTCATCGCCTACGACCGCCTGGGTTTCGGCTGCTCCGAGCGCTATCCCGGCGCCCTGCCCCTGGACTTCATCGACGACGAGGCGCGCGAGAACTTCCCGCTGCTGCAACGGCACTTCGGCCTGGAGCGCTGCGTGGTGTTCGGCCATAGCGTCGGCGGCGCCATGGCCGTGGCCTGTGCGGCGCAGCACCCGCAGGCCTGTGCCGCGCTGATCACCGAATCGGCCCAGGCCTTCGTCGAACACCGCACCCGCGATGGCATCCGCGCCGCCGAGCAGGAGTTCGCCGGCGACGGTCAGTTGGAACGCCTGGCGAAATACCACGGCGACAAGGCCTTCTGGGTCCTGCGCGCGTGGGTCGATACCTGGCTTTCGGAGGATTTCAGCGACTGGAACCTCGACGCCGAACTGGCCCAGGTCCGCTGTCCGATCCTCAGCCTGCATGGCGAACAGGATGAATACGGCTCGGCGGCACATCCGGAGCGCCTGACCTCGGTGCCTGGCGTCCCGACGGTGCTCAGGCTGCTGGCTGACTGCGGGCACGTTCCCCACCGTCAGCAGCAGGCACGGGTGCTGGAGGAAGTGGAGAACTTCCTGGGGCGCTTCGCCCTGACTCCAGCGGTTTAGAGCTTCCGCTCCCGGACGAGCAGTCGGTCGTAGGAGCCTGCCCGGATCGGCAGCTCATGGCGTCGGCTCAGGAAGTATGCCACCGCACGGCTCTACGTGGCATGGCCCACTTTTTTACGCAGGAATCCGACCCGCGGGAAACGGGCAGGCCACGCGATCCGCCGCCTGCAGGGAATCGTGCGGAAAACGAAAGTTGAATCAAACCTTGCGCGGCACAGTCACATCCACCAGGCGCAGTCGCTTCGCTTCGAGGCGGCCTCAAGGGTGCTGTCGCCCCTCACGGGTAAACGCCGACAGCCGGGTTTCATCGCTGCGCAGGTAGGTTCGCTATGTGCCGCCTCATTCTCTCCCTTCTGCTGCTCACTCTGTGGGCATCTCCTTCCATCGCCGATCCAGTTGGCACGTCCACCGACGAGAAAGCCCAGGCCGCCGTGACCAAGGGCGAAGTCCTGGAACAGCAGGTCGCCCATCCCGCCACGGCGGTCACCACGGCGGCGCCGATCACGCAGTCCGA
Organism: Pseudomonas sp. PDNC002; assembly: GCF_016919445.1. Classification (NCBI taxonomy): domain Bacteria; kingdom Pseudomonadati; phylum Pseudomonadota; class Gammaproteobacteria; order Pseudomonadales; family Pseudomonadaceae; genus Pseudomonas; species Pseudomonas sp. PDNC002. The sequence continues at coordinate 3,663,305 of NZ_CP070356.1, read as the reverse complement.
AGTGAAGGCTCTCGACCCGGTCGGCAAGGCGCCGCTGGACGACGCCATCACCTGCCTGTCGCGGACCATCTACTGGGAAGCCAAGGGTGGCGGCCGGGCCGACATGGAAGCGGTGGCCAACGTGGTGCTCAACCGCATGGGGCATGGCGGTTTCCCCGACACCGTGTGCGGTGTGGTCAAGCAGGGCCAGGAGCAGAAGCACTGCCAGTTCTCCTGGTGGTGCGACGGCCGCTCCGACCAGGTGGAAGAAAAGAATCGCTACGACATCGCCAAGGAAATCGCGCGCAAGGCACTGAACAAGCAGCTCGCCGACCGCACGCGCGGCGCCATGTATTTCCATGACCGCCACGTCTCGCCGAGTTGGGCGAAGGAGTACATCCGCACGGCGGAAACCGACGAGTTCGTCTTCTACAAGCCGCGCGGCGGCGACGCGCGCTGACCGCCGTCAGTTCGGGGCGCTGGAGCCGTCGCGCTGGGCGTCCATCCAGCGCATGACCTTTTCGCCGAACTCGGCCGGCGCCTTGCGTCCGACGCGACGCACCAGGTCGAGCACGGTGTGCTGGGCAAGGGCTTCTTCCATGCGCTTCTGCGCGGTGAGCATCACCGCATGGATGGCGCAGGTACCGCAGGTCGCCCACTCCGGCGGCGAGCCTTCGAAGACGGCGCAGCGACCACGGATGTCGCGGCACTCGAAGATCGGCTTGTCGCCGTCGATAGCCTTCACGATGTCCAGCACGCTGATCTCGTCCGCCGGCCGCGCCAGGCGGAAACCGCCGCGCACACCTTCGGTGGCCGCCACCAGGCCGGCCTTGGCCAGCTTGGTGAAGACCTTGGCCAGCAGCTCCTGGGGCACACCTTGCAGTTCGGCCAGCGCGCGTACGCTGGAGTCACGGGGATCACCCTTCTCATCGGTCAGGTAGAGCAGGCAGTGGATGCCGTACTCGACCCCTGCGCTGTATAAAGCCATCACAAACTCCGACTAACTTAGTCGCATTATTTTCTGACCACGCGGGTCGTTCGGCAAGCACTTAACCACGCCATCTGACGAGCTGTCACGCGCCCAGCCCGACCTTCCGCCCCCATAAAGACCTACAGGCATAAACAGAAGTGGCGAGAATCTGCGGGGGCAATCCGTGACGAACGGTCGGAGTTTTCGAGAGAAATGAGTTGCGCCACATAACTACGACAAATATAGTCGTAGTTATCCGAGGCAAGCCGGGAAGCGAATCGCTCCGCTATCAGCCACTCGGGCCCAACTCAAACCGCCACCACTCGAATCACCCTTTTCGTCGGAGACACCATGAAACAACGCATCCTGATCGTCGGCACCGGTTTCGCGGGTATGTGGAGCGCCCTGAGCGCCACGCGTCTGCTCGACCAGCACAACCGTGGCGACATCGAAGTCGCGGTCCTCGCGCCCCAGGCCGAGCTGCGCATCCGCCCGCGCTTCTACGAGCCGAACGTGCACCAGATGGCGGCGCCGCTTGGCGATCTGTTCGCCGCCGTGGGCGTAACCTTCATCCAGGGCGTTGCCGAACAGATCGACGTTGACGGCCGCAGCCTGGACTACCGCGACGCCAACGGCGAAATCGCCACCCTCGGCTTCGACCGCCTGATCCTCGCCAGCGGCAGCAAGGTCGCCCGCCCCGCCCTGCCGGGTATCGATCACGCCTTCGATGTCGACGACATCGACCAGGCCGTGCGCCTGGAAAGCCATATCCGTTCGCTGCACCAACTGCCGGAATCCGCAGCGCGCCACACCGTGATCGTTGCCGGCGGCGGCTTCACCGGCATCGAGACCGCCACCGAAATGCCGGCGCGCCTGCGTGAAGTGCTGGGTGCGGGCGCCAAGGTGCGGGTGATCGTGGTCGACCGCGGCAGCGAGATCGGCGGCGCGCTTGGGGAGACCTCGCAGTCCGTGGTGGCCGAAGCCTCTGCCGAACTGGGCGTGGAATGGCGCCTGAAGGCGTCGGTGGAATCCATCGACGAGAACGGCGTGATCCTCTCCAGCGGCGAGCGAATCGAAGCGAAGACCGTTATCTGGACCGCCGGCGTGCGCGCCAGCTCGCTGACCGAACAGGTTGCCGGCGAACGTGATCGCCAGGGCCGCCTGCACGTGGACCACAACCTCCAGGTGATCGGCCAGGACGCGGTGTTCGCCACCGGCGACGTGGCCTACGCCGCTGTCGACGATGCCGGCAACTACGCGCTGATGACCTGCCAGCACGCCATCGCCCTCGGCCGCTCGGCCGGCAACAACGCCGCCGCCGACCTGCTGGGCGTAGCGCCAATCCCCTACAGCCAGGAGAAGTACGTGACCTGCCTGGACCTGGGCGCCTGGGGCGCGCTGTTCACCGAAGGCTGGGACCGCCAGATCCGCTTCCAGCGCGAGGAAGGCAAGAAGATCAAGACCGAGATCAACACCGTCTGGATCTACCCGCCGGCGGCGGACCGCGCTACCGCACTGGCCGCGGCCGATCCGCTGATCCCGGTCGTCGCCTGACGCGACGCCATGAAGCCCCGGTCGGCGCCAGCCCTCCGGGGCTTTTTCGTGGCAGGCCATGGGGCGCGCGTCACCGCCGTTCCGCTCGGCAATTTCTCCGCCCGGCCCCTCGATCCGCTGCTTAACTGCTTGGGCCGACAAGAACAGGAACCCACGAGGGACGCCGATGAACCGTAACGATCTGCGCCGCGTCGACATGAACCTGCTGGTGATCTTCGAAACCCTGATGTTCGAACGAAACCTCACCCGCGCCGCCGAGAAACTCTTCCTCGGCCAGCCCGCGGTGAGCGCCGCCCTGGCGCGCCTGCGCGACCTGTTCGACGACCCGCTGCTGGTGCGCAACGGTCGCGGCTACGAGCCGACGCTGCGCGCCATGGCGATTCTCAAGGAACTGCAACCGGCGATGGACACCATTTCCAGCGCCGTCAGCCGCGCCCGGGACTTCGACCCGGCGACCAACCGCGACACCTTTCGTATCGGCCTTTCCGATGATGCCGAGTTCGGCCTGTTCCCACCGCTGCTGCGGCAACTGCGCGAGGAATCGCCGGACGTGACCCTGGTGGTGCGGCGGGTCAACTTCCTGTTGATGTCGGCGATGCTGGCCTCCGGAGAAATCTCCGTCGGCGTCAGCTACACCGCCGAGCTGCCAGCCAATGCCAAGCGCCGCAAGCTGCGCGAGATGCGGGTCAAGGTGCTGCGCGGCGATGACCGTCCCGGCGCGCTGACGCTCGACGACTTCTGCGAACGGCCTCATGCGCTGGTGTCGTTCTCCGGCGATCTGAGCGGCAACATCGACAACGACCTGGCCAAGATAGGCCGCTGCCGCCGCGTGGTGCTGGCGGTGCCACAGTTCAGCGGTTTGCGCTCGATGCTCGCCGGGACCGACCTGCTGGCCTCGGTGCCGGACTACGCGGCGGCAACGCTGATCGAGGGCACCAGCCTGCGCGCCGACGATCCACCCTTCCCCATCGAGACCTCGCCGCTGTGCATGGTCTGGGGCGAGGTGACAGACAATGATCCGGCCGAGCGCTGGTTGCGCAGCAAGATCGTCGAGCACATGGCCGAAGAGTAGGACGCCGGACTCCCGGTGGAGAGGTTTTCCGCCCGGACCGCGCCCTAGCACGCACAGGCGTGCGGCGCGACTTCGGTGAGGTAGATGGAGAGGTCGGTCATCGCCGGCATCGCGGGAATCTCGAAGCACATCTGCACCAGCCAGCCACGGTGGTAGCTGCCGTGGTTGACCACGTGCATGAGCATGGCACCGGCGGTCATGCTGCCTTGCATGCCGGACACGAACCTGAAGTCCACCGAGCGATTCAGCGAGGCGTCGGTCTGCATGGCGGCCCAGGCGACATACCAGTCGTCGCTCTCCTCCTGGGCGAGGCGGAGCTCCTCGAAGCTGGGGAACGGGATCTCCTGGCGCGACTGGAAGCCGTGCTCGCGCCCTTCCAGGTGCGCCCGCCAGATGCGGTCCACCACATAGACATGGTTGAGCGTGGCGATCATGGTCTTCATCGGCCCCGCGCGTTCACGGCTGAGCTCGCCCGCCGGCAGGCCGGCCAGCCCTTCGAGAAAGGCGTGATCGGCCCAGCGCTTGTACTGGGCGAACAGGTTCGCCGTGGCAGCGTTGATCATCTGGAAGTCCTCCCGTCAGGCAGTCGATGTGCGCCCCTGGGTACTTCTCCGGGCTGTTTTTTCGCGGGCCAGATGGATATAGACCATGCCTTGCAGTTGATCCACGACGCCGGACGCACGGCGTGGCTGGCCCGGCGCGGCGACACCCGGAGGAAAAATATTCGGCACTCAAACGGCCCTTCGGTGATCCATTTCTGGGAGGGCCGAAAGGAGCTGAAGATGAGCACACCGCCGGAGCTGCTGGACCTGCCACCCGATCTTCATTATGTCGACGACAACCTGCCGGGCATCAGCCGGCGCCGGTTGCGCGGGCGCTTCGCCTATTTCGATCCGGGCGGCGAACGTATCCGCGTGGAGGCCGAGATAGAACGCATCAATCGCCTGGCGATTCCACCGGCGTACATCGACGTGTGGATCTGTCTCGATCCGTTCGGCCACCTGCAGGCCACCGGGCGCGACGTGCGCGGGCGCAAGCAGTATCGCTACCACCCGCGCTGGACCGAAGTACGCGACACCGCCAAGTACGGACGCCTGCTGCGCTTCGGCGCCAGCCTGCCCGCGCTGCGCGCGCAGATCGAGCAGCACCTGGCGCTGCCGGGCCTGGGCGCGGACAAGGTGATGGCCACGGTGGTCGAGCTGCTCGACTGCACGCTGATCCGCATCGGCAACCAGCGCTACCGGCGGGAGAACCGCTCCTTCGGCCTGACCACCCTCGGCGCGCGCCATGTCGATGTGCAAGGCACGCGCATCCGCTTCGCCTTCCGCGGCAAGAGCGGCGTGAAGCACAGCGTGGATATCCAGCACCCACGCCTGGCGCGCATTCTCAGGCGCTGCCTGGAGCTGCCCGGCCAGCAACTGTTCCAGTACCTGGACGAGCAGCGACAGCGCCACATGATCGATTCCCGCGATATCAACGCCTACCTGCGCGAGCACGCGGGCGAAGAGTTCACCGCCAAGGACTACCGCACCTGGGCCGGCAGCACCCTGGCGCTGGAGTACTGCCGCAAGGCCCGCTGGGAGGACGAGAAGAGCGCCAACCGCCAGCTCAAGGAGATCATCCAGCAGGTCGCCGACGAGTTGGGCAACACCCCGGCGATCTGCCGAAAGTGCTACATCCACCCGCGCATCATCGAGGCCTTCCTGGCTGGCGAACTGGTCAACCTGCGCAAGGCGCGCAAGCGCAAGGGGCTCAGCGCGGAGGAGGCCACCCTGCTGGCCTTTCTCTCCACGGAATGAGCGCGCCCCTCCTGCAAGCCAGTCGGCCAGAGCGCTCCGGCGGCTACGGAAAAATGGACAAATGGCCCTCGGCCAGCAGTGCGAAAAACGCTCAAGACGGCCACACTGAGGGCCTTTCATACTGTGCAGATGGAAAATTCCTGCACCTAGAACTCCGGCTCGCGTAGTCGGTCCCAAACGGAGTGCCTTACCTTGCCCGCCGCCGAGACCGTTCTCGAACAAGCCATCGAACGCTGTGCCCAGGAGCCGATCCAGGTACCGGGCAGCATCCAGCCCCAGGGATTCCTGCTGGTACTGGATGAGTCCGATTTGCGCATTCTCCAGGCCAGCGAAAATGCCGAGCGCTGGCTCGGCCTGCCCGCCCGCGAGCTGCTCGGCCGCGACTTCGCCGCGATGGTCGCCGGGGACTTCGACCTGCGCGCCCAGCTCGCGCGCCTGCCCGACAGCGAGATCTTCCCCTTCCACATCGGCGACCTGAGCCTGCGCCTGGGGCCTACCACCGGCGAGCGCGCCACGGTCATGGTGCATCGCCATGACCAGGTGCTGATAGTCGAATTCGAACCCAGCCGTGACAGCGCCCCCGGCGTCGACTTCTACCCGCTGGTCCGCACCTTCGTCAGCGGCCTGCACACCGCCGCCAGCATCGAGGAACTGCTGCAGCGGTCCGTGGAGGAAATCAAGCGGATCATCGGCTTCGGCCGGGTCAAGGCCTACCGCTTCGACGCCGAAGGCAACGGCCTGGTCATCGCCGAGTCAGCCGATCCGGGCTATCCGCGCTACCTCGGCCTGTGTTTCCCGGCGTCGGATATCCCGCGCCAGGCCCGCGAGCTGTACCGGGTCAATCGCATCCGCGTGATCGAGGACGCGAAGTACCAGCCCTCGCCCCTGGTGCCGGCGCACAACCCGCGCACCGGCCGCCCGCTGGACATGAGCTTCGCGGCCCTGCGGAGCGTCTCCCCGGTGCACCTGCAGTACATGCGCAACATGGGCACCCTCGCCTCCATGTCCCTGTCCATCGTCGTGGATGGCCGGCTGTGGGGGCTGATCTCCTGCCATCACCGCGAGCCGCGCGCCGTGGGCTTCCAGACGCGCACCGCCTGCGAACTGCTGGCCAGCGTGCTGTCGCTGCAGATCGAATCGCGCGAATCCCACGCCAGCACCCGGCATCTGCTCGACCTGCGGCAGCGCATCGTGCAGATGCTGTCGGCCATGGCCGACCACGACAGCGTCAGTGACGGGCTGCTGGCGCTGCCACAGGTCATGCTCGATTTCGCCGGGGCGACGGGAGCGGCGATCATTTCCGCCGAGCGCTGCGACCTGATCGGTGTCACCCCGCCGGCGGCGCGGGTCAACGCGCTGGTGCACTGGTTGGCGCAACACGACGACCAGGTGGTGTTCCACACCGACAACGTGCGCCGCGATATCGAGGAGCTGCCCGAGCTGGCGGAACATTCCGCCGGTGTGCTGGCCGTCGCCATCTCGCAGATTCACTCGCACTACCTTGTGTGGTTCCGCCCCGAGCAGGCCCGCACGGTGAACTGGGCCGGCCGCCCGGAGAAGGAAATCGGCCCGCTGGGCAATCTCAACCCCCGGCACAGCTTCGAGCGCTGGCAGGAGGAAGTGCGCGGCTTCTCCGCCCCCTGGGAGCCGCTGGTCATCGACGGCGTAGTGGAGCTGCGCACCGCCGTGCTCGGCATCGTGCTGCGCAAGGCCGAGGAACTGGCGCAGATGGCCGGCGACCTGCGACGCTCGAACAAGGAGCTGGAGGCGTTCTCCTACAGCGTCTCCCACGACCTGCGCGCGCCGTTGCGGCACATCGCCGGTTACGCGGAGCTGCTCGGCGAGATCGAGGGCGAGGCGCTGACCGAGCGCGGCCGGCGCTTCCTGCAGCACATCGAGGATGCCGCGCGCTTCGCCGGCACGCTGGTGGACAACCTGCTGAGTTTCTCGCAAATGGGTCGCTCGGCGTTGCGCCTGTCGGATGTCGACCTCAACGCCCTGGTCGAAACCATTCGCGTCGAGATGCAGCCGGACTACGCCGGGCGCGCCATCGTCTGGGACGTCGAGACATTGCCCAAGGTCATCGGCGACCCCGCGTTCATCAACCTGGCGCTGCGCAACCTGATCGCCAATGCCATCAAGTACACCCGCGGCCGCGATCCGGCGCGCATCGAGATCGGCGCGCGCCAGACGCCCGGCGAGATCGAGGTGTACATCCGTGACAACGGCGTGGGCTTCGACATGGCCTACGCCAACAAACTGTTCGGTGTCTTCCAGCGCCTGCACCGCATGGAGGAATTCGAAGGTACCGGCATCGGCCTGGCCAGCGTCCGCCGCATCATCGAGCGCCACGACGGACGGGTCTGGGCCGAAGGCCGCATCGACCAGGGCGCTACCTTCCACTTCGCCCTTCCCCGCCACCCCCTGACCCAATGACGGAAGCACACGCACCATGCTCAAACCCATCCTGCTGGTCGAAGACAATCCGAGGGACCTGGAGTTGACGCTCGTCGCTCTGGAGCGCAGCCAGTTGGCCAACGAAGTCATCGTGATGCGCGATGGCGCCGACGCGCTGGACTATCTGCTGCGGCGCAATGTCTATGCCGAGCGTGACGATGGCAACCCGGCGGTCCTGCTGCTGGACCTCAAGCTGCCCAAGGTGGATGGCCTGGAAGTCCTCAAGGTGGTCCGCGATACCCCGGAGCTGCGCAGCATTCCGACCGTGATGCTGACCTCCTCGCGGGAGGAGCCCGACCTCCAGGCCGCCTACGAACTGGGCGTCAACGCGTACGTGGTCAAGCCGGTGGAGTTCAAGGAGTTCGTCACGGCGATCTCCGACCTGGGCGTGTTCTGGGCCGTTCTCAATGAACCTCCGCCGGGTTCGTTACGTCTGAATCGTAGACGCAACCCCTGACGGAGCGGTGATGCCCGAAGTTCCGCTGAAACTGCTGATCGTCGAAGACAGCGCCATGGATGCCGAGCTGACCCTGCTACGCCTGGAGCGCAGCGGGATGCGGATCGACGCCCATCAGGTCTTCGATCATATCGGCGTCGAGCACGCCCTGCGCGAGCACGCGTTCGAGCTGATTCTCTGCGACTGCGTACTCCCCGGCTCGTCCGGCACCCACGTCCTGGCCATCGCCCAGCGCCTGGCGCCGGATACGCCTTTCATCTTCCTCTCCGGCATCTATGGCGAGGAGCACGCGGTGGAGATGATCCGCCTCGGCGCCACCGACTACGTGCTGAAGAAAAACCTCTCGCTGCTGCCCAAGGCGGTGGGCCGCGCCCTGACCGAAGTGCGCGAGCGCCAGCGCCGGCGCCGCGCCGAGGAAGCCCTCGCCGACGTCGAGGCACGCGCGCGCATCGCCATCGATGCCGCCGGCATGGGCACCTGGGACTATCGCCCGCAGGACGGCGAGCTGCTCTGGGATGATCGCTGCAAGACGTTATTCGGCCTGCTGCCGGAAACCCAGATGAACATGGACGTGTTCTACGGCGGCATCTATCCCGATGACCTGGAACAGGTGCGGGAGGCGGTGGAGCGCGCCATGGAGCCGACCGGCGACGGCCGCTACCGTGTGGAATTCCGTATCGAGCAGCCCGAAGGCCACGAGCCGCGCTGGTTGCTCAGCAGCGGCCAGGCGCAATTCGTCGAGACGCGCTGCGTGCGCTTTTCCGGCGTGCTGCAGGACATCCACCAGCAACGCAAGGCGACCCAGGCGCTGGAGCAGCTCAACGAAATGCTGGGCGAGCGGGTCGAGCGCCGCACCCGCGAACGCGACCGCTCCTGGGACCTGTCCCAGGACCTGCTGGCGGTGCTCAACAGCGATCTCACCCCCGTCGCCCTCAACCCGGCCTGGGAACACGCCCTGGGCTTCAAGCGGCAGATGCTCTCGCGCATGTCGCTGCTGCAACTGCTGCCGGAGCAGGACCAGGCATTGTTTCTCACCGAGCTGGCCGCGCTCGCCCACGGCAACACCAGTGCGCGTTTCGATAGCCGCATCCGCCACTCCAGCGGCAAGCAGCGCTGGCTGTCCTGGGTGGTGGTGCCGGAAGACACCCTGCTCTACGTGGTCGCCCGCGACATCACCAGCGAGCGCGAATCGGCCCTGGACCTGGCCGAGGCCAATGCGCGCCTGCGCGAGCAGATCGCCGAACGCGAGCGCATCGAGGCGGCGCTGCAACAGATGCAGCGCCTGGAAGCGGTCGGCCAGCTCACCGCTGGCGTGGCCCACGACTTCAACAACCTGCTGACGGTGATCCTCAGCGGCTCCACCTTCCTGGAGCGCGACCTGGCCAAGGGCGATCTGGAGAAAGCCACCAAGCGCCTCCAGCACATCCGCGAAGCGGGCGAGCGTGGCGCCAAGCTGACCGCGCAGATGCTCGCGTTCTCCCGCCGCCAGCGCCTGGAACCCGTGCCGCTGAACCTCAACGACACCCTGGCGGGCCTGGAGGAGCTGCTGCAACGCTCCCTGGGAGGCAACATCGCCGTGCGCCTGGAGCTCAACGACGGCCTCTGGCAGGCGCTGACCGACCCAACCCAGACCGAGATGATCATCCTCAACCTGGCGATCAACGCCCGCGACGCCATGCCCACCGGCGGCCAGCTCACCCTGTCCACCCACAACACGCGCATCGGCCATCCGCCCAGCCGCCCGCAACACCCCGAGCCCGGCGACTACGTGGTGCTGTCGATCCGCGACACCGGCTGCGGCATGGACGAAGAGGTGCTCGGCAAGGTCTTCGAACCCTTCTTCACCACCAAGGACATCGGCAAGGGCTCCGGCCTCGGGCTGGCCCAGGTGTTCGGCTTCGTCAAGCAGACCGGTGGCGGCGTGCACATCGACAGCGAGCCGGGGCGCGGCACCCAGGTGAATGTCTACCTGCCGGCGGTGGAACGCTCGCAGGCACCCGCCGCCGGCGACCAGGAACCCGCCGGCACGCTGGCGGACAGCGGCCGCGACCGCAACATCCTGCTGGTGGACGATGACGACCTGGTGCGCGAGTTGATCGGCGATGCATTGCGACTCTACGGCTACCGGGTTCGCCAGGCCAACGGCGGGCAGCAGGCGCTGGAAATGCTGGACGAAGACGTCGACCTGCTGCTGACCGACTTCGCCATGCCCGAGCTGAATGGCGCGCAGATGGCGAAAATCGCCCGCGAGCGCTTCCCGTACCTGCCCGTGGTCTTCCTCACCGGCTATGCCGAGTTGCAGGGCCTGGAGCTGCCGGGCAGCCTGGTGATCCAGAAGCCGGTGCAGCACGAGGAGCTGGCGCGCTCGCTGGAAGAATTGCTGGGCAGCGCGGGCTGAAGGACGGCGAACAGCAAGATTGTTCAAGCCAGCGGGTGCACCGCTCTGCCAAGCTGTGGCCACGATCGACTGCAAAGAATCACCATGTCCCACGCCACGCTTCCCTCACGCGCCTTCCTCAAGGGCGCCATCGACATCATGCCGCTGTCCCTGGCGGTCCTGCCCTGGGGCCTGCTCGCGGGCTCCCTGGCCATCGACGCGGGGCTTTCGCCGCTGCACGGCCAGGGACTGTCCGCCATCGTCTTCGCCGGCGCCGCGCAACTGGTCGCGATCGGCATGCTCAAGGGCGGCGCCGGATTCTTCTCGATCATGATCACCACCCTGCTGCTGACCTCCCAGCACCTGCTCTACGGGATGACCATGCGCCCGCTGATCTCCGGCCTGCCGGGGCGCTGGCGCGCGGGGCTGGGCTTCCTGCTCACCGATGAATTCTTCGCGCTGACCAGCGGCCACGACCGCCAGACCTTCAACCGCTGGTACGCGCTGGGCGTGGGCCTGACGTTCTACATCGCCTGGAACCTCTTCACCCTCGCCGGCGTGCTGGTGGGCAGCAGCATTCCAGGACTGGAACACCTGGGCCTGGACTTCTCCATCGCCGCCACCTTCGTCGCACTGATCGCACCGGTGGTGAAGAACGTGCCCACCGTGGTCTGCGTCGCCGTCTCGCTCTTCTGCTCGGTGCTGCTGAGCTACTGGCAGGTCGGCTCGGCGCTGGTGCTGTCGGGGCTGGCGGGAATGTTCGCCGGCTTCCTCTGCCAGAAACTCGCGGGGGTGCGCGCATGATGGTCTGGGCAGTGATCGTCGGCATGGGCCTGATCGTGTTCTTCAACCGCTACGTGTTCCTCGAACCGCGCCTGCCGATCCGCCTGAGCAGCAACGTGCGGCAATTCCTCGGCTTCGCGGTGCCGGGCATGCTCACCGCGATCTGCGGGCCGATCGTCTTCCTCCCCGAGCACCAGCTCAACCTGCGCCTGGACAACCCCTACCTGCTCGGCGCGGTCGTCGCCGTGGCGCTGGTGCTGTGGACGCGCAACGTGCTGCTCAGCGTGGTGCTGAGCATGGGGGCGTTCTACCTGCTGCGCTGGTGGCTGTGACCGCTGGGGAATCCGTCTGAACCTCTTGCGCCGCGTGGCCTTCGAATGATCGAGGCCCACGCGAAGCGCAGGAGTCACCATGCACAACCTCGAAACGCCCACCCTGAAGCTGGGACTGTTCCAGCCTTTCGACAGCCTCGGCCAGGCGCTGATCGCCGGCGCCCTGCACCGCCAGCACGAAGTGACGGTGCTGCTCGATGACCTCAACGCCCTGCAGGCCCGTCCCGGCCTGCGCAGCAAGCTGGGTAGCCTGGACTCGTCGATCACGGTCAGCGAAGCGGTATCCGGACTCGATGTGATCTTCGCCTTCCTGGGCAACGAGCCTGCGGAAAACCTCCCGCCCCTGTGCGGCGCGCTACTCGATGGCGCCCTGCGTGCCGACGTGCCGCGACTGTTCCTGGTCGGGCATTGGCAATGGCTGGTTGAGCCCGCTGGCGCCGACGACGAGCAGCTCGGCGCCGGCCTCGCCCGCAGCCTGGAGGCGAGCGGCCTGGGCTGGACCCTGGTGGAAGCGCCCGGCACGCCCGAAGGGCTGCGCATCGACGACTTCACCCGCGCCGGCCTCGCATCCGACGAAGAATCCGCGCGGGCCCTGGCCTGCGCCGAAGCGCTGCTCGACGAAGTGCGCCTGGGCTTGCACCGCCACCAGTGCCTGCGCCTGCGCAGCGGCGATTGACCCTGTCCGGACCAGGGCCGCGCTCAGTCCGTCGTTCCTTCGTCGTGGCCGTGAAGGGGCTCACCCCAGGGCGCGCATGACAGCCACGGACTCACGCCCCCGCCATATCCAACGCCGCCGCCTGCTCTTCCACCAGATTCCGAAACAGCTCCAGGGACCGCGAGCGCGTGTCGCTACGCCAGATCAGCCAGGTGTTCAAGCGGGCAAAGTCGCCCGCCATCGGCCAGGCGCTGACCGAGATGCTGCCGGGCATGTTCGACAGCATGCTGCGTGGCATCACCGCCAGCCCGCCGCCGGCGCTCACGCAGGCAAGCATGCTGTGGTAGGACTCCAGCTCGCGGATGGCGCCCGGCGCGGCGCCGTCGGCGGCGAACCAGCGCTCGAAGTGGTGGCGGTAGGAACAGTTGTCGCGGAACACGTAGATCATCTCGCCATCGGCGTCCCGCCCACGCTGGATCGGCGCGTGGTGGGACGGCGCGACCACCAGCATGTCTTCGTCGAACACCGGCATGCCGTCCAGTGCCGGGTGCTTGATCGGACCGTCGACGAAGGCGGCGATCAGCTCGCCGGCGATCACGCCGTCGATCATCGTGCCGGAGGGCCCGGTGGACAGGTCCAGCTCCACCTTCGGGTACTGCTGGTGATAACGCGCCAGCAGGCGTGGAATGCGCACCGCCGCCGTGCTTTCCAGCGAGCCGATGGGGAAGCGTCCGCTGGGTTCCTTGCCGGATACCACCACCCTCGCCTCTTCCACGAGGCCAAGGATGCGTGTCGCATAGACAAGGAAGTCGTGCCCGGCCAGCGACAGGCGCAGGCGGTTGTTCTCGCGGATGAACAGGTCGGCGTCCAGGTCCGCCTCCAGTTGCTTGATCCGCGTGGTGAGGTTCGATGGCACACGGTGCATGGCCTGTGCGGCGGCGGCGATGCTTTTGTGGGCCGCCACGGCGCAGAAGATTTCCAGCTGGACCAGGTCCATTTCATTCTCCAAACGAGAGCGTAATCGTCATTATTATTCAGTTTTCATGAGCATATTTCAACGCGACACTGGCTCCACTCCGCCCACCCACCTTTCAGGAGCGAGCCATGAGCATCACCCCGCAGACCCACGCGATTTCCCGCAGCCCCGCCACCGGCGAGGTGATCGACAGCTACGCCTTCGAATCCGCGCAAGCCCTGGAACAATCCCTGGCGCGCGCCGCCCAAGGTTACGCCGGCTGGAAGCGCACCCCGCTGGAGCAGCGCGCCGCCGCGCTGGTGCGCCTCGGCCAGGCCCTGCGCGCCAATGCCGAGACCTTCGCGCAGACCATCACCGCCGAAATGGGCAAGCCGATCGCCCAGGCCCGTGGCGAAGTGGAAAAGTGCGCCGGCCTGTGCGACTGGTACGCCGCCAACGGCCCGCAGATGCTCGCTGCCGAACCCACCACCGTTGAACACGAGCGCGCCTGGATCGAGTACCGCCCGCTCGGCCCGATCCTCGCGGTGATGCCGTGGAACTTCCCGGTCTGGCAGGTGCTGCGCGGCGCCGTGCCGGCCCTGCTGGCGGGCAACACCTATGTGCTCAAGCACGCGCCCAACGTCATGGGCAGCGCCTACCTGATGCTGCAGGCTTTCCAGCAGGCCGACTTCCCGGCTGGCGTGTTCGAGGTGATCAACGTCGGCAATGACCTGGTGTCCCAGGCCATCCGCGACGACCGTATCGCCGCCGTCACCGTTACCGGCAGCGTACGCGCCGGCTCGGCCATCGGCTCCCAGGCGGGTGCCGCGCTGAAGAAATGCGTGCTGGAACTGGGCGGCTCGGACGCCTTCATCGTGCTGGCCGACGCTGACCTGGAGGTGGCCGTGAAGGCCGCCGTGGCTGGGCGCTTCCAGAACTCCGGGCAGGTCTGCGCCGCGGCCAAGCGTTTCATCATCGAGGAGAGCATCGCCGACGCCTTCACCGAGCGCTTCGTCGCCGCCACCCGTGAACTGGTGATGGGCGACCCGACCCAGGCGCAGACCTACATCGGCCCCATGGCGCGCTTCGACCTGCGCGATGAGCTGGACGACCAGGTGCAACGCACCCTGGCCGAAGGCGCCACCCTGCTGCTGGGCGGCGGCAAGGCGGAAGGTGCGGGCAACTTCTACCTGCCCACCGTGCTGGGCGACGTCACCCCGCAGATGACTTCGTTCCGCGAGGAACTGTTCGGCCCGGTGGCCTCGATCATCCGTGCCAAGGATGCGCGTCATGCGCTGGAGCTGGCTAACGACAGCGACTTCGGCCTGACCGCCACGGTGTTCACCGCCGATCTTGCCCGGGCCCGGCAAATGACCGCCGAGCTGGACGTTGGTGGCGTGTTCATCAACGGTTACAGCGCCAGCGATCCGCGCGTCGGCTTCGGCGGCGTGAAGAAGAGCGGCTTCGGTCGCGAGCTGTCGCACTTCGGCGTGCGCGAGTTCTGCAACGCGCAAACCGTCTGGGTGGACCGCCGCTGAGACGTTCTTCACCCGGACTCGCGCCGCACGGCGCCGGTCCGGGTGACTCGCCTGGCGGTACCACGCTCCGCCAGCCACCGCTCAAGGCGACTGAATCGGCGACGCCGGCAACCTGCTGTTGCAGCTTGGCGCGTAAACACATTCAAGTTGACGTCCTGGGACATGACGCAGGGCAGCTGCCTCTTTAGCGTGCGCTCTGAATGAAACAGAGGAAGTCCCACTTGGAACACCCACTCTCCCAGCGTGTCATTGCAATCACCGGCGCCTTCGGCAACCTCGGCGACACCCTCGCCGACATGGCTGCCGCCCAGGGCGCGCGCCTGGTGCTGATCGATCGCGCCTCGACGACATTGCCCTCCACACCCGAACAACTGCTGCTGCCGGGCGTGGACCTCACCTCGGCCGCCGATTGCCAGGCCGTGGCGAGCCGTATCGAAGCGCACTATGGTCGCCTCGATGCGCTGGTGAACGTGGCCGGTGGCTTCGCCTGGGAGCCGATCCAGGGCGGTGATGTCGAGACCTGGGACCGCCTCTACGCACTCAACCTGCGCACCGCGCTGAACACCTGCCAGGCGCTGCTGCCGTTGATCCGTCGCTCGGCGGCCGGGCGCATCGTCAATATCGGCGCCGGCGCGGCGGCGAAGGCCGGCATGGGGATGGGTGCCTACGCAGCGTCCAAGGCCGGCGTACTGCGCCTGACCGAGAGCCTCGCCGAGGAACTCAAGGATCAGGGCGTGACGGTGAATGCCGTGCTGCCGAGCATCATCGACACCCCGCAGAATCGCGCCGCGATGCCCGATGCGGAGTTCGACCGCTGGGTGACGCCGCAGCAACTCGCCGGGGTGATCCTGTTCCTGCTCGGCGATGCCGCGTCGGCCATCACCGGCGCCGGCATCCCGGTCACCGGCAGGGTCTGACCCAACCGACGGGCGCCGCTGGCCGCGGCGGCGTCCGCCTTGGTAGATTCGCCCCATAACAACCGGACCACCGGACCGCCTTGCCCCTATGCGCCCTGCCACCTCCAGCGCCGCTTTCGTCAACCACGTACTCGACGTCGCCGAACAATACGGCTGCGACGGCGACCTGCTGCTGCGCGAGATCGGCCTGCCGCGCGAGCGCCTGGCCGACCCGATCCTGCGCATTCCCATGCATCAGCTGCGCGCCCTGCTGGAGCTGGCAGCGCGCATGGGCGGCCTGCCGCACTTCGGCCTGCTGGTGGGCGCGGCGGTGCGCCCCGGCAGCTACGGCGTGCTGGGCGCGGTATCGATGACCAGCGCGACCCTGGGCGAGTCGATGAGCATGATCCGGCGCTTCGGCAAGATCGTCTTCGACAGCCCGTCCAGCCAGACGCAGATCACCATCGACGGTGGCCGGGTACTGCTCGAAGACCGCCGCATCACCGAGCTGGAGCCTTACAGCGGCTACCTGCAGGAGGCGGTGCTGGCCGGCTGGACCGCTTTCGGCCGCTGGCTGATCGGCAGCAGCGCGCCGTTGCTGGCAGTGCAGATGATGCATGCTGCGCCCGGCGATACCTCGCACCATGAAGCGTTCTTCGGCTGCCCGGTGCAGTTCGGTGCCGACCGCAATGCGCTGGTCTTCCCCGAGACAATGCTCGCCGCGCGCATCCAGGGCGCCGACGCACGAACCCACAGGAGCCTGCTGCTGGAGGCGGACCTGCAACTGGGCCGTTCCTACGCGCCGCTGTCGGTGATCGGACGCCTGCGCACGTTGCTGGTGGAGCGCATGCCTGGTGGCGAAGTGAGTCTGGAAGGCCTCTCAAGCGACCTCGCCATGTCGCCGCGGACCCTGCAGCGCAAGCTGGCCGCCGAGGGCGAGAGCTTCTCCCAGGTGCTGGAAACCATGCGCATGGAGTTGGCCGATCACTACCTGCGGCACACCGACTCCAGCGTCATGGAGATCGCCCTGCTGCTCGGTTTCTCCCAGGCCAGTGCGTTCAGTCACGCCTTCCGCCAGTCGCGCGGGATCTCCCCGGCAGATTTCCGCAAGACCCTGCGCGCCGGCTAGCACCAAACCCTTTGTAGGAGCGAGCTTGCTCGCGAACCGCATTCCTCCGAAATTTTCGTGCAGAACTCGACCGTGTTCGCGAGCAAGCCCGCTCCTACGTAGTTTGGGATTCCTCAGCGGAGGCTTGCCCTCTCCCTAACCCTGGCTGCGCGCCCCGCTCCGAAGGGAGAGGGGACCGTTCGGAGTAAGATGAAACTGCGGCATCAGCCGGCACGGACGGCTCCCTCGCCCTTCAGGGAGAGGGCTGGGGAGAGGGAAGAACCCCCGAGCACGGACTCGCAGAAGAAGACAGTTGCTCCTACAGGTAATGCCGCTCCTGGCGTCTATGGATCGCCATCACCCAATCGAATGCTCCGCCGATTGACGTCACCCGACATGCGCACTGGCGCCCTGCATCACGCCCGCTTCGGCGCGGCGCGTTAGCCTCCCTGCAACATAATAAGGAGGCAGAAACATGCCCAATATGATCGTCTACGCCGTGCCGGCATTCCTGGTGCTGCTGCTGGTGGAACTGCTCTGGAGCTTCTGGCGGCGGCGCCAGACCTTCGCCCTCTCCGACAGCCTGTCGAGCGCATCGCTGGGGCTCAGCGGCCAGGTCATCAACCTGTTCGTGCGCGCCCTGAACTTCGGCGTCTACCTGCTGGCCTACCAGTACCTCGCGCTGTTCGACCTCTCCACCTCGCACTGGTGGGTATGGGTCATCGGCCTGCTCGGCTACGACTTCTGCTACTACTGGCACCACCGCATGGGCCATGAGGTCAACCTGGTCTGGGCATCCCACGTGGTGCACCACTCCAGCGAGGAGTTCAACTACTCCACGGCGCTGCGCCAGACCAGCACGGGCTTTCTCACCAACTGGTTCTTCTACTGGCCGCTGGCGCTGATCGGCATTCCGCCGACCGTGTTCATCGTCGCCGGCGCGGTGATCCTCGGTTACCAGTTCTGGATTCACACCCGCCACATCGGCAGCCTTGGCTGGTTCGACTACTGCTTTGCCTCGCCCTCCAACCACCGCGTCCATCACGGCCAGAACGCCTACTGCGTGGACCGCAATTACGGCGGCGTGCTGATGCTCTGGGACCACCTGTTCGGCACCTTCGCCAAGGAGCGCCCGGCGTCGGAAGAGCCGATCATCTATGGCATCCACGGCCAGCTGAAGACCTTCGACCCGCTCAAGGCGAACTTCCACAAGTACCGCGACCTGCTCGCCGACGCCCGCCTGGCCGACAACTGGGGAGACAAAATTCGCGTGTGGTTCGCCCGTCCCGGCTGGCGTCCGGCCGCCGCCGAGCGGCTGGACCCGAAGCCGCCCCACGACATCACCGCGTTCCGCATCTATCGCCCGCGCATCTCCGCCGCCACCGCCTTCTACTGCCTGCTGCAGATGCTGCTGATGATGGTGCTGGGCATGGGCTTCCTGGCCTTCGCCTACCAGTTGCCGCTGGCCTGGAAGGTGGTCGGCGCGGTGTGGATCATCACCTCGCTCTGGGTACTCGGCCGCAGCCTGGAAGGCGCGCCCGGCAATGGCCGCTGGCAACTGCTGTGGCTGTGCTCGCTGGCGATTCCGGCGGCCATCGGCCACCTGCAATGGAACCTGCCGGTCGCCTGGGCGGTGGCGCTGTTCTTCGCCGCCACACTGACCCTGTTCGGCATGCTGCTGCGCTCGCTGCGCCAGCCGCAGCCGCTGGAGGTCTGAGATGAATTCCAGCGTGTTCTGCGAGCTGCTGCTGTGCACCGCCAGTATCTGGGCGGCGGCGGATAGCCTGAAGAACGGCCAGGGCTGGCGCGTCGCCGGGTTCACCCTGATCGCCTTCACCGCCCTGCTCGGCGCGCTGGTCTACGGCGGCCTGGAGACGGCGCGCCCCGCGCACCAGTTCATGACCGGCATCTCCGGCCGCATCAGCCTGCTGCTGATCGCTATCGGCAGCCTGCACGGCGCGGCGCGCCACCTGCTGCTGGCCGCCCTCGCCGCACTGATGCTCTGGCTGCCGGACAACCTGGCGCTGGCCGGCAACCTGCTGGCGCTGATCGCCATCGCCTGGCCGGGCCGCTCGCAACGCTGGCCGCTGGCGCTGGCCGGTGCCCTGCTGTTCGTCCTTGCCGGGCTGGGTATCGCCGGGCGCGGCGAGTGGCTGGGTATCCCGCGCGCGGACCTCTACCACCTCACGCTAGTGCTGGCGACGCTGTGCTGGACGCTGGCGCGGCTGCGCGGCACGCGCTGGCTGCTGCGCACGCCAGCTCCCCTCGCCCGCTGAACACGGGCGCCACCGACCACCGGAGAGCCACACCCGGCGTGAGCGCAACACGCCCATTTGCCTTCGCAGAGCACTATCCGAAGGGGCGCCGCCACGAGGCCCCATCTGATGACACACACAATAAGAACCAGTCGTTGGAGTAACCTCACATGACCACCAGATCCCGCAAGCGTCGCTTGCAGACCGGGTCCGCCATTGCCTGCGTTTTACCCTTCATGCTCAGCGGCCAGTCGAAGGCCGTCGAGTTCAGCTTCCTCGACAACCAGCTCAGCGGTTCGCTGGATACCACGGTGTCCTACGGCGCGCTGTGGCGCGTGCAAGGTCAGGACAAGACCAACAACGACGTCAACAGCAACGACGGCAACCGCAACTTCAGCCCGGGCCTGGCCTCGGAGGTGTACAAGATCACTTCCGACCTGGAGGCGACCTACCAGAATTACGGCCTGTTCATGCGCGGCTCGGCGTTCTACGACACGCAGATCATGGACAAGCGCAACGACTACTACGATCACAACGACCCACCGCAGCCCAGCCAGAGCTACCCGCACAACGACCATTTCACCGACGCCACCCGCGACACCGCCGGGCACCGCGCGGAAATCCTCGACGCCTATCTCTACGGCAACTGGGACATCGCCGAGCACCCGCTGAGCGCGCGCCTGGGCCGCCAGGTGTTCAACTGGGGCGAAGGCGTCTTCTACCGTGGCGGCGTCAACACCACCAATCCGGTGGACGCCGCCAAGTTCCGCCTGCCGGGCTCGGAGCTCAAGGAAGTGCTGATGCCGGTGGAAGCCGCGAGCTTCAACATCGGCCTGACCGACAACCTGTCGATGGACGCTTTCTACCAGTGGAACTGGAAAGAAACGCGCCTTGATCCGGCCGGCACCTTCTTCTCCGAGACCGACCTCTTCGCCGATGGCGGCAACACCGGCTACACGCGGGTGAAGGCGCTGTCCGATCCGAGCTTCCAGAGCCTCTACCCGATGCTCTCGGCCAGCCACTTCGCCGGCCTGCAGGGCACCGACTACCTGGACAAGAACGGCTACTTCAAGGTCTCCCACATCGGCCAGGACATCAACGCGAAGAACGACGGCCAGTTCGGCGTGGCGTTTCACTACATCGCCGAGCAGCTCAACTCCACCGAATTCGGCTTCTACTTCGTCAACTACCACGCGAAGGACCCGGTGATCTACGCCGACCTGAACAAGAACTATGCCGGGCTGGACATGGACCAGCTGGCGCGCCTGGTGGGCTCGCCCTCCTACGACGCGCTGATGCAGAGCGGCGGGCAGATGCTCGGCCTGGTCAACGCCGCCGCGGCGGTGGACATGGCCAACCAGGCCACCGCGCGCCGCGAGTACGTCGAGAACATCCGCATGTACGGCCTGAGCTTCAACACCACCCTGGGCGACGCCTCGCTGTTCGGCGAGATCGCCTACCGCCCCAACCTGCCCATCGGCATCGCCACCACCAACGACCTGCTCGGCGACATGCTGGCGCAGGCCGGGAAGATCTCCTCCGGGCAGAAGGTCAACGTCGGCGGGCAGATGGTCGGACTGGGCGGCCAGGTGCACGACTACGAGCGCGTCGAATCCTTCAACTCCTCGCTGGGCACCATCTACAACTTCGGTCCGTCGCTGTCCTTCGACTCGCTGATGGGCGTGCTGGAAGTGGCCGCCGAGCAACTGCGCGGCAGCAGCCTGCAGTACACCGCCTACGACGGCTCGACCCGCTACTACTCCGGGCGCAGCAACGGCGCGTACGTCTCCGGTTTCGACCGCAGCGACCAGGTGAACCGCAACGCCTACGGCGCCACCGTGCTGCTCAGTGGTACCTGGAACGACGTGTTCGCCGGCGTGAACCTCTCGCCCTACGCCGTCTACAAGGACGACTTCAGCGGTAACTCGCAGCAGGCCGGCAACTTCATCGCCGGGCGCAAGGCCTACACCCTGGGCCTCAAGGCGACCTACCTGAACAGCCTGGAAGCCGAGCTGCAATACACCGAGTTCTACGGCGCCGGGCAGGAAAACGCCGCCCGCGACCGCGACAACGTCGGCTTCAACGTCAAGTACTCCTTCTGACCGGAGAACCACCATGGGCAACATCCGTACCCTGACCAGCGCCGCGATCGCGCTGGCCCTTTCCGCCGGCAGCGCGCTGGCGGCGGTTTCCCCGCAGGAAGCGGCCACGCTGCAATCGACCCTGACTCCGCTGGGCGCCGAGAAGGCCGGCAATGCCGCCGGCACCATCCCGGCCTGGACCGGTGGCATCACCCAGGCGCCGGCCGGCTACAAGCCCGGCCAGCACCATATCGATCCGTTCGCGGCCGACAAACCGCTGTTCACCATCACCAAGGCCAATCTCGACCAGTACAAGGCCAACCTGACGCCGGGCCAACTCGCCCTGTTCAACAACTACCCGGACACCTTCCAGATTCCGGTCTATCCCAGCCGGCGCAGCGGCGCGGCGCCACAATGGGTGTACGACAACACCCTGAAGAACGCCACCAGCGCCAAGCTGGCGGAAAACGGCAACGGCTTCGTCGACGCCTTCGGCGGCATTCCCTTCCCGATCCCGCAGAGCGGCGTGGAAGCGGTGTGGAACCACATCGCCCGTTATCGCGGCACCTTCATCGTGCGCCGCTCCGCCGAGGCCGCCGTGCAGCGCAACGGCGACTACTCGCCGGTGGTCACCCAGCAGGAAGCGCTGTT
The DNA here is from genome assembly GCF_016919445.1 of Pseudomonas sp. PDNC002. Taxonomy (NCBI): domain Bacteria; kingdom Pseudomonadati; phylum Pseudomonadota; class Gammaproteobacteria; order Pseudomonadales; family Pseudomonadaceae; genus Pseudomonas; species Pseudomonas sp. PDNC002. The sequence continues at coordinate 3,641,386 of NZ_CP070356.1, read as the reverse complement.
CAAGTACTACCAGCAAGGCGGCAATTTCGCCGAGCTGGGCAACCGCATGTTCTACTTCCTCGCCTTCACCAAGAGCCCGGCGCGCCTGGCCGGCAGTGCGGCGCTGGTGCACGAGACGCTGGACCAGGTGAAGGAGCCGCGCCAGGCCTGGGCCTACAACGCCGGTCAGCGCCGGGTGCGCCGCGCGCCCAGCCTGGCCTACGACACGCCCATTGCCTCCTCCGATGGCCTGCGCACTGCCGACGACACCGACATGTACAACGGCGCGCCGGATCGCTACGACTGGAAGCTGGTGGGCAAGAAGGAGATCTACATCCCGTACAACAACTACCGGCTGTCCAGCGCCGACGTGAAGTACAAGGACCTGCTGACGCCGAACCACCTGAATCCCAAGTACACCCGCTATGAGCTGCACCGCGTGTGGGTGGTGGAAGGCACGCTGAAGCCGGGTGCGCGGCACATCTACTCCAAGCGTGTGCTGTTCCTCGACGAGGACAGCTGGGGCGCCGCCGAAGTCGACCAGTACGATGGCCGCGGCGAGCTGTGGCGCGTGTCGCTGGCCTACCTGAAGAACTACTACGAGTTGCCGACCACCTGGACCTCGCTGGACGTCTTCCATGACCTGCAGGCCCGCCGCTACGTGGCGATGAACCTGGACAACGAAGAGGCCACCGGCATCGACTTCGCCCAGCCGATTCCCGACGGCGAATACTTCAGTCCCGCCTCGCTACGCCGTCGCGGTACCCGCTGAGGGCCGCCAGTAGTAGCCCAGCACCAACTGCACCAGTGCCTCCTCGATGCCCTCGCGCCGGCCCGGCGCCAGGGTCTCGGGCTCATCCAGCATCGCCCGCAGGACACCGCTGACAGCGTGGGCAAGGACGAAGGCCTCGGCCTCGGCGAGCACGCGCGGCTGCTGGTTGGCGCCGACCAGCCCCTGGGAGATCAGGTGCGCCATGATGTTGCCACGCAGCGTCGGCAAGGGACTGCCTCCGCCACGGGTCAGCAGATACTGCATCAGCGCCTTGTGCGCGCCGGTGCGGCCGCCATAGGCGCTCACGGCCGCGTGGATCACCGCGCGGATGCGCTCGCCGGGCGTCTCCGGAGGCCGCCCGGTCAACGCCGCCATGATCCCGCCGGACAATTGCGCCAGCTCGCGCCGGGCCAGCTCGTCGAGAATGCGCTCCTTGTTCGGGAAATACTGGTACAGGGTGCCGACGCTGACGCCCGCCAGTTCCGCCACGTGATTGGTGGTGAAACCTTCCAGGCCGTGGCGATCCAGGATGCGCCGTGACGCCTCCAATATGAGTTCAACCTTCTCCAGCGCCCGCGCCTGACGCGGCAGGCGGCGACTATCCGGCTGATTTTCCTCAGATTTTCTTGGCATTTTGGTCTTCCGGGAAAGCGAGTACAGCAACGCGCGCGACCTTCCTATCATGGCAGCCACATCGAGACCGGCAAGGCGAGCGGATGAACCGCACGCCAACCGGGAAGGAGACCGTCACCATGAACATCAAGACCCGTGCCGCCCAGCTGGACGACGACATCTGCGTGCACATCTTTGCCGCTTCCGGCGCCATGGTCGGTGTGTGCCTCACAGTGGTCGGCATCCTGCGCATCATCGTCAGCCTGCACCGCGTCGACCTGATCGGCCAGGACATGCTGGCGGTGAACACGGTGATCTACCTCGCCACCACCCTGACCGCCTACTTCGGCCTGCGCACACGCAAGCTGCAACGCAACCACCGCCTGGAGCGCATCGCCGACATGCTGTTCCTGCTGGGCCTGACGCTCACCACGCTGACCACCACCTTCATCGCCTGCGCCATGTCCTGCAGCTGAGTGGCGGCCTGGCGCAAGTCGATTGGCGCCCGCCGACATGCCGCCCGGCGCACGGCGCGCTAGCCTGCCAGCCCCACCCTGAAGAGAGGCCGCCATGTCCCGTGCCGCACTGACGCTGAAGTATTTCGCCATCTACCTGATGCTGCTGGGCATCGCCCTGGTGCTGGTGCCCAACCTGCTGCTGAGCCTGTTCGGCATGGCGCCGACACCGGACGTCTGGGTACGCGTGGTCGGCGTCCTCGCCTTCAACATCGGCGTCTACTACTGGTACGCCGCCCGTAGCGAGTCCCGCGAACTCTTCCTGGCCTCGGTCTACACTCGCGCCATCGTGCTGGCGAGTTTCGCGGCGTTCGCTGCCCTGCAGCTGAGCGAGCCGGTGCTGGTGCTTTTCGGCGCCGTCGACTTCTGCGGCGGCCTCTGGACACTGCGCGCACTGCGACGCGAAAACGCCGGGTAACCGGCATACCTGCGGGTTCCGCTGGAGCCCGCGGGTCGACTCGACCGCCAACCCGAAGCTGAGGAACTGCCCATGCGCACACTGACCGCCACCCTGGCCGCCACCTTCTTCCTGCTCGGCGGCACCGTCGCGCCGTTGGCGTTGGCCGAGGGCGACATCGCCAAGGACGTCCGCCAGGATCACCGCGATATCGACAAGGACGTGAAGCACGATGCCGACGAGCTGGACAAAGGCCTCAAGCATGACGACAAGGAGCTGGACAAGGGCGCCGACCACCTGGACAAGGAACGCCACAAGGAAGACAAGCACCTGGACAAGGAGCTGAAGAAACATCTCTGAGGCGAGCCGCCGCAGTAGCGTAAGCAACGCCGGACGCGACGGCCCGCGCACAGCGCCGGGACCGTCCCGTCGTCCTGCCCCGCGCAGGCCGGGCAGGTCACGCGCCCATCCCTTCCCCCCTCCTCACGCCGTACACCCACCCAATCTCGCATGCCGCCGCAAGGAAGTATCCGCGCGTCACAGGCAGAAAATGCCTGTCGAGTTTTTTTGACGAAATATCCAATATTGAATGATTCGTCATTTTTGGTAGATTACGGACACCTGGGCGCCGCCCGGGCCCTTCCACTCGAGCCGGGTCTTCCAATGCATAACAACAACGATCTGCCCCCCGAATCGGTCGATGTCCTGGTGATCGGCAACGGTCCGGTGGGCGCGACGCTCACCGCGTTGCTCGGCCGCTACGGCGTCGACACGCTGGTCATCGACAAGAACCACGACGTGCTGTCCATGCCGCGCGCCATCGCCCTGGACAACGAGGCCCTGCGCATACTCCAGCTGGCCGGCCTCGATGAGGACGCCTTCGACACCGTGGTGATCCCCCATGTGAAGATGCACTGCCCCATCGTCGGCCAGTTCGGCCAGGCCAATACCCGCGGGCGCATCGACGGCCACCACAAGCTCGTGACCTTCTATCAACCCGATCTGGAACAGGCCATGCGCCGCCAGGCGGGGCGCTTCGCGAACCTGCGCAGCCTGGGCGGACTGGAGCTGCGCGAATTCGTGCAGGACGCCGCCGGCGTGACGGCCACGCTGCAGGACGAATCGGGATGCACGCATGTCGTGCGCTGCCGCTACCTGGTCGGCGCGGACGGCGCCAGCTCGCGGGTTCGCGGTCTGATCGGCCAGGAGTTCAACGGCCAGAGCTACTCCGAGGACTGGCTGATCGTCGACGCCGGCGCCCGCCATGGCCAGGCCATCGATCACGTCGAGTTTCTCTGCGATCACCGCCGCCCCACGCCGCACATGCCCGCGCCGGGCGGCCGCGAGCGCTGGGAGTTCATGCTCAGGCCGGGGGAATCGCGGGACCAGATGGAAGACCCGGCGCGCATCGGCGAACTGCTGGCCCCGTGGATCGACCCCGACAAACTGACCATCGAACGCAAGGCCGTCTACCGCTTCCATGCCCGCTGCTGCGACAGTTTCCAGCAGGGCCGCGTATTCCTGGTTGGCGATGCCGCGCACATCACGCCGCCCTTCGTCGGGCAAGGCCTGGTGGCGGGCCTGCGGGATGTGGCCAACCTGGCGTGGAAGCTGTCCTGGGTGCTGCGCGGCAACGCCTCGCCACGGATTCTCGACAGCTATGACGAGGAGCGACGCCCCCACGCCCAGGCGATGATCGACCTGGCCAAGCTGATGGGGCGCCTGGTCATGCCCGGCAACGCGCTGGCAGCGGCGGCGATCCACGGATTCATGAAAGTGCTGCGCAGCTTCCCGCCGGCGCGCCGGCACTTCGAGGAACTGGACATCAAACCGAAGAGCCGCTTCGACCAGGGGTTGTTCGTCCGAGGTCGGCGCCGGCGCTCCGCGGCCACTGGCGCCCTCTTTCCCCAGGCCTGGGTGCGCAGCGCGGGCCGCCTGTGCCTGAGCGACGACCTGCTGGGCGACCGTCTGCAACTGGTCGGCCTGGGCACCGACCCCCGCCGTTGGCTCGATGCGGCGCAGCAGGCCCGCTGGCAGGAACTGGGCGGCGACTTCCTGGAGATCGGTCACGGCCGTGGCAACGGCAATGGAAGCTTCGCCGAGGCGCTGGACGGCACGCTGCTGGACGCCTGGCCACAACCCACGCTGGCAGTGGTCCGCCCCGACCGCGTCATCATGCACCAGGGCGCTCCCGAACAGGCCGGCGAACTCCTGAGCCGCTGCCAGGCGCTGCTGCAGGCATGAGCAGGTACCGGTCGGCCCAAGGCTTCCCGTATCATCGCGGCAGCCCCGCAGCCAGATACGCGCCATGACCGACCCCCTCGACGACACCGCCGCCCCGCTGACCCGCGGCCACAAGAAACGCGCGCGCACCCGCCAGGGTCTGCTGGATGCCGCCCTGCGCGTGTTCGCCCGGCAGGACGTGGCGGCGACGGCATTGCAGGACCTCGCAGCGGAAGCGGACGTTTCCACCGGCACCATCTACAACTACTTCCGCACCCGTGACGAGCTGGCCGAAGCCGTCGGCATCGCCTTGGCCAGCGAGTTTTCAGAGGCCATCTCGGTGCTCAGCGAAGGGGTTCGCAGCGGTGCGACGCGGCTGGCCATCGGCGTGCGCATGTTCGTGCTGCGCGCACAGACCGACCCGCAGTGGGCCAGCGCCCTGCTGCGGGTGATCCATTTTGACCAGGCGGTGCACTCCCGCCTGGCCGACCATGTGCGCAACGACCTGCGCGACGGGCTGGCCGAAGGTGTCCTGAACTACGCGGACGAAGGCCTCGCCCTGGACCTGGTGGTCGCCTGCGCCACCGGCGCGATTCGCGCGACCCTGGAGGGCCGCGCGCCGGCCGGGCAGGACGTCCTGCTCACGGAAATGGTCCTGCGCGCACTGGGCGCGACTCCGGCCAAAGCCAGGAAGATTACCGCCCTGCCCTTGCCGCAGGACGGCTGAACCCTCAGGCCTGGGATACCCAGCGCCGATAGCGACGCGACTGCCTGCGCAGCTTCAACTGGTTGCCGATCAGCGCAAGCAGCGGCGAGGTGCGCGGGTTGGTTGGGCGCCCCTGGCTGAGCAGCGTCAGCTGTTTCTTCACCACCGACTGGGTTGCCACGGCAGCGAACGCCTTGTTCTTCCACGCCACCACGATGGGCTCGACCCGCGCACGTTCCCCTGCCTGCCAGCGCCGCGGCAACGCGGGGTCGACGGCCAGCGCGGTGGCCATGCCGACCATTGATACCCGTCCTTGCAGCGCTCGTTCGGCCACTTCGCGGCGGCGAATCCCGCCAGTCACCATCAGCGGCATGCTCGCCACCGCTGCGATGCGCTCGGCGAATTCCAGGAAGTAGGCTTCCCGCGCCAAGGTGCTGCCGTCGCGCGTCTGCCCCTGCATCGCGGGGCTCTCGTAGCTGCCGCCCGACAGCTCCACCAGGTCCACGCCCCTGTCGTTCAGCATCCGCACCACTGCCTCGGCATCCCGCGCGTCGAAACCGCCACGCTGGAAGTCGGCCGAGTTGAGCTTGACCGCCACGCAGAACGCCGGCGCCACGCGGGCACGGATCGCATCCACGGTGCGCAGCAGGATGCGCGCGCGGTTCTCCAGGCTGCCGCCCCAGTCATCCTCGCGGCGATTGCTCAATGGCGAGAGGAACTGGCTGAACAGGTAACCGTGCGCGGCGTGCACCTGCACGCCGCTGAAACCGGCGCGCTCGGCCAGCAACGCGGCGTCCAGGTAGCGCTGGATCAATCCGTCGATCTCGGTGGCGGACAGGGCGCGCGGCTGGGCAAAGACATTCTTCAGGCCGGGAATGTCCACGGCGATAGCCGACGGGCCCAGCGCTGGCTGACCGAGATCGGCCATCAGCTGGCGGCCCGGATGATTGATCTGCATCCAGGCCTGCGCGCCGTGGCTGCGACAGGCCTCCGCCCAGCGACTGAAGCGCTGCAACCGACGGTCATCCTCCAGCACCACGCCGGCGGGGCCGGTCAGCGCGCGGCGGTCGACCATCACGTTGCCGGTGATGATCAACCCCGCTCCACCCTCGGCCCACCGGCGATACAGGCGCAGCAGGGAATCGCCCGGCGCATGGTCGGCATCGGCGAGGTTCTCTTCCATCGCCGCCTTGGCGATGCGGTTGCGGATCACCTGGCCGTTGGGCAGGTGCAGCGGCTCGAACAGCGTACTCATGGCGTCAGTCCTTCAGATGCTGGGCCAGGGCGGCGAGTGGCTTGCCGGCGCTGCGTCCCATCCAGTGCAAGGTTGATTCGGGTTCATTCGACGGCGCGGCAGCCACCGTCTCGCCCGCCTGGGCGAAGCGCGGGAACAGGCTCAGGGCATGTCCCCGGCCAATGCCCACCAGCTCCGGCGCGCTCCACACGTCGCCGCCAGCGAGCGTGTCCATCTGCTCGACCACCAGCGGTTGCGGCGCGAATGGGAAGTCACTGCCGAACAGCACCTGGGAAGGGCCAACCAACTCCCGCAGCACGGCCATCGATGGCGCCGCCGGTGCCAGCGCGGTATCGAAGTAGAAGCGCTGCAGGTAGTTCATCACCCCCATCGGCGCCTGCTCCTGGAATTGCGGCAGCGCGTTGGCCAACGACACCCGCCACGCCGCGTACGGCAGGAAGCCGCCAGCGTGGGCGAGGATCCAGCGGATGCGCGGATAGCGTTCCAGCGTGCCGCTGAGGATCAGGTTCACCGCCGCCCGCGTGGTGTCGCAGACGAACTCCAGCAGAAAGCCCGGTGCCGTCAGGCCCAGCGCCTGGCTGCTCGGATGCAGGTTCGGGTGGAGGAAAACCGTCGCCCCGCGTCGGTCCAGCTCGGCCATCAATTCGTCGAAACGCGGATCGCCGAGGAACACGCCGTCATTGCTGGCCAGCAGCACGACGCCATCCGCCTTGAGCACATCCAGTGCGTGGATCGCCTCTGCGCAAGCGGCACCGGTGGCCGGCAGCGGCACACAGGCGAAGCTGCCGAAGCGCCCGGCATGCCGCTGCCCCAGCTCCGCCGCGAACTCGTTGCAGCGACGGGCCAGTTCGGCGGCAGCGCGTTCATTGCCGAACCAGACGCCCGGGGAGGATACGGACGTGATCGCGGTCTGCAGGCCTTGCGCATCGAGCAGTTCCAGTGAGCGTTGCGCCGACCACTCCGGCAGGGGCACGCCCGCCGCCCGGTCCAGCCCTTGGCGGCGCAACGCCTCGGCGTAGAACGGCGGCAGGATGTGGTGATGCACGTCGATGCGACCGGGCCTCGGCGGCGACTCCTGCGACCCAGGAGCGGCGGCGTCGGACGGATCACCTGCCGGCGGCAGGGCTGGCAGCTCACCGGCCAGCAGCGAGGCGCTGGCGAGCACGCCGGCGCCAATCACGAATTCTCGGCGTTTCATGTTTTTCTCCCCGGATCAGCGGCTGCGCACGCGTTCGACATAGGCACCCAGCGGCCGGGTCAGGCTGCGTTTCACCCGGCTGCCGAAGGATTCGCCACTGAAGATCGGCGCCGCGGCCACCTGCTCCTGCGCCTCGCGGTACTGCGGGAACAGGCTCAGCGCATGGCCGCGATTGATGCCGTAGCGCTGCTCGTCCGACCACAACGGGTTCTCCTCCAGGGTCTGGCACGTCAGGGTGGTAACCGGCGCCGGGGCGAAGGGGAAGTCGCTGCCGAAGAGAATCTGCGAGGGCGCCACCAGCTCCTTCAGCGCCGCCATGGAGTAACGCGAGGGCGACAGCGCGGTGTCGTAGTAGAAGCGCTTGAGGTAAGTCATCACGCCTTGTGGCGCCTTGTCCTGGAACTGCGGCAAGGCATTGGCCAGCGACACGCGCCAGGCCACGTAGGGCAGGAAGCCGCCGCCGTGGGCGAGGATCCAGCGGATGCGCGGGTACTTCTCCAGCGTGCCGGTGAGGATCAGGTTGACCGCCGCGCGGGTGGTGTCGCAGAGGAACTCGATGAGGAAACCCGGCGCGACCATGCCCAGTTGCTCGCTGGTCTCGTGCATGTTCGGGTGGACGAAGACGATGGCCGCCCGGCGATCCAGTTCTGCCATCAGTTCGTCGAACCGCGCATCGCCGAGGAACACACCGTCGGTGCTGCCCAGCAGGACGATGCCTTCGGCCTTGAGTTCGTCCAGCGCGCGAATCGCTTCGCGGCAGGCAGCCTCGGTGAACGGCGTGGGCAACACGGCGAAGTTGCCGAAGCGGCCGGGATGATCACTGCGCATCTGCGCGGCGAAATCATTGCAGCGCATGGCCAGCTCGCGCGCCTGCTCGACCCCGCCACCGAAGTGCACGCCGGGCGCCGACAGCGAGGTGATGGCGGTCTGGATGCCGTTGAGGTCCATCACCTCGATGGATTTCTGCGGCGTCCATTTCGGCAGCGGAGCACCGGCGACCATGTCGAGTCCCTTCTTCGCCATGGTCTCGACGAAGGCCGGCGGAATGATGTGGTGGTGTACGTCGATTCGACCTTGTTGGATCGTCATTGTTGTTGTCCTTGTCGTGATCCGGAAGCGGGCCTAGGCGGCCCGCGCGATCTTCATGGCTTCGTTGAACCACAGGGCGACCGCGAAGCGGCCCTGTAGCCGACACTCGCCCGCCTCGACGGCGCGCAGCATGTCGGTTTCATCGCGGCTGAGCATGACCCGCAGGGCATCGGCGCTGCGCTGCCACTGCTGGGTGAAATCGGGCCGGCGGTGCACGCCGCGATGCAGGCTGAGCACGCCGCCGCGCAGTTGGTAGTAACCGCCAACGCCGTCGGCGGTGCGCACCTGCAACACAAAGGATTCCTCGTGCAACAGTTCCTTGAAGCGCGCGGAGCGGCGTTCGGCGCGGCGCAGCAGCGGGACGGAGGCCAGCAACAGCAGGCGCAGTTTCAGGGAGTCGAAGAAGGCGCTCATGTCAGCGGGCTCCACGCAGGCGGTTGAACAACGAATGGCAATCCACCGGCAGGCTGTCGCCACGCCAGCAGACGTGCTGGTCCGGACGGACCAGCACGAAGCGGCGCTCGTACAGGTCGACCAGGTGGCGCTCGTGCAGCGGCAACACCGCCAGCGGTACCCGGCACTCTTCGGCGGCCGCCAGCAAGGGCTCGTACTCAGCGGCGTCAGCGTTGAGGGCAAGCAGGGTGAAGCGATCCAGCGGCAACTGGTCGAACACCGCCGTGCCATCGTCACGGAAGGCGCTGGGCAGACGTGCGCCGGACCAGGTGGTCGGCGTGTAGCGAATCTCTTCGTAGGCCGGCTCGCTGGCGTGGTCCGCCTCGATCACCGGCGAGCCGTGGTAGCGATAGCCGATCTCGATGCCGAGGGACTCGTACAGCCGCGACACCTTGCGCTCGAACTCATCACCCATGGCCCGCCGTGCCGCTTCGCCCGCCGGCCCATCGGCAAGCAGCGTGTCACTGCTCTGCATCTGCGACTCGAAGGTGGCCGCGGCGCACTTCTTCACGTGGTCACGGTTGCGCCGGGCGATGGGCAGGCGTTCGGCTTCATAGCTTTCCAGCAACTTCGGACCGCCCCAGCCGGCCAGGCAGGCGGCCAGCTTCCAGGCCAGGTTGTGCGCCTCGGCCACGCCGGTGTTCATGCCCAGGCCACCGGTGGGCATGAACTGGTGCGTGGCGTCGCCGGCAATGAACACCCGCTGCCGGCCGAACGAGCGAGCCACCAGGAATTGCGGGCGCCACGGTCCGGACTGGACGATCTCGTAGTTGAGCTTCACCCCCAGCGCGGCGTCGATCACGCTCTCCAGCGATTCGCCCGGACGCGGTGCGAAGGGCCGGTGCAGGACGTAGTCGTTGCGGCTGGCATCGGGCGAAACCAGCAGCCCGGCGAAGCCCGGACGGGTCAGCCAGGTGTGCCAGTACGGCTGGTGGTTGGGGAACAGGCCGGCGATCTCATCCGAACGCAGGTGGATGATGAACAGTTCGCCGACCAGGTCGCGGGTGCCGTCGTAGTCGATGTTGAGGAAGTTGCGCACGCGGCTGTTGGGGCCATCGCAGCCGATCAGGTACTGGGCGAAGAACTGCTGTGCCTCGCCACTGTCCACGTCATGGGCCATCGCCACCACGCCGGTGGAGCCCTGCTCGAAACCGTAGAGCCGCCAGCCCATGCGCAATTCGATGTTGGGATCGGCCTCGACTTCGGCCATCAGCACCGGTTCGAGGTGCATTTGCGCAATGCGCTGCATCGACTCCAGCGGCAGGCTGCCATCGCGGCAGGCGCGGATGATTTCCGCGGCCTGCTGCACCGGCTGGTAGATCAGGTGGCGGTCAGCCATGAGCGCATAGAAAGGCCCGCTGGCCGAGGCCGCCATGGCCGAATACTGGTTGGCTGTCAGCGGATTGCCTGCCGCGCGGATACGCTCGGCAAGACCCAGCTGGCGGAAGATTTCCATCGAGCGGCAGTTCACCACGTCCAGCTTGGGATGGCGGGTGGTCTCCTTGCGGTCGTTCAGCAACACCGAGCGCACACCCAGGCGGCTGAGCGTCAATGCCAGGGTCAGGCCGACCGGGCCGGCGCCGCTGATCAGTACGGGGATATCGATCATGCCGCCACTCCTTGCAGGGCAATGGATTGGCGAGCCAGCGCGAGCCCGGCGACGAAGCGCTCGGCAACGCGGCCCAGTTCGGCGGCGCGGCCAGCATCGAAGACATAGCGGTCGGGGCGGATCAGCACGAAGTCCATGCCGCCGTCCTCGAACCAGTCCGCCAGCGCTCCGGTGGGATCACCGACGACGGCGCCGGAGGGCTCCTCGTCGAACTCCACCACGCGCAGGTCGACCAGCCGTGCCAGGCGCTCAAGGACCGCGCCGTGGTTGGCCAGGCAACCGCGCCGGGCAAGCACGGCAAAACCATGGCCGAGCACTTCATCCAGCAAGACCCGCGCGCCCTCCTCGCCCTGGCTGACGTGCGGTTGCAGGGCCAGGTGCCCGGAAAGCGGATGGCCCCAGCCACAGAAACCGGCAGCCAGCGGCTTCTTGCGATTAGCCTTCTCGGTGAAGGCGCGATTGGCGAACGGCACCAGGCCGGCGATGCGGAACAGCAGCCAGTCGCGCAGGAAGGCCACGCCCCGGTGGCGGGTCTGGATGATGTTGCCGAGGAACATGGCGCCGTTGATGATCTCGCGCACATGGGCCGAGCGCTCGGCCACGTAGTCGTCGAACAGCTTCGGCTGTGCCGTGCCGCGCAGCACCAGGTCCAGCCGCCAGCACAGGCTATGGGCGTCGCGCACGCCCGAACACATGCCCTGGCCGAGGAACGGCGGCATCTGGTGCGCCGAATCGCCGGCGAGGATGACCCGGCCATTGCGCCATTCGCTGGCCCACAGGCCGTGGAACTTGTAGTAGGCGATGCGGGTGATCTCGATCGTGTCGAGGTCGACGAAGTCGCGCAGCTGCTCGCGCACCAGTGCCGGGTCAGTGGCTTCGCGTTCGGACTTGCCGCCGGTGACCATGAACTGCCACTCGTAGTACGGACCGGCCATGGGCACATAGGTGACCGGCTGGGCCGGGTTGCAGACCTGCGAATGGTTGGCCGGCAGTTGGGCGTCCTTCTGCCCGGAACGGGTCTTGGTGTCGACCACTACCCAGGCCTCGTCGAAATCCGCCGACTCCAGGCGCAGCCCCGCTTCGCGGCGGACGAAACTCTTGCCGCCGTCGCAACCGATCAGGTAACGGCCTTCAAATGTCCGGGTGCTGCCATCGCGCATCACCGCCGTGGCGCGCACGCGGTCGGCGTCCTGCTCCAGGCCGGTGACGCGGCAGCCATACACCGGCGTGAGGTTGGGATAGCGCTTGAGGCCGTCGTGGAAATGCCGCTCCAGGGTCGGCTGGTGGAACCACCAGGCGCCGGGGTGGCCGTAGCGGCGGTCCTGGCTGCCGATGCGTGAACGGGAGATCGGTTTACGGCCGGGCCGCTGGAGAATCTCCATGTCCGTGAAGGATTCACTGGTGCGGCCAATTTCTTCTGCCAGTCCGGCGAACTGGAAGATCCGCATGATCTCGTCGTCGAAATGCACCGCCCGCGGTGCGTAGTACAGGTCTTCGTCACGCTCCAGGCCGACCACCGACCAGCCGTAGCGCCCCAGCAGATTAGCCAGCACCGCCCCGGTGGGGCCCAGGCCGACAATGATCACGTCACAGGTTGTTGTCGTTGTTATGGACTCTTCCATCACTCGCTCCAAGGCAAGACATTGCCGAATCATTTTGAACACTCGTGTTCAAATACGTCAACCAGAGATCAACCCGGAACGATCACCTCATGGGCAACCCCCGATCTAGAGCCTTCGTGAATTGGCGCAGGGTGCAGGCAAGGACTGGAATACCGGCGCTGGCACGGGAAAAGCCGGGCGAATGGGATGGAATAGACCTTGTTGACTTATTTTGAACGCGCGTGTTCAATCGATCTCAGCTTGATTCTGGAGTCGCTGTTCATGGAAACCCTCAACCCCGTCCAACGCCGCATCCACCAGGCCGCCCTGCGCCTGTTCGCCGAGAAAGGCGCCAACCAGGTGAACATCAGTGACCTGGCCCAGGAGGCCGGCGTGGCGCGGGGCACCATCTACAACAACCTGCAGTCCATCGACGACCTGTTCCACCGCGTCGCCGGGCAGCTCGCCTCGGAAATGCACGAGCGCGTGGTGAAGAGTTTCGGTGACAACGCCGACCCCGCCCTGCGCCTGGCCAACGGCATGCGCTTCTTCATCCGCCGGGCGTTCGAGGAGCCTCATTGGGGCGCCTTCATCAATCGCTTCGCGATGAGCGACGACTCGCTGCGCGGCATGTGGTTCGGCCCGCCGATGGCCGACCTGGTCAGCGGTGTCGCCAGTGGTCGCTACAGCATCCGCGGTGAGCAGTTGCCCTCGGCCATCTCGATGATCGCCGGTACCGTGCTCGGCTCGATGTTCCTGGTGCTCGAAGGCCACCGGACCTGGCGCGATGCCGGTAGCGACGCCGCCGAACTGACGCTGCGCGCACTCGGCGTCGAAGCCGAGGAAGCCCGGAGGCTGGCCAGCGGAGAGCTGCCGCCCCTGCCCACGCTGGACTGATCCAACCGATCCTGCCAACGCCCCTGATCCAGGGGCGCGGGCGAAGCCTTGCCTGACGAAAGCCACGGAGAACAACAAACATGAGCCGTCAGCACTCCCCCGCCACCCTGGCTACTGCCCAGCCGGCACGGCATCCGCAGCCGACGGTCAAGGCATGCGCGCTGGCCTACCTGATCTTCGAACGCCCCGACCTGGAGACAGCCCAGCGCTTCCTGGACGACTTCGGCTTGCTGCTGGCGCAACGCGAACCGGACTGCCTGTACTTCCGCGGCACCGGCACGGCGCCCTACTGCTACCGGGTACAGCGGGCCGAGCAGGCGCGCTTCGTTGGTTTCGGTCTCACCCTTGCTTCTCGTGCCGACCTGCAACGCGTCGCCCGGCTGCCCGGCGCTTCGGCCATCGAGTCGCTGGGTACACCGGGCGGTGGTGAGCGTGTGTGCCTGCGCGACCCGTCCGGCTTCGTCGTCGAAGCGGTGTTCGGCCAGCAGCCGACCAAGGCGCTGGAGCACCGCTCGGCGTTGCCGCTCAACCAGGTCGACCAGAGCCCGCGGATCAACGCCACCCAACGCCCACCGGTGGCGCCGCCGGAGATCGTCAAGCTCGGCCACGTGGTCCTCGAAGTCGCCGACTACCAGGCCACCTGCGCCTGGTACACCGAGCACTTCGGCTTCATCCCCAGCGACGTCCAGGTACTGCCCGACGGCTCCCCCGCGGTGGCCTTCCTGCGCCTGGACCTGGGCGCCACGCCCGCCGACCACCACACCCTGGCACTGGCCCAGGGCTTCATGGCCGCCTACAGCCACAGCGCCTACGAGGTGGTGGACGCCGATGCGGTGGGCATGGGCCAACGGGTGCTGCGCGAGCGCGGCTGGAAGCATGCCTGGGGCATGGGCCGGCACATTCTCGGCAGCCAGATCTTCGATTACTGGCAGGACCCTTGGGGCGACAAGCACGAGCACTACTGCGACGGCGACCTGTTCACCGCCGAACGTCCCACCGGCCTGCACGCGGTCAGCCCCGAAGCCATGGCGCAGTGGGGCCAGCGCATGCCCAAGAGCTTCACCAAGCCGCCGATGAACCTGCGCAGCTTGCGCGCCCTGCTGCACAACCTGCGCCACAGCCCTGACCTGACGCTGCGCAAGCTGGTCACGCTGGCGCGGATGTTCGGCTAGGGCCCTCCGCGTGCGCCGCCGCAGCCTGCTCAGCCGTGCCGCCCTGCTTGCGGGCGGAGTGCTGCTGGCTCGCACCAGCCATACGCAACCGACAACGACAATCGCCGCGCCGACGCGGCCAACCGCTGCACCAGGAGTCGCTTCCATGCCCGTCCACAGCCCCATTCATGTAGTCCGCTTCGAACACCAGAACGACCACCACTGGGGTGTGCTCCGCCAGGGGCGCATCAGCCGTATTCCGGGTCGCTTCGCCAGCACCGGCGAGCTGATCCGCCAGACCAGCGTCGAGGAACTCGCCCAGTGGCAGGGCGGCGAACTGGCCTTGGACGAGGTGACACTGCTCTCGCCGATCACCCGCGACCAGCAGTTCGTCTGCCAGGGCGCCAACTACCGGCAGCACATGATCGAGTCGGGCATGGACCCGGACGCCAAGCACTTCAACATGATCTTCACCAAGGCGCAGAGCTGCATCGTTGCCGCCGACAGCGACCTGATCAAACCACGCAACGTGCGCTTCCTCGACTACGAGATCGAACTGGGCCTGGTGCTGCGCCGCGAGATCACCGGCAAGGTCGCGGTGACCGACGCCAACCTGCACGAGTTCATCGCCGGCGTGGTGATCGTCAACGACTACTCGGCGCGCGACATCCAGATTCCACAGATGCAGTTCTACAAGGGCAAGAGCTTCCGCACCTTCGGCCCGGTGGGGCCGTACCTGTGCCTGCTGGGCCGGGCGGACATGCACTACCTGAAGGACCTGCGCCTGCGCCTGACGGTGAACGGCGAGGTGCGTCAGAGCGACAGCACCGCCAACCTGGTGCACGGCCCGGCGGCAACCCTGAGCGAACTCTCCGGCGTGCAGGACTTCGTCGCCGGCGACCTGATCGCCACCGGCACGCCGGCTGGTTGCGCGCTGTCGATCCCCTCTCCGGCCAAGCAGCGCATCGCCGCGCTGCTGCCGGAGCGGGTCAAGTGGCAGGCCTTCATGAAAGCCCAGGAAGGCCGCAGCCAGTACCTGAAGGCGGGCGATGTGGTGGAAGCGAGCATCCGCAGCGCCGATGGCGTGATCGACCTTGGCGTGCAGCGCAACCGCGTGGTGGAGCAAGCCTGATGCCCGTGAAGAATCTCGCCGACATCGAGGCGCTGGAGAGCGTGCCGCTGGCGCGCCGCGAGCTGCCCGCCAGCACCTACGAGGCGCTGCGCCGTTGCGCCGGCGAATACGCCACGTCGACGGCGCTGAGCTTCTTTCTCGAGGCGAAGCACTTCCGTCGCACCCACGACTGGACCTACGCCCAGCTGTTCGCCGACATCACCCGCGCTGCCAACGCCTTCCACCGCCTGGGCATCGGTCCGAAGGACGTGGTCGCCTTCCTGCTGCCGAACCTGCCGGAAACCCATTTCGTCATCTGGGGCGGCGAAGCGGCAGGCGTGGTGCTGGCGATCAACCCGCTGCTGGAGGCCCCGCAGATCGCCGACCTGCTGCGCGCCGCCAACGCTCGCCTGGTGGTGACCCTGGCGCCAACACCGGGCAGCGACCTGTGGCCAAAACTCGCCAGCCAGCTCGACGGCCTGCCGAGCGTGCGCGATGTGCTGTGGGTGAGCATGGCGCCCTACGTGGGCAACCTGCCGGGGCTCGCGCTGCGCTGGATGGCCCGCCGCGAACGCAGCCGGCACAAGCACCTGCGTATCCACGACCTGCGCCAGCTGATGCGCCGTGAAAGTGGTGATCGCCTGAACAGCGGCCGGCAGATTCGCGCCGACGAGCCTTCGTCTTACTTCTGCACCGGCGGCACCACCGGCTTGCCGAAGATCGCCCGGCGCAGCCACGGCTCGGAAGTATTCAACGCCTGGGCGATGGCCGCCAACATGCAGCCGCGCCAACCCGGCCAGGTGATCTTCTGCGGCCTGCCGCTGTTCCACGTCAACGGTCAACTGGTCACCGGGCTGATGCCCTGGACCCACGGCGACCGGGTGATCATCGGCACGCCCCAGGGCTATCGTGGCGATGGGGTGATCGCGAATTTCTGGGCCATGGTGCAGCACTTCGGCATCCACTTCTTCTCCGGCGTGCCGACGGTCTATTCGGCCCTGCTGCAACAACCCACGACCGGCCACGACCTGTCCAGCCTGCAATACGCGCTGTGCGGCGCGGCGCCGATGCCGGTGGAGCTGTTCCGCGAGTTCGAGCGCAAGGTCGGTGTGCGCATCCTGGAGGGCTACGGGCTCACCGAAGGCGCCTGCGTATCGTCGAGCAACCCGCCCGAGGGCGAGCGCCCCATCGGCTCCATCGGCCTGCGCCTGGCTTACCAGGACATGCGCGCGGTGATCCTCGACGACCAGGGCGCGTACCTGCGCGACGCCGATACCGACGAGGTCGGGGTGATCGCCATCCACGGCCCGAACGTGTTTCTCGGTTATCTCGACGACAGCCACAACAAGGGCCTGTGGATCGACATCGGCGGCCGACGCTGGCTGAACACCGGCGACCTCGGCCGACAGGACGCCCAGGGTTACTTCTGGCTCACCGGGCGCAAGAAGGAGCTGATCATCCGCGGCGGTCACAACATCGATCCCAAGCAGATCGAGGAGGCCTTGCAGGCGCATCCGGCGGTGGCTTTGGTCGCGGCAGTCGGCTGCCCCGATCCGCATGCCGGCGAGATTCCCGTGGCCTACGTACAACTGGCCGCCGGCCAGCGTGCAGACAGCACCGAGCTGCTGGATTTTGCCAACCAGCGGATCAGCGAGCGCGCCGCGGTGCCCAAGCGCATCGAGATCCTCGATGCGCTGCCGGTGACACCGGTGGGCAAGATCTTCAAGCCCGCGCTGCAACAGCGGGAAATCGCCCGAGTCATCCAGCAGGAAGCGGACAACCAGGGGCTCGCCGGGATCGCCGTGGAGGTGGTGCAGGACGCCCGCCGTGGATTGGTGGCGCAGGTTCGCGCCGGCGCCGGCAGAGAGACGCTGGCCCGGGCACTGGGTCGCTACAGCTTCGTGGTGGACTGGCATAGCTGATCTTCGCAACGCCCAGAACCGCTCGCACCGAACAACAAGAATCCGAAGGAAGTGCCATGCGTTCCCGTTTGCCCTGCGTCCCTGCCCTGCTGCTTGCCCAAGGGTCTCGCACCCCGACTTTCCTCGCCCGGCGCCTCGTCGCCAGCGGCATGGCCGATGAGTATTCGGGCGAGATCACGCTCGGGGAGGACGCCCTCGACCTGAGCCTCTAGCGCAACACCTCAACCACCTTCATCAACTGGCTCGAGCCACGCGGGCCAGCGGGGAACGGCTGCGCCCGGAAAAGGCGCGGCATACGACAGAACAACAACAAGAGGTCGTGTCAGATGAACCGTAAACCACCCGCCTTGCGCCTGCTCGCACTGCCCGCCGCCATCTCCCTCGCCAGCGTCGGCGGCAACGCCCAGGCCTTCACCTTCAGCCTCGGCGAAATCGAGGGACAGTTCGATTCCAGCCTGTCGGTCGGCGCCAGCTGGGCCATGCGCAATGCCGATGCACGGCTGCTGCACAGCCACAGCTCCGACGACGGCAAACGCAACTTCCGCGAAGGCGACACCTTCTCCAAGGTGTTCAAGGGCATCCATGACCTGGAGCTGAAGTACGGCGACAGCGGCGCCTTCGTCCGGGGGAAATACTGGTACGACTTCAAGCTCAAGGACGAGCACCTGCACTTCAAGGACATCGACGACCACGGCCGCGAGGAAGGCGCCAAGTCCTCCGGCGGGGAGATTCTCGATGCCTTCCTCTACCACAACTACAGCATCGGCGAGCTGCCCGGCACCGTGCGCCTGGGCAAGCAGGTGGTGAGCTGGGGCGAGAGCACCTTCATCCAGGGCGGCATCAATGCCATCAACCCGGTGGACGTCGCCGCCTTCCGCCGGCCGGGGTCGGAGATCAAGGAAGGGCTGATCCCGGTGAACATGTTCTACGTCTCGCAGAACTTCAGCGAGCACCTGTCCGCCGAGGCCTTCTACCAGTTGGAATGGCAGAAGACGGTGATCGACAACTGCGGCACCTTCTTCTCCACCACCGACGTGATGGCCGACGGCTGCAACGGCCTGGCCGCCGGCCCGGTGATCAACCAGAACCCGCTGGCGGTGCAGGCCCTCGCGCCAGCGGGGATCAACCTGACCGACGAAGGTATCGTCATCCCCCGCGGCAAGGACCGCGAGGCGCGCGACAGCGGCCAGTGGGGCACTGCGCTGCGCTGGTTCGCCCCGGAACTGGACAGCGAATTCGCCGGTTACTTCATCAACTACCACAGCCGCCAGCCCTACCTCAGCGTACGCAGCGGGCCGCACGCCGCCGACCTGGGCTTCGCCCCGCAGCTGTGCGGCAACCTCGGCATACCCAACGCCCTGTGCGGTGCGGTGATCGGCAGCGGCGCCGGCCAGCAGCTGACCCAGGCCTATCGACTGGGCAGCGCGCAGTACTTCGCCGACTACCCCGAAGACATCCAGCTCTATGGCCTGAGTTTCAGCACCAGCCTGCCCACCGGTACCACCCTGGCCGGCGAGATCAGCTACCGGCCGAACATGCCGGTGCAGATCAACCCGGTGGACCTGGTTACCGCCACCCTGGGCATCCCGGCGCTGACACCGGTCTACGGCGATGCCCCGGCACCGGCCAACGACGCCCTGCTCAAAGGCTATCGGCGCAAGGAAGTGACCCAGGCACAGGTCACCGCCACGCACTTCTTCGACCAGGTGATGGGCGCCGACCGCCTGACCCTGATCGGTGAAATCGGCCTGACCCACGTCGGCGGCCTGGGTGGCGACGATGAGCTGCGCTACGGCCGCAGCCCGGTGTTCGGCCAGGGCGCGCTGTACCCCGACAACGACCTGTGCAGCGGCAGCAGCGTGACACCGCAGTACTGCAACGATTCCGGCTTCGTCACCAGCAACGCCTGGGGCTACCAGATGCGCGCCATCTGGGAATACGCCGATCTCATCGACGGCGCCACCGTCCGCCCCAACCTGGCCTGGTCCCATGACGTACACGGCTACGCCCCGGAGCCGGGCTTCAACCAGGGCGCGCGGGCGATCAGCGTCGGCATCGATGGCACCTACCTCAACACCTACAACATGAGCCTTTCCTACACGAACTTCTTCGGCGGCAAATACAACGTGAATACCGACCGGGACTTCGTGGCCCTGAGCCTTGGCGTGTCGTTCTAAGCGGAGACCATTAGATGAACAAGAAACTTGCGTGCGCTTCCCTGCTGCTCCTTGCCCTGCCCTTCAGCCTCCAGGCAGCCGTTCCCGAATCGGAAGCGGCCAAACTGGGCGGCGAGCTGACGCCGCTCGGCGCACTGCGGGCCGGTAACGCCGATGGCAGCATTCCCGCCTGGGACGGCGGCCTGCCGACCAACGCCGGCACCCGCGGCGCGGATGGCCGCCTGAGCGATCCCTTCGCCGCG
Organism: Pseudomonas sp. PDNC002; assembly: GCF_016919445.1. Classification (NCBI taxonomy): domain Bacteria; kingdom Pseudomonadati; phylum Pseudomonadota; class Gammaproteobacteria; order Pseudomonadales; family Pseudomonadaceae; genus Pseudomonas; species Pseudomonas sp. PDNC002. The sequence continues at coordinate 3,621,477 of NZ_CP070356.1, read as the reverse complement.
GACAAACCGCTGTTCACCATCACCGCGCAGAACATGGCGCAGTACGCCGCCAACCTGACGCCCGGCCAGCAGGCCATGCTCAAGCGCTACGCCGACTATCACATCACCGTGTACCCGACGCACCGCTCGGCGACCTACCCCGCCAGCGTGCTGCAGGCGGTGGCCGGCAACGCCCGGCGTGCCAGCCTGGTCGAAAGCGGCAACGGCCTGAAGGACTTCCAGACCGCGATCCCCTTCCCTATCCCGCAGAGCGGCGTCGAGGCGCTGTGGAACCACATCACCCGCTATCGCGGCGGCAGCGCCCAGCGCCTGCATGTCCAGGCCACCCCGACCGCCACCGGCAGCTACACGCCGACCTACTTCCAGCAACAGTTCAGCTACCGCGACCAGTTGACCGACTACAGCGCCGACAAGGACAGCAACGTCCTCTTCTACTACAAGCAACTGGTGACCGCGCCGGCGCGCCTGGCCGGCGATGTGGTGCTGGTCCACGAGACCCTCGACCAGGTGCGCGAGCCACGCATGGCCTGGATCTACAGCGCCGGCCAACGGCGTGTCCGCCGCGCTCCCCAGATCGCCTACGACGGCCCCTACCCGGCCTCCGATGGCCTGCGAGTGGCCGACAACCTGGACATGTTCAACGGCGCGCCGGACCGCTACGACTGGAAGCTGGTGGGCAAGAAGGAAATCTACGTGCCCTACAACAGCTTCGCCCTCGATTCCACCACCCACCGCTACGACGAGCTGGTCAAGCCCGGCCATCTCAACCAGGACCTGGTGCGCTACGAGAAGCACCGCGTCTGGGAAGTCGAAGGCACCCTGCGCCCCGGCGAGCGGCACATCTATGCGCGGCGCGTGCTGTTCCTCGACGAGGACACCTGGCAGGCCGTCCTCGCCGATCACTACGACGGTCGCGGCACGCTCTGGCGGGTAGGCGAAAGCTTCATGACGCCGCTGTACGACAAGCAGATTCCCTGGCTGGGCGTTGAAGCAATCTATGACCTGATCAATGGCCGCTACCTGGTGTCGGGCATGACCAACCAGGAGAAATCCCAGGTGGAGTTCGGCTTCAAGGCCAGCAGTGTCGACTACACCCCGACCGCCTTGCGCAACCAGGGCATTCGTTAGCCACAGGACGGTGCCCGCCCCACCCGGCGGGCACCCCAGGGAGGTCGAAAACTCACCCGCAGCGACGGGCCGATGAGCCAGCTGCTCGATGGGCAAGGCGCCTGCGAGGTGGCCTGCCACGGCAAGGAAAAGCTGGACAGGAACCGTGTCGGTGGGGTTTTCTCCAGGCTGGCATTTGCCGCCGTGGACCTGGCCCCACCCCGCTTGCCCAAGGGGAATCCGCCGCCAGGTCAGCGGGCGAACCGCAACCCACTCGATTCGAGGTGAGAACCGACATGGCGAACGAAACCTACACTCCCCCGCGCGTCTGGACCTGGGACAAAAGCAATGGCGGTGCCTTCGCCAGCATCAACCGCCCCATCGCCGGCGCCACGCACGACAAGGAACTGCCGCGAGGCAAGCATCCGCTGCAGCTGTATTCGCTGGCCACGCCCAATGGCGTCAAGGTCACCATCCTCCTTGAGGAACTGGTGGAACTGGGCCTGACCGAGGCGGAATACGATGCCTGGCCGATCCGCATCAGCGACGGCGACCAGTTCGGCAGCGGCTTCGTCGAGATCAACCCGAACTCGAAGATCCCCGCCCTGCTGGACACCAGCGTCACCCCGGAAATCCGCATCTTCGAATCCGGCTCCATCCTGCTCTACCTCGCGGAGAAGTTCGGCCACTTCCTGCCCAAGGACATCGCCGGACGCACCGAAACCCTCAACTGGCTGTTCTGGCAGATGGGCAGCGCGCCCTTCCTCGGCGGTGGCTTCGGCCACTTCTATGCCTATGCGCCGGAGAAGTACGAGTACCCGATCAACCGCTATGCCATGGAAGTGAAGCGCCAACTGGATGTGCTGAACCGCCAACTGGCGAACCACCGCTATGTGGCCGGCAGCGCGTACAGCATCGCCGACATGGCGATCTGGCCCTGGTACGGCGCCTTGCTGAACAACAAGGTCTACGGCGCCGCCGAGTTCCTCGATGTCGAGAGCTATACCCACGTCCGCCGCTGGACCGACGAGGTCGCCGCGCGGCCGGCCGTGCAGCGAGGGGTCATGGTCAACCGGACCTGGGGCGAAGCCCACGAACAACTGCCCGAACGCCACGACGCCAGCGACTTCGCGCGCTGAAACGACATGGCCCCACCTCGCCGGGCGGGGCCATGCGGGACAGCCGACTCCCCTGCCGCTGGATCAGTCGAGCGCGGCCTGCTGCCGGTCCAGGAAGCACTCGAAGCCCTTCGCCCAGACCTTGAAGCGCACGCGGATACCGGCGTGCAGCCAATACAGGGTGTAGGTGGCCGGCGAGTCGTCCTTGTAGGTCGCCGTGACATCCAGCGCATCGAGGTGCCGGCGTGCGGCGTCGAGGTCGACCGCCACGTCGCCGACCGTGTAGATCTCGAAGACTTCGCGGCCCTCACCGGACACGGAGACATAGTGGCCGAAGCCATCGAAGGAGTAAGCCCGAGCCTGCTTCAGCAGGGCGAAAAGCGCCGTCAGGTCCATCTCCAGCAGCGACCCCGCGCCCATGCGCTGGATTAATGCGTCGGGTTTGCCACTCAGGTCTTGCAGGTAATGGGTAATCAGCGGGCCGAACACATCGTCCATGAATGCCTTGTTGCGACCGCTGAACCTGACGCTCTTGACCTTCGCAGGACTGATTTCGCCGAGCTGGATCCGCGTCGGCCGGCGGGCGAATGCCACGGTCTTGCCGTCGTACTCACCCAGTTCGAAGGTGGCCGAGAAGGTGCAGGTCTTCACATGGTCGTCCGCCGTCATGTCCGTCAGGCCGGCCGATCCCTTGTAGAGAAAGTGCCGGCCATCCTCGGCCTGCATGCGCATCACGCAGAAGCGCTCGAACATCGACTCCTTCCACTCATGGCTGATCAGGGTGGCTTTCACCACCACGCGGCCTTCCGGCAGGAACAGGTCCGGGCTCGCCTGCAAGGGCGGTTTGGGCATCAGCGCGGCGCTGGCCTCGAAGGCCTTTTTCGACACCTTCTTCGCCCCGATGAAGTGATAGTGCATGCCACCGTCATCGCGCGACTCGCTCAGCACGGTGCGGGTCGCTCCCAGCTCGACCAGCCCCGGGATCAGCCATAGCGGCGTCTCGATGCGCCCGGCGTAGGCCCTGATGACCAGCGCCGTGTCCTGGCGCTCCATGTGCTCGATATCGATCGTCTGCTCGGGCCCGTGGCTCCCCACCGGCGCCAGGGCGGCGAGGCTCGCCGACAGCTCGTGGCCATGGTTGCCGGCCGCTTCGGCAAGACTGCCCAGAACATGTTGCGCCCGTGCTTCATCGCGGAACTGCACACGCAGGGTGATGGCTGTCTCGGACATCGTTCGTGTTGCCTCCATGCATCGTCGGATGATTTGTCGCCGCTAAGCTAACCCATTGTCCTTCGCCGAGTCGTGCACTGTTTCCGGCAACGCGATGCGCCTTCGCCCCGAAACGCGCCGGCGAATCCGGCGAACGGAGTGAGTCAACGGGAGATTCCCGGGGGCCACCCTCAACCATCCCCCCAGGAGAGCTGCGATGTTGCTTGAAGGTTCCTGCCACTGCGGCGCCGTGACATTCAGTCTGCACAGCGCCCATCCCTATCCCTACCAGCGCTGCTATTGCTCGATCTGCCGCAAGACGCAGGGCGGCGGAGGCTATGCGATCAATCTCGGCGGCGATGCCGCCAGCCTGAAGGTGCGCGGGCGCAAGCACATCAGCATCTACCACGCGAAGATCCGTGAACCGGGCGCGCGCACGCACACCAGCGGCGCCGAACGGCATTTCTGCAGCCAGTGCGGCAGCGGCTTGTGGCTGTACGACGCGCAGTGGCCGGAGCTGATCCATCCCTTCGCCTCGGCTATCGATACCGCGCTGCCCGTGCCGCCGGAACACACGCACCTGCTGCTGCGTTCGAAGGCCGGCTGGGTGGAAGTGCAGGCCGGCCCGCACGATCTTCAGTTCGCCGGCTACCCGAAAGAGTCCATCGCCCAATGGCATCAGCGGCTGGACCTGGAGCGCTGAGCCAGGGCCGATCCGACCACCGGGAAACGGCGCCCGTTGCGAATCGACTCCGCGAAAGTGTAATATTATTACATTGCAAACAGAGGAGATTCGTCATGAAACCAGGCATCCATCCCGAATACCGCGAAGTGCTGTTCCACGACACCTCCGCCGATGTGTTCTTCCTGATCCGCTCGACCGTGCAGACGGACAAGACCCACGCCCACACCGACGGCAAGACCTACCCCTACATGACCCTGGACGTCTCCAGCGCCTCGCACCCGATCTACACCGGCGAACAGCGCAAGAGCAAATCCGAGGGCCGCGTGGCGGGCTTCAACAAGCGCTTCGCCGGCTTCGTCGGCAACAAGGGGGCGTGATGAAAGTCCTCGCCTCGCTGAAAACCGCCAAGCGGCGCCATCGCGATTGCCAGGTGGTACAGCGCCGTGGGCGGCTCTACGTGATCTGCAAGTCCAACCCGCGCTTCAAGTGCGTGCAGGGTCGGCCGAAGCCGAAGATCAAGCGCTGAAGCGAAAGCCGGCGTTGCCCGACCCGGTTCGTCCGGGCAACGCTGCACTCACTTCCCGGGACGACCAGCGTCGCCCGGGGTCTTCCCCGATCACCGCCGTCGCGAAGGGCTCGAAGGCCCTTGCGCCTCGGTGCACCCGCTATGCCGGCGACATCGCCACGCCATCATTTCCTGCCTGCGTTATTGCCCTGAGGCCGGGCCTTCGGTTATTTTGATAATAATTCGCATTTGCGCCGAACCCTCTTGCCTGGCCTTCCATGACCCACCCCATCGCCTGCGCCTACCGAGCCAAAGTGGCCGACCTGTACCTGGAGAATCACAGCTGGATCCAGCACTGGATCACGCGCCGGCTGGGCAACGCCAGCGACGCCGCGGAGCTGGCCCAGGACGTCTTCGTACGCCTGCTGGTGCAGCCACGGGAATTCGACAGCGACCTGCACGCCCGGGCCTACCTGAGCCGCGTGTCGCTGCATCTGTGCGTGGACTTCTGGCGCCGCAAGCAGCTGGAAAAGGCCTGGCTGGAAGCGCTGGCCATGGTGCCGGAAAGCCATTGGCCGTCCCAGGAACACCAGGCGATCATCCTCGAGACCCTCGGCCAGTTGCAGGACATGCTCGAACGCCTGCCACCCAAGGTCGCCGAAGCCTTCACCCTGTCCCAGCTGCAGGGCATGGGCTACGCCGAGATCGGCGAGCGCCTGGGCGTGTCCGTGCGCACGGTGACCAAGTACATCGCCCAAGGCATGTTCCAGTGCGCCCTGCTGGAAGCGGAGCTGGACGGCGTGCTGCTGTGAGCGAGCGCGCAGGTTTCGACTACGCCACCCTGGAACTGGCGGCGCAATGGTATGCCCGCCTCCAGGCCGCTCCCGGCGACCTGGAATTGCGCGCGCAATGGCGCGGCTGGATCGACCAGGGCGAGGCGCAACGCCTGGCGTGGAGCTACGTCGAGCGCATCGGCCAGCGCTTCGGCGACCTGCAGCAACAGGGAAAGGAGGCGCACCAGACACTTGCCACCCTGCGCACCGGCAAGCAGACGCGGCGGCGGCTGCTCAGCCAGTTCAGCGTGCTGGCGGGCGCGGGTGTATTCGGCTGGCTCGCCTGGCGACACGACGCCCTCGACGGCCTGTACGCCTGGCGCGCCCAATACCGCACCGCCATCGGCGAGCGCCGCAGCGAACAGCTCAGCGACGGCACGCGCCTGTGGCTGAACACCGGCAGCGCGCTGGACGTCGACTTCGATGCCTCACGCCGCGAGCTGGTGCTGTATGCCGGTGAAGTGCTGATCGAGACCGGCCACGGCGACAGCCGCCCGTTCCAGGTGCGCACCCGCGCAGGACTCCTGCAGCCACTCGGGACGCGCTTCAGCGTGCGCGAGGATGGCCCTCGCACCCAACTCAACGTGTACCAGGGCGCCGTGCGCACGACCTGCCAGGACAGTGGTCGCAGCCTTGTCGTCCAAGCGGGCCAGGCCGTGATCTTCGATGCCCGGGACAGCGATCCGCTGACCCCCGCCGAGATCCGCCGCGAGTCCTGGAGCCGGGGTCTGCTGCTGGCCGAGGACATGCCGCTGTCGCAGTTCATCGAGGAGCTGGGCGGTTACCGGCGCGGGCATCTCGGCGTCGATCCGGCCGTGGCCAATCTGCGCGTCATGGGCAGCTTCTCGCTGGCCAACACCGACCAGGCCCTGGCGCAGCTCGAAGAAGCCCTGCCGGTGCGCGTGCAGCGCCGCTTCGACTGGTGGGTGACGGTGGTCCCGCGCAGCTAGCCGACCCGGCACCTCTATTCGCGAGCAAGCTCGCTCCTACGAAGAGCGCGCAGTCAGCCTGTAGGAGCGAGCTTGCTCGCGAACCTCCAGCGGTCCGCCAGGCCAGGCGGCTTACCCTGGGAAAAAAGTTTTCGAGAATGGTTCCGATTTTCCGTCCTGCTTCGGATTACTAGGAAACACCCCTAATAACCGGACGCCAAGGAACCGGAATGTCACGCCAAGACCAGCACTTCCCGAGCAAAAAGCATCCCCTGTTTCTCGCCATCGCCCTGAGCCTCGCCGCCGTCGGCCCGCTCTCGGTGCCCTCCACCGCAATCGCCGAGCAAGCCCAGCGGCAGAACTTCGACATCCCCGCCGGCCCCCTCGCCCGCCAGCTCAACGAGCTCGCCGCGCAGACCGGCCTGCTGCTCGCCGCCGACGCCGAGCTGACCCGCGACCGCCACAGCCAGGCCGTGCGCGGCAACTACAGCGCCGAGGAAGCGCTGGACCTGATGCTGATGGGCAGCGGCCTCGCCGCGCGACTCAGCACGACGCAAGGCAACGGCGACCGCTACCAACTGGTGGTGATTCCCAAGGACGACAGCGCCCTGGAAATGAGCGAGACCACCATCATGGGCCAGGGCATGGGCCAGGCCACGGAGAACTCCGGCAGCTACACGCCGGGCCTGACCAGCGTCGGCTCGAAGACGCCGACCTCGCTGAAGGAGACTCCGCAATCGGTCTCGGTGATCACCCGCCAACTGATGGACGACCGCCAGATCGCCGACCTCAACGACGCCATGAAGGCCGTGCCGGGCATCACCGTGCAGAGCAACACCTTCCGCATCCAGGACTTCTACTCGCGCGGCTTCGCCATCCAGAACATCCAGCTCGACGGCGCCGCGCCCATGGCCCTGGGCACCACCGCCGGCTCGTTCTATTCCTCGAACGTCTACGACATGGCCGAGTTCGACCACGTCGAAGTGCTGCGCGGCAGCTCGGCGCTATTCGGCGGCACCGGCGATCCGGGCGGCATCATCAACCTCGTACGCAAGCGCCCGCTGGACACCTACCAGCTCAAGTTCAGCGCCTCCGCCGGCAGCTGGGACAACTACCGCAGCGAGTTGGACGTCACCGGCCCCATGGGCCTCGACGGCAAGCTGCGTGGGCGCATGGTAGTGGCCTACCAGGACCGCCAGTACTTCGTCGACAACCGCGCCACCGACAAGCCGCTGGTCTACGGGGTGATGGAAGCCGACCTGACCGACTCGACCCTGCTCACCGCCGGCCTGCGCTTCAACAAGGTCCACGAGACCGGCACCGCTTCCGCCCTGCCGCGCTACAGCGACGGCGCCGACCTTGGCCTGCCGCGCCACACCGGGCTGTCCACCACCTGGGCCTATGCCGACGGCTTCTCCCGCGAATACTTCGCCAAGGTCGACCAGCGCCTGAACGACGACTGGAAGCTCAACCTCAGCTACACCAACATCTACGACACCATCGAGACCAACAACGCCACCACCCTGGGCTCGGTGAACCCGGTGACCGGCACCGGCGTCACCCGCTACGGCACCTGGATCACCCAGTGGAGCGAGCAGAACCTCTGGGACGCCAACGTCTCGGGCAACTTCAGCCTGTTCGGCCTGAACCACCAGCTCACCGTCGGCGGCGACTACCAGGACATCGATAGCCGCTGGCAAGGCACCCCCCGCTTTGCCAGCGCCGGCGGCGCGGTGGACGTGTTCGACCCGAACTCCACGCCCTGGACCGACCCCGGCGTGCGCCCGGACATTACCCGCGACTACAGCCCCAACAGCCAGACCCAGTACGGCCTCTACTCCAGCCTGCGCCTGCAGCTGGCCGAGCCGCTGCACCTGATCCTCGGCGCGCGGGTGCAGCGCTACAAGTTCGACCAGACGTATCAGAGCCTGGCCAATGGCACCTGGAACGTGCAGTCGCGCGTCGACATGCGCGAGCCGACCAAGACCACCCCGTTCGGCGGCATCGTCTACGACCTCACCGATGAATGGGCCGCCTACGCCAGCTACGCGGAAATCTTCAAGCCGCAGCAGAACTACATGGCCGGCCCCCTGGGCAGCGGCAGCACCCTCGACCCCATGACCGGCAAGACCTACGAAACCGGTCTGAAGGGCGAGCTGTTCGGCGGCGCAGTGAATACCAGCGTGGCGCTCTACTACACCAAGCGCGAAGACCAGGCCGTGCTGGACCCGAACTACGACGCCACATCAGTGCTGTTCGGCGGCAACTGCTGCTACGTCAACGGCGGCGAAGTGACCAGCAAGGGCATCGACATGGAAATCTCCGGCGAGCTGCTGCCGGACTGGATGCTGATGGCCAGCTACACCCTGAACCTCAACAAGAACCGCACCGACGGTGGCGAGCTGAGCACCATCACACCCAAGCACATGGCCAAGCTGTTCAGCACCTACCGCCTGCCCGGCGACTGGTCGAAGTTCAGGGTCGGCGGTGGGGTCGATATCCAGAGCGCAACCAAGGTCAGTGGCACCGCCTCCACCTACGACAGCAACGGCAACGTGGTGCAGAGCAACGTACCGTTCGACTACCAGCAAAGCGGCTATGCGATCTGGAACGCCCTGGTGGACTACCAGGTGGACGAGCACTGGAATGTCGCGCTCAACGGCAACAACCTGTTCGACAAGAAGTACTACCAGACCGTCGGCACTTCCACCTACGGCAACGTCTACGGCGACCCACGCAACGTCATGCTGACAGTGCGCGCCACCTACTGAGGACCGCGCCGGCAACCGCTCCCGGTTGTCGGCGCCCCAGGATCCGCGCGTTCAGCCGGCCGCCGGCAGACGCTGCAGATCCGGGTGTCCTGCCGAGCGCCTCACTTGGCGGCCGTGTCCGCGCTCTTGGTGCGGTACAGCGCGAGATGGTTGGCGATGCACATGTCGAGCGCTTCCACCAGGTAGAGATTTGGCTTGCCAGCCACGGGCGGAACCAGGCAACGGCTGGCCACGCGCTTGCCGAGCATTTGGGTGTCGATGTAGATGAGATTCACCGGCGCCTTCGCCGGGTTTTCCTCGGCCGTGAAATACGCGCGGGTGTACTCCTCGTCGCCGGCGGTCTGCTCGAACAGCGCGCTGTCGACCTGAGTGGTGCGCACGTCGCTGGCCGGCAGATCCTTGCTCATCAGCGCGACGCCGATAGGACCGGTAAGGCCGGCCAGGACCGCACTGGTACGCAGCCGCGACTGCATGTTCGCGTAGGTCACGAAGTGCTCCACTTCGATCGTCGGCTGGCTGCCCAGCTCCGGGAAGGCCTCGTAGGCGCGATGGGCCAGCAGGCGCATGCCGGTCGGTTTGGTGGCTGCGTCCGGCACGCGATAGATGCCGTAGGCATCGCTGGTGAGCAGCAGGCTGAAGATTTCCTTCTCGCTTTCGGTCTTGGGTCGCAGATCGTGAATGGCGATCTTGTCCGACACCTCGAGCCCCGGGTATTCCGGCGGCGGCACGGCGGGCTGGCTCGCGCAGCCAGCGAGGGAAACCACACCGAGGAGGAACAGGCTTTTCAATGCGTGCATGGGACGTCCTTTGTCTGGGAAAGCCGCCGATGCTCGCCGAACCCGCAGTAATATTCAATCGCCATCATCCACTCTGATGGCGATTGTTCCGTCAGCGCAATAGACCGCCTACCGGCAGCTATCCGGCTCCGCCGGAACGCCTTCAGCGCGCCGCCCGGCCATAGCCCTGGGTCACCCGGTCGATCACCACAGCCAGGGCGACGATCGCCAGACCGGCTTCCACGCCGCGGCCCACGTCCAGGGTCTGGATGCCGACCAGCACATCCTCGCCCAGGCCGCGCGCGCCGATCATCGAGGCAACCACCACCATCGACAACGCCATCATCACCGTCTGGTTGAGGCCGGCCATGAGGCTGGGCAGCGCCAACGGCAACTCGACGTGGCGCAGGCGCTGCCAACGGCTGGCCCCCAGGCAGCGGGCCGCCTCGCGCACCGACGGATCGACCTGGCGCAGGCCGAGGTCGGTGAGCCGCACCAGTGGCGGCAAGGCGTAGATCAGCGTGGCGAAGATCGCCGGCACCTTGCCCAGGCCGAACAGCATCAGCACCGGGATCAGGTAGACGAAACTGGGCAGCGTCTGCATGACGTCCAGCAGCGGCATCAGTACGCGCCGGGGCGTGGGCCGGAAGGCCAGCAGCACGCCGAGGGGAACGCCGATCAGCACGCACAACGCGGTGGCGACCAGCACCAGCGCGCAGGTTTGCAGCAGCTTGTCCCACAGACCGACCACGCCAATCAGGAACAGCAGCCCCACCAGTACCAGCGCCCTCTTCCAGCTGCGCCCGGCGTGCCAGGCGAGCAGGCCGAGCGCCGCCAGCAGCAACCACCAGGGCGGCAGGCGCAGGAGGTTTTCCAGCAACGTGACCAGTTGCAGCAGGCTCTCCGAGAACTGTCGCAACTGGTCGCCATAGTTCAGCACCAGGCTATCCACCCGGTGGTTGACCGGTTCCGCGATGGAATGGTGCAGGCCCTGCGGGAAGCTCGAACTCACAGCGCCGCCTCGATCCGGGCGCGCGCCGGGTCCGCCACCCAGCCCTGCCAGACCTGCGGATTGGCCCGCAGGAAGTCGCGGGCGGCATCGCGGGGCGGCTGGCGCGATTCGCTCATCTTCGCCAGCGAGGCATTGAGCAGACCGATGGGAATGTCGACCTTCTCGAACAGGGCCACCAGCTCCGGATAGTCGCGGTGGAACGCCGCCGACACGCCCACCGACAGGCGCGCCGGCATCGAGCGGGTGCCGCGCGGGTTGGGATTCTTCGCATCGGCCAGCGTCTTCCAGGCCTCGGCGTCGAACGCCGGTTCCTCCAGGCGCACCAGCTGATAGCGGCCCATCAGCGGGGTCGGCGACCAGTAGTAGAACAGCACCGGCTTGCCACGGCGGATCGACGAGGCGATCTCGGCATCCAGCGCCGCGCCCGAGCCGGTGCGGAAGTTGGTGAAGCTGTCGGTCAGCCCATAGGCCTTGAGCTTCTGCGAGTTGACGATCTCGGAGGTCCAGCCGGTGGGGCTGTTGAGGAAACGGCCCTTGTCCGGCGATTCGGGATCGCGGAACACCTCGCGGTAACGCGGCAGATCGGCGACCGAGCGCAGCTGCGGCGCCAGGGGCTCGATCCCGCGCGCGGCATCGCCGTGGATCACGTACGCCGGCACCCACCAGCCTTCGTCGGCGTTCTTCACGATGTCGCCCAGACCGAAGACCTTGCCCTCGGCCTGCGCCTTCACCCAGGCCGGACTGCGCCCGGCCCATTCCTCGCCGATGACCTGGATGTCGTTGCGCGCCAGCGCCGCCTCCAGGCTCACCGTGCTGCCGGGCAGCGTGTCGGTGGGATAGCCATAGCCCGCTTCCACCAGCAGGCGCAGCACCTCGGTGATCAGGTTGCCGCTTTCCCAGGTCAGTTCGCCGAAATGAATCGGCGCGCGCTCATCGGCCGCCTGCACGCCCGTGGCGAGCAGACCGAGGGCGACAGCGGCGCCTCCCAGCCAGCGTTTGATCGGATGCATCGAAGGTTCCTCGTGGTGTGATCAGGTCGCGGGCGCGCCAGCAGGCGCGCCCCTCCCGGTCAGAAGTCGTAGGTGAGCTTGGTGTAGTAGAAGGTGCCCTCGGGAGCGGCCGGCGAGAGGAAGCTGTATTGCTGCGCCGGGGTCTGGCGCAGTTGCTCGTTGTACTTGTCCGGGTGGCTGTCGAAGAGGTTGTTGGCGCCGACCGACAGCTTCAGGCTGCGGTTGAACGCGTAGTTGATGTCCAGGTCGGTGATCCACTGCGCGGAGAAGGTCTGGTCGTACTGCGCGGCGCTCGCGTCCGAGGCGTACTTGCGGTAGCGGCCGAAGCGCGTCTCGTAGAGGCTGAAGGTCCAGGGGCCGTAGCTGTGCACGGCGCCGAGCACCAGCTTGTCCTCGGGATAGCCATGCTCCAGGTAGCCCTCGGATTCGCGGGTGACGGTGACGAAGCCGTTGGGGTTCTCGTGGATCTTCTCCACCCGCGTGCGGGTCTTGGTGTAGCCGGCGGACAGCGCGAGATTGCCGTAGGCGCCCAGCTCCAGGTTGTACTTGCCCACCACGTCCACGCCACGGGTGCGGGTGTCGGCGGCGTTGGTCATGAACTGCGCCCAGCTGTACTGGCCATAGCCCGCTTCGGTGAGGATGCGCTCGGCCTCCGGCCCGTAGATGCCGCCGCTGTAGAGGATGCGGTCGCGGATATCGATCTGGTAGGCGTCCACGGTCAGCGAGGCCTGCTCGCTCGGGCGCCAGACCAGGCCCAGGGAGTAGTTGTCGGACTTCTCCGGCTTAAGCTTCTGCGCCCCCAGCGCGCGGGCGGCCGGGTTGTCGACCGGCAGCATGCGGGTCAGCACCGGGTTGCCGTCGGCGCCGACGTTGGTGGTGGTGGTCCAGGAGGTGCCGATCTGTCCCAGGGTCGGAGCGCGGTAGGCGTTGTTGATGGTCGCGCGCAGGCCCAGTTGCGGGGTCAGCTCGTAGCGTGCGGAGACCTTGCCGGTGGTGGTGGTGCCGAAGTCCGAATAGTGCTCGGTGCGCCCGGCGAGGCCGAATTGGAAGCGTTCGGTGAGCTGGTTTTCCAGCCCCAGGTAAAGCCCGCGAACCTGGCGGGTGTAGGTGGCCGCGTCGTCCGGCATCAGGCCCGAAGCCTGCACCGCGCCGACCTGCACGCCATCGATGCCGCCGAAGGAATAGGAGGCGAAGTCGCCCTCTTCCAGGCGATAGCGCTCGTCGCGCCAGGCCAGGCCGGCGGACAGCGTCACCGGCTTGAAGGCCCAGTCCACGTCCACGTCGCGGCTGTAGTCGGCGTTGAGGTTGGTCTGCTCGTTGATCAGGGTGGCGACGTCGAAGCTGGTCGGGCTGGCCACGCCGTAGCTCGGGTTGACCGTGTCCGAGGCGCGCTCGGTGTGCTTGTCGCGGCCATAGGTGGCGGACAGGTCGAAGCGCCCGAGGGACTCGTCCTCGTAGCGCGAACCGAAGGTCAGCGAGGCGTCCTCGTAGTGGTAGCGGTACTGCGGAATGGTGCCTTCGGGGTAGATCTGCGGCACGTTGTTCGGGCTGCCGGCCAGCAGCGGCGGCGTGTTGTTGTACGAAGTGTCGCGGCCGAAGGTGCCGAAGCTGTACAGGCGCCAGGCATCGCTCAGGCCGATCTCGCCGTTGGCCGCGAGGTTGAATTTCTCCCGGCTCGCGCCGCCCCAGCGCGGGTCCTGCAACTCGCCGTCGGCGTAGTATTTCTCGCCGATATCGTCGGGCTTGTTGTTCAGCCCGTTGAAGCTCAGCGTGAGGAAGCCATCCCCCGGCAACGCAAGGCCAGCCCAACCATCGGCGGACTTGCTGAAGCCGTCACCCTGGCTGAACTTGCCCAGTTGCGTGGTGGCCTGGCCGCCGCTGTCGCGCTCCTTGAGAACGATGTTGATCACCCCGGCGATGGCGTCCGAGCCGTACTGTGCCGAGGCGCCATCGCGCAGCACTTCGACGTGGTCGATGGCGCTGATCGGGATCATATCCAGGTCCACCGACTGCGCGCCGATGAAGGGCACGCCGCCGGAGATGTTCACCACCGCCGAGGCGTGCCGGCGCTTGCCGTTGACCAGCACCAGCGTCTGGTCCGGCGACAGGCCGCGCAGCGACGCGCCTTTCGGGTCTTGGCCGCGCGTGGCGCTCTGGTTCTGCGGGAAGTTGAACGAGGGCAGCAGCTGGAACAGCGCCTGGTTGAGACTGGTGGCGCCGGTCTGCACCAGCTCCTTGGCATCGATCACGTCAACCGGCGCGCTGCTGGTGAGCGCGGTGGCGTCTTGCCGGCGGGTGCCGATGGCGACCACGCGATCCAGGGTCGGCGTGCTCGAATCCACTGCTGCGCCGGAGGCGCGCTGGGGCTTGCCGGACTTGCGCACGACGAAGGCGCCATCCTCGCTTACCTGCAACTGCAGGCCGGTGCCGCGCAGCGCGGCGTCCACCGCCTGCTGCGCCGAATAGGTGCCATCCACGGCCGCCGACGAGTAATGGCCCAGCTCCGGGGTGAAGGAAATCACCTGGCCGCTCTGCCGGCTGATCGACAGCAGCACCTCATCCAGCGGACCGGGCGCGATGTGATAGGCCTGCGCAGGACCGGCGGCGAGCGCCGAGCCCAGGTACAGCGCAGCGAGAGAACCCAGGGCGAAGGCCCCGGCCTTGCGAACGAAAACGGAATGACGCGACATGACTCCCCCAAACAATGCGCCGCAAGGGGCGGCGCTCACGTCATGGATGTGCAGCGGCGAACGGGAAACTTGCAGATCGTTTGGTTATGTCCTTAGAACCGCCGGCGGAAGGCGGCGCCTCTCAGGCAGGCCCCACACTCACCCACAGCGCCGTGCGGCGCGCGATGCGGATCGGCAAGGTGCGCGCCAGCACATCCAGGGCCTGGTCGCTGTCGTCGAGACGGAACAGGCCGCTGACGCGCAGCTCCGCCACCGCCGGATCGACGCGCAGCACGCCACTGCGGTATGGCCGCAACGCGTCGAGCACTTCGCCCAGGCGCTGGTTGCGCACCTCCAGCAGCCCGTCCACCCAGGCGCCCTCGCCGCCTTGCAACGGCGCTGGCATGGCGAAGGCAAAGCGGTCGAAGCTGACCTGCTGGCGGCGCGGCAGTTGCAGGCGTTCGCCGGCCAGCGTCACCAGCTCCAGCGAGGCGTCCAGCGCGGTGACGGCGCAGCGGTCGGTCTCCAGCCGCAGTTGCAGGCGGCCACCCTGACTGGCCAGTTGGCCGAAGGGGCTGACCACCAGGAGCGGCCGCCGGTCGGCGGCCACCCTCAGCTGGATTTCTCCGCGCCGCAGCCGCAGCACCCGGCGTTGCGCGGAGAAGTCGAGATCGACCGCGCTGCGGGCGTTGAGCACCAGCTCGCTGCCATCGTCCAGGTTGATTCGCTGGCGCTGGCCGGTGGCGGTGTGCAGGTCCGCCGTCAGCTCATCCAACGGCAGTTGCCGGTTGGCCAGCAGCCCGGCGCCGAGCATGACGCCCGCGCCTACCAGCGCCCCCCGCATCACACGACGGCGGCTGGCCCCGGCGGCGCTCAGGGTGCGCTGCAGCTGTTCGCCGCGCACGCCCTGCTCCTGGGCAACGCGGAATACCCCGAGGGTGCGTTCGAGCTGGTCGCATAGCTGCTGATGGCGAGCATCCCGCGCACGCCACTGCGCGAAGGCACGCAGATCCTCGTGGCTGGCGTGACCGGAACGCAGCAGCACCAACCAGCGGGTGGCCTGCTCGATGAGCAGCGCCTGTTCCTGTTCGCCGCTCATGACAGGCTCGCCTTCAGGCAGCGTTGCAGCGCCCGGGTCATGTAGTCGCTTACCGAGCGCTGGGAAATGCCGAGGGTGCGGGCAATCTCCGGATAGGTCAGGCCGTCGATCTGCGACAGCAGGAAGGTCGCCTTGACCTTGCCCGGCAGACCGTCGAGCAACTGGTCGATGCGCTGCAATGCCTCCAGCAGCTCGGCCAGTTGTTCCGGGGAACGCTCATCCGCCGCATCGGGATCGAGGCTGTCGAAATAGGCGCGCTCCAGGTCGCGCCGCCGCCACAGCTGGAACAGCAACCGGCGGGCAATGGTGGTGAGCAGCGCGCGCGGCTCGCGGATGGGCGCCAGCGCGGGGCTGGCGAGGAGCTGGACGAAGGTTTCGGCGGCCAGGTCTTCGGCGCTGGCGCCGGACTCCAGGTGCCGGCGCAGCCGGCCCTGGAGCCAGTCGTAGTGCTGGCGGAACAGCAGGCCCACCACGTGGCCATGGGAATTGTCGGCACCGGACATGTCGGCTCCAGGAACAGGAATGATGCAGGGGAGTCCGGTGATCCGGTGGAGGCATCCTAGCAAGGCGTCTTATTCTTTAAAAATAGCTTTGTAGCAGCTTATTATATCCAAATATCAGCTTCGCTATGCACCAGCGCGAAACCTTCAGGCGCCGGGATGCAGCGCCGCGAAGCCCCGGGCCGTGGCCTCGCTCTGGTACTCCAGCAAGGGCTCGTAGTCGCTTTCGCTGGCCGGCAGGACCCGGCGGATACGCAGCGTGGCGGCCACCTCGGGCAGCGCTTCCAACGCGGCGTTGAGCGCATCGCGAATCCTCGCCGCCTGCGCGGCATCAGCGGCGCTGATGTAGGGCAGCGCGGCACTTGGCGCGCTGCGCTGCAGCAGGCGCACACCGGTGGTTTCCTCCGTGGCGTGGAGCTGCAGGTAGGCGAAGGTCACGCTGTCCACGGCGATCAGGTCCGCCCTGCCCTCGCGCAGCCAGCGCAAGCTCTGGCGATGGCTGCCACTCCAGGCGAACTCGCCGAAGAAGCGTCCATCACGCTGCCAGGGCGCCAGGGCATGGCGCAGCAGATTCATGCCGGTATTCGAGTCGCTGTTGTTGGCTGCCCCGCGGCAGCCGCGTAGTGCATCAAGGTCGGCCCGTGGATCATCGGCGCGCACCAGCAGCAGGCTGCAATGCTCGCCGCCGCCACTGTGGGGAAGGTTGAAATCCGGCCGGCCCACCAGTTGCACCTGCCCACGCAGCGCGGTCATCAGCGGGTAGCCGCAGGTCTGGGTGAACAGCAGGTCCGGCGCGCGGAACAACGCATGAAGATCGTCGCCCCGCCAGGGCTTGCGCTGTGCATCGAGCAATTCCAGGGTCCGCGCGATCCACCGTTCGCTGGCGGCGTGGATCGCCTCGGGCGCCGGGTACATCGGCAGTTCGGCCACACCTGTGATCATGCCGAGCGCTCCAGTCCGGCGAAGGGATGTTGCGGGTTGTCCACCGGGCGCAGCGCGTGCCGGCGGATCAATTCACCGTAGCCCCGCACGAGGAAGCCGCCGCTACGCGCCAGCCAGAATCCCCGGCGCTCGCGATACACCGCCGGCAAACGGTACCAGGGCAGCCACGGCAGGTCGTGGTGGACCAAGTGCAGGTTGAGATTGAGGAACAGCCAGCGCCACGGCCAGCCGGCTTCGTTGAGCACACTGCGCTGCTGCGGTGCGGCAGCCGGGCGGTGCTCGTAGAAGGAACGCAGCATCGCCAGCGCCAGCGCCGGGACGCTGACCCACACCACGTACTGCATCGCCGACAACGTGCTGAAGTGCTCGACGAACGCCAGCAGCGCCACGCACAACAGACCGTGGGTGCCCCACATCAGCCAGGCCTGCCGCTCGCCGCGCAGCAAGCGCCGGCCCTCTTCCCCGGCCATGCCCAGCAACGCCAGCGGCGCGCCGATCAGCAGACGGCCAGGCACAGTCTTGTCCACCCAGCGCAGCGTACGGGACAACGACGACAGGCGCGCCCAGCGCGCGAGGGCGACATAACGGCTTTCCGGATCGACACCGGGCAGGGTCAGCGCCTCGTCGTCGTGGTGGGCGAGATGGCTGTCGCGGTACAGCGTGTAGGGATACCAGAGTGCGTAGGGTGCATAACCCAGCAGCTTGTTCAGCCAGTTCAACCGGGTGGGATGGCCATGCAGCAACTCGTGCTGCACCGACATCCACAAGGTCACCACCGGCACCAGCAGCACGGTGGTCGGCCAGCGACCCAGCCATGCGCTGGCCCAGAGCAAGCCGAACCAGGCCAGTTGCACTCCCACCAGCAGCACCCATGTCGGCCATTCGGCGCGGCCGAAACGGTCCCGTTCCAGTTGCTGACGCAGCGCGTCCCAACCCGCTGAAGATTCTTCCATCCACTCCACTCCCAGACATTCAGGCAGGTGTGCCTGCTGAATCCCTGTGGAGCGAGCGAGGAAAATCTTGCAGAACATTCGCGCATAACCTTATGCCCCGCCGCGGCAGGTCAGGCTGTCCGACGCCTGACGTTGCATCCTCCCGCGTCATTCAATACGATTAATATATATTCTGTTATGAATCATATAGGACATCGCTCGATGGGCATCATCAATCTCGACGACGAACTCCACGACCAGCTCCGCCGCGCCAGCACGGTGGGCTGCCGCTCGATCAACGCGCAGGCGGCTTTCTGGATAAAGATCGGCATGCTGTGCGAGCTCAACCCGACGCTGAGCTTCAATGAAATCGTCACCCGCGAACTCCAGGAAGCCGGGGTGACGTATCCCCTCGCGGGCGCTGCAAAATGATCAAGACGCCGCAGGAGCTGGCCCTCCTGGCGCAGTCGGGGAAACTGCTCGCCAAAGTCTTCGAGCTCGTGGACTCCCTGGCGCTGGAAGGCATGACGACACTGGAAGTGAATGACCGGGTCGAGCACTTCATCACCCACGACCTCGCGTCCAGGCCCGCCAGCAAGGGCCAGTACGGCTTCGCCTATGTACTCAACTCCTCGGCCAACCAGGTCGTGTGCCATGGTGTGCCGTCCGCCGACCAGCGCATCCGCAACGGCGACATCATCAACTTCGACATCACGCTGGAGAAGAACGGCTACATCGCCGATTCGAGCAAGACCTACCTGGTGGGCGCCGTCGAGCCGTCGGCCCGGCGCCTGGTCCGCGTCACCTGCGAAGCCATGTGGAAAGGCATCCATGCGGTGAAGCCCGGCGCAACGCTCGGCGATGTCGGCCATGCGATCGAGCGGCATGCCCGCCAGCACGGCTATTCGGTCGTGCGCGACTATTGCGGGCACGGCATCGGCCGCGAGATGCACGAGCCGCCGCAGGTCCTGCACTTCGGCAGGCCGGGCAGCGGGCTGGTGCTCAAGGAGGGCATGGTCTTCACCATCGAGCCCATGCTCAACGAAGGGCGCGCGGGCGTGAAAACACTGGCGGATGAGTGGACCGTGGTGACCCTCGACGGCAAGCTGTCCGCCCAGTTCGAACATACCGTGGCGGTAACCGCCGACGGCGTCGAGGTCCTGACACTCAGGGCGGAAGAGCGCGGCACCGCGCTGCTCAACCAGTAGTTCAAGCGACTGTTCGGCCGTGCGCCACCCGCCGAAGCAAGGCGGATTCGGTAGAGCTTCGCGACTCCCCCGGTCCATGAAAAGTCGGGTTGCGTATCGTCGCGCCAGGCCTGCCGGGAAGATGCCGCAAAGGCATGAAAAGTATTCCTCGAAGGCACTGGCCGGCGGGCTGAGGCGCGCCCTTTAATGGACGCCCTTATCGCCTGAAGGCATCGATAGCGACGTTGATATATCGGCCCGGCGATTCACACCCGAATACCGATGCAACGGCTCGTGGCGCGGCACTGCGCCCGGCCTGCGCCGGTGGCCGCCATTCCCTTCGCGAGATGCACATGAGCAAACGCCCGAACTTCCTGCTGATCGTCGCCGACGACCTGGGTTTCTCCGACCTCGGCGCCTTCGGCGGCGAGATCGATACACCGCACCTCGATGCCCTGGCCACCGCCGGACTGCGCCTCACCGATTTCCATGCCGCCTCGGCCTGCTCGCCAACCCGCGCGATGCTGCTGACCGGCACCGACCATCATCTCGCCGGCATTGGTGCGATGGCCGAGTTCAGCGACGAAACCATCCGCCGCAACCCCGGCTATGAAGGCCACATCAACCAGCGTGTGGTGAGCCTCGCCGAGCTGCTCCGCGATGCCGGCTACCACACGCTGATCTCCGGCAAGTGGCACCTGGGCCGCACGGCGGAAACCTCGGCGGCGGCGCGCGGCTTCGAGCGCTCGTTCACCCTCGAAGGAGCGGCGCACAATCATTACGGCTGGTCGCCCGACGTTCCTCCACACCAGATGCCACGCTTGCTGCACGCGGTCGAAGGCACCTACCGCGACGGCCTCGAATCGGTGAGCGAACTGCCGGAAGACTTCTACTCCTCCGATGCCTTCACCGACCGCCTGCTCGACTACCTGAACCAACGCCCGGCGGACGACGACCGGCCCTTCTTCGCCTACCTGCCGTTCTCCGCCCCGCACTTTCCCTTGCAGGCGCCGGACGAACTGATCGCCAAGTACAAGGGCCGCTACGACGGCGGCCCCGACGTGCTGCGCGAGCAACGTCTGGCCCGGCTCAAGGAACTGGGGCTGATCGCGGAGGACGTGGAGGCCCACCCGGTGGTGGCCGACACGCCGAACTGGCACGAGCTGGATGAAGCCGGCCGGCAGCAGTCGGCTCGCGCCATGGAGGTCTACGCCGCCATGGTCGATCGCCTGGACTGGAACGTCGGCCGCGTGGTGGAACACCTGCGCGCCAGCGGCGAGCTGGAGGACACGGTAATCCTGTTCCTCTCCGACAACGGTGCCGAAGGTGCCGCGCTGGAGGCCCTGCCCATCGTCGGCAAGCGCGCCCAGCGCTTCATCGGCAAGCACTATGACAACAGCCTGGAAAACGTCGGTCGCGCCAACTCCTATGTCTGGTACGGCCCGCGCTGGGCCCAGGCGGCGACGGCGCCGTCGCGCCAGTTCAAGCTCTTCACCAGCCAGGGCGGCATCCGCGTGCCGGCCTTCATCACCTGGCCGGGCCTGCGCCTGCAAGGCACCATCAGCCATGCCTTCGCCACGGTGATGGACATCGTGCCGACCCTGCTGGAACTGGCCGGCACCCGTCATCCGGGCAGCCACTACCAGGGCCGCGAAGTGCTGCCGCTGCGCGGCCGCTCGCTGCTGGCCTACCTGCAGGGCGAAGAGGCCGAGCCGCATGCACAGGATGAAACCACCGGCTGGGAGCTGTTCCGCGCCCGCGCCGTTCGCCAGGGTCGCTGGAAGGCGCTGTACATTCCCAAGCCGGACGGTCCCGGCCGCTGGCAGCTCTATGACCTGACCCGCGACCCCGGCGAGATCCACGACCTGGCCGAGAAGGAACCGGAACGGCTGCGGGCGCTGACGGAGCAATGGCAGCGCTATGTCGACGAAACCGGCGTGCTCGACTTCAGCTTCGCCGGCCGCCTGTTCCGCGAGCTGGCGCGCGGCCTGCTGCGCATCTTCACGCGCCAGCCACGGACGCTGTGAGCGAGGCCGATTCGGCCAGCGCTGGGCGGGTACCGCACCGCCCTGCCCTGCGGGCATATTTCCCATGCCGGGAAAGCATCGCAGCGACAGCCTCTGGAGGCAGCCCGCGCGCCGTCGCAGCCAGCACAAAGTGCGTTACTTTTTAGTCATTCCAGTTATTTAAATAATAAAAACAATTCCTTCATGAGCTAAGCGAAACTCGCCATGATGGCGCTCCGAACGCCGCAAACGACCGTCGCAGACCGGCGCCGGGCCGTTCCAGCCGAGTAGCGCACATGCACGCCGACACCATCGCCACCTGGGCCCAGGTCATTGCCCGCGCCCTGCAGGCCCACGGGCACGATCCCAGACCGCTGCTGCGGACCGCCGGCATCGATCCGGGGCAACTGCAGGACGCCAACCT
Source organism: Pseudomonas sp. PDNC002 (assembly GCF_016919445.1). Taxonomy (NCBI): domain Bacteria; kingdom Pseudomonadati; phylum Pseudomonadota; class Gammaproteobacteria; order Pseudomonadales; family Pseudomonadaceae; genus Pseudomonas; species Pseudomonas sp. PDNC002. The sequence goes on along the minus strand of NZ_CP070356.1, from coordinate 3,599,763 downwards.
GCGCATTCCGCTGGAGCGCATGAGCGCGCTCTGGCGCGCCGTCGAACGCACCACGGGCGATCCCGGATTCGGCCTGGAGGTCGCCGCGCACAGCCTGCCCACGGACTTCCATGGCCTGCTGTTCGCCCTGCAAAGCAGTGCGACCGTGGGCGAGGCATTGGAGCGCGTGGTGCGCTTCTCCCCCGTGGTCAGTACCTCCGGGCAGGTCAGCCTGGAGCGCGGTCCCGGTGTCTGCCGGCTGGTCTATCGGCGCATTCCCCGCGCCCAGGTCGAACAGATGGCCACCGAGGCGCTGCTTGCCTCCGGGCTGCGCCACGCCACCTCGATCTGGGGATTGGGCGTGGTGCGTTGCGTCCACCTGGCGCGGCCCCGCCCGCTCGACGCCGAGGCCTGGGAGTCGCGCTTCGGCCAGCGCCTGATCTTCGATGCCGCGCACAACGCCGTGGACTACGACGCGGCCCTGCTCGATGTGCCCCTGCGCAGCGGCAACCGTGAGCTGGCGCTGATCCTCGACGGTAGCCTCAACAGCTACCTCAAGCGCCTGTCCGGCTACGACCTGCCCGAGCAGGTGCGCCAGTCGATCGTGCGCCAGCTGCCCAGCGGCGAAGTCCAGCAGGCGCTGGTGGCCGGGGAACTGGGCATGAGCACGCGCAACCTGCATCGCCACTTGCTGCGTCATGCCACCAGCTTCACCGAACTGCTGGAGGAAACGCGGCGTGAGCTGGCGTTCGCGCACCTGCGCCAGCCTCACTGCTCAGTCAACGAAGTCTGCTACCGACTGGGCTTCAACGAGCCCAGCAGCTTCAACCGCGCCTTCCGCCGCTGGACCGGCCAGAGCCCCGGCCAATGGCGCCAGGGCGAACTGGGCCTGGCCGTGCAACCGGCTGCCGTCCGGCCAGTCGCCGGCTTCGCCCTGGCCCTGTGAGAGCGGCCTCTGTCTGCGGCGGACCATGGATTGTCCGCCAAAGCCCATCGTACTCGAACGCGCTTGCCTAGCATCAGCGACCAGAGGGGTGACCAGCCCCCGTTCCGCCGACTTCCAGCCGTGCGTGCCACGGCCCCGCTGCAAGGACAAGCCATGCATAGACTTCCTTCGCGCACCAGCCGTACCGGCTTGGCGCTGCATCCACTGACCCTGGCGCTGCTGCTGGCCGCTGGCAACGCCGTCGCCGATGAGCAGGGCGCCGCCAGCTCCGACGGCCAAGCCAGCGCCGATGCTCTGCAGACGGTCACGGTGACCGCTCGCCGCCGCGAAGAGAACGCCCAGGACGTGCCGACACCGATCACCACGCTCAGCGGCGACACCCTCGACAAGCAGCGCATCTACAAGATCCAGGACCTGCAGCAGGCGCTGCCCAGCGTCAACGTCGCCTATATCCACGCGCGCCAGTCGAGCCTGGCCGTGCGCGGCATCGGCAACAACCCGGCCAGCGACGGCCTGGAAGGCTCCGCCGGCATCTACCTGGACAACGTCTACCTCGGCCGCCCCGGCATGGCCGTGTTCGACCTGATGGACATCGAGCAACTCGACCTGCTGCGTGGCCCGCAGGGCACCCTGTTCGGCAAGAACACCACCGCCGGCGTGCTGAACATCACCACGCGCAAACCGACCTTCACCCCCGAGAGCAGCATCGAAACCTCCGGTGGCGAGAACGGCTACTTCCAGGGCAAGGGCAGTTTCTCCGGCCCGCTGACCGACACCCTCGCCGGGCGCCTGTCGCTCTATCGCACCCGCGACGACGGCTACCTGAACAACCTCTCCGACGGCCGCACCCTGCTCGGCGGCGAGCGCGAGGGAGTGCGCGGCCAATTGCTGTTCCAGCCCAACGACGATTTCAGCCTGCGCTGGATCAACGAGTACAACAGCGAGAACTCCAGCCAGGGCAGCGGCGTGATCTATGGCGCCTCCAGCCAGTTCTGGCGCCGCGCCGCGCTGGTCGGCGCCAACCCGGTGCTGGGCAAGTCGAATATCGACGGCCGGCAGAACGTCAGCGTCCACCAGAACGCCAGCTCCGTGGAGGCCAACTGGAACCTCGATGGCGGCTACACGCTGACGTCCATCAGTGCCTACCGCTATTGGCACTTCAACCCGGCCAACGATTCGGACGAACTGGACGTACCGGTGATCCGCGACCTGGGCTACGAGATCCACGACCGCCAATTCTCCCAGGAAATCCGCCTGGCCTCGCCCACCGGTGGCGCCTTCGACTACGTCGTGGGCGCCTACGCCTTCCGCCAGAGCCTGAACAACCGCTACTTCGTCGACCTCGGCCCGCTGGCCGACCTCAACCTGATCGGCGCCAACTTCAACGCGCTGAACAACGTCAGCAGCACCAGCAAGGGCTGGATCGACACCAACAGCTTCGCCCTGTTCTCCCAGGGCACCTGGCACCTGAGCGACAAGCTGGACTTCACCGTCGGCCTGCGCGGCACCTATGAAGAAAAGCAGGCGCAGGTCGAGCGCTACGCACCGCAAGGCGGCGCCGCGGTCGGCGGCATCCCGGCGGCGATCCGCGCCAGCCAGGCCGGCGCCTACGACTCCGGCGACCTCAGCCTGCACAATGCCGCGCCCTCGGCGCTGCTCAGCCTGAGCTACACCTTCGACGATAACCTGCTCGGCTATGCCTCGTTGTCCCACGGCGAGAAATCCGGCGGGGTGAACCTCAGCGTCGGCAGCGCGCCCAGTGCCGGTGCCGACTCCCTGCTGGTCGGCCCCGAGCGCGCCAACGACGCCGAACTGGGGATCAAGAGCACCCTCTTCGACCGTCGCCTGCAGCTCAACGCCAACCTGTTCTGGACTGGCATCACCGGCTACCAGGCCACGACCTACTACCAGCCCGCTGGCTCGGTGACCGGCTACCAGGTGCTGGCCAACGCCGGCGACCTGCGCTCGCGCGGCCTGGAGTTCGAGGCCACCGCGCTGCCGCTGCGCGGCCTGACGCTGAACGTCAACGGCTCGTTCAACGACGTCACCTACCTGTCGTTCAAGGACGCACCCTGCCCGGCCGAAGTCAGCAGCCAGCCCGGCGCACCGAGCACCTGCGACCTCTCCGGCGACCGGGTGATGGGCGCCTCGCGCTGGATCGCCAACCTCAACGGCGAATACAAGTGGCAACTGGACAACCGCTTCGAACCCTACGTCACCGCGAGCTACGCCTACCGCTCCGAGGCCGAGGGCACGCTGGACAATTCCAGCCTGTCGAAGATCCCCGGCTACGGCCTGGCCAACTTCTCCGTGGGCCTGCGCCACGAGGTCGGCGACGGCTTGCTGGACGCCTCCCTGTGGGTGAAGAACGCCTTCGACAAGGAGTACTACCAGGCGGTCATCGCCTCCTCCAACGGCCTGTACGTGGGCTATCCGGGCCAGCCGCGCGTGACCGGCGTGACCCTGCGCTACGACTTCTGAGGTGAACATGAGCCAGACACAGATCAGCCTCGGCGCCTTCCTGATGGGCAGCGGCCACCACCTCGCCGCCTGGCGCCACCCACTGGCGCCCACCGCGGCGCTGGACTTCGCACACTTCCGCCGCCTGGCGCAGACCGCCGAGCGCGGCCTGTTCGACGCGATCTTCTTCGCCGACAACCTCGCCCTGCTGGGGAGCAACGAGCTCGCCGCGCACACCACCCACGGCGAGGTATTCGACCCATTGATGCTGCTCGCCTCGCTGGCCTCGGTCACCGAGCGCATCGGCCTGATTTCCACGGTCTCCACCAGCTACAACGATCCCTACCTGCTGGCGCGCCGCTTCGCCTCGCTCGATCACCTGTCCGGCGGCCGCGCCGGCTGGAACCTGGTGACCTCCGCCACCGACCAGGAAGCGCAGAACTTCGGCCTCGACCAGCACTTCGAGCACGCCGACCGCTATGCCCGCGCCGAGGAGTTCATCGACGTCGCCCGCGGCCTGTGGGACAGCTTCGCCGACGACGCCTTCCGCCGCGACAAGCTCAGCGGCAGCTACTTCGACCCGGCAAAACTACGGACCCTCGCCCATCATGGCGACTACTACCGGGTGCGCGGTCCGCTGAACCAGCCGCGTGCGCCGCAGGGCCACCCGGTGCTGGTGCAGGCGGGGTCGTCGGAGCCAGGCAAGGCCCTGGCCGCGCGCACCGCCGAAGTGGTGTTCACCGCGCAGCAGACGCTGGAGGATGCACGCGCCTTCTACAGCGACCTGAAGGGGCGCCTGGCTGGCTATGGACGTGAACCCCACGAGCTGAAGATCATGCCGGGCATCTCCCCGGTGATCGGTCGGACCCAGAGCGAAGCCGAGGACCTTCACGCCGAGCTGCAAGGGCTGATCGAACCGGAACTCGGCCTCGCCCTGCTGTCGGGCATGGCCGGCGGCCTGGACCTGTCGCGCTTCCCGCTGGACGGGCCGCTGCCGGAACTGCCGCCCAGCAATGCCATGAAGAGTCGCCAGGCGCTGTTCATCGAGTTGGCCCGCCGCGAGAACCTGACCCTGCGCCAACTCTACCTGCGGGTCGCTGGCGCGCGCGGGCACTGCACGCTGGTCGGCGACCCGAAGCAGATCGCCGATCACCTGGAAGCCTGGTTCAGCGCCGGCGCCGCCGATGGTTTCAACATCATGCCGCCGCTGCTGCCCCATGGCCTGGACAGCTTCGTCGACCTCGTCGTGCCGGAGTTGCAGAAGCGCGGGCTGTACCGCCGCGAATACCGGGGCAGCACGCTGCGCGAGCACCTAGGACTGCGCCGCCCCGAGCGGGCGTAGGCGCGACGCGGCCGATCCCCACGGCGCCCGGGCGGGGCCCCGCGTGGATTACCGGCCGCGGCCTAGCGCTTGACGCAGACGAACAACGCATTCCCCGACGTACCGCCCCACGGCGTGATCCGCTCGTAGTCATGCTCGAAGACGTGCACGTCGAACTGCGGCGCCAACAGCTGCTGCAGCTCGGTGAAGCTCAGCGCGACCATGGTGTGTTCGTCCTGCCAGGACTCGATCATGCCCGCCGTGTTCTTCTCGATGCTCAGGCGCAGCGCCTGCCGCTCGCCCGCGCCGCTGTAGTACCAGCCGGAGCCGAAGGTGAAGCGGCTGCCCTCGTGCTCCACCGCGTGGCGCACGAACGAGCGGTTGTCGATCTGCCCCTTGTCCACCGTGTTGAAGCAGAACACGCCGTTCTCCGCGAGGGCGCCGTGGACGCTGTCCAGGCATCTGCGCAAAGGCTCGATGCCGGCGTTGTAGTGGATCGAGTAGAGAAAGCAGGTGATCAGGTCCAGCGGCTCGGCCACGCGGAAATCCGCCATGTCCTGCCGGCTGAACTGCGCCTCCGGACAACGCGACTGGGCGATATCCAGCATGGGCTGGTTGATGTCCAGGCCGGCGCTGCGGTAGCCGAAGTCGAGGAAGTGGCGCACGTGCGGCCCGGTTCCGCAGGCGAGATCCAGGTGCCGATCGCCCTGGTTGCCGAACAACTGGTGCAGCCGGCGCACGCAGTGGCTCTGCGCGTGGTAGTCGATGTCGGCGCACATCAGGTCGTAGTAGGCGGAAAGATCGGTGTACAGCGCGTTGGAGGACATAAGCGACCGGCGGGTTGGGCGGAGGTTTCGGCGCGGCATGGTACCTCAGACGCGAGCGTTTCCTGACGAAAACAGACCACCCGCCTGCAACGGCCGTCACTGCTCCGGCGCAGATCGCTCGTAGCGCGCGTTGAAGGCCTGGATGAAGGCATTGCGCAGAATGCCGAGAAAGGCCTGGAAGCCGTTGATGTCCTGCCGGTGGACGCTGCCGCTGAGCTCCACGCGCGTGGCGAACTGGTCCTTGCGCTGGTTCTTCAGAGCAGTCTCTCCGCCGCCCACCAGCGCTTCCCAGATCGAACGGAACAGGCTCTTGTCCTTGTTCTCGACGTCCTGCTGCCAGTTGAAGACATCCACGTCGCGCAGCAATGGCTTGATGTACCCGCTCAGTTGGCCCTTCTCGGCCTGGGCCTCGATCACCAGCGTGCCGTGGCCCTGGTTGAAATCGAACTTGCCATAGGCCGAGGCGAAATCGTTGAGGCGGCGCAGTTCGACATCGTTGACGCGCAGGCGCAACTCGAAGTCTTCGAAGTTGGAAAACGGATCGAAGCTCGCCTGCACGGTCATCGGCGCATGCCCGAAGAGCTGCGCACGGCCATCGAAGCGCGCCACCCGCTCGCCCTTGGCATCGGCAACGTTGGTGAGGTTGTAGAGGCTCGCCTGCACGTCGCTGGCGACGAGATGCACCGGCGGTCTGGAGTGGAAGTTGCGGAAGTTGAAGCGGCCATCCTGCACGCGCACTTCGTTCAAGGTGATCGGCAACAGCTTCTCCAGCTGCTCCCGCCAATCGGTGCCGGCGCCGGACTGCGAGTCCTGGCGGCTGCCACCGTCGACGAAGTTCAGTTCCGGCCGCAGAAATACGACCCGCGCCACCACGGCGTGGTCGTACCACAGCGAGTGCCAGCTCACCGAGAGGTCGATCACCGGCGCATCGAGCAGCGGCACCGGCACCTTGCCGTTGACCTTGACGATCCGCAGACCGTTGATGCGATACGCGCCGCGCCACAGCGCCAGGTCCACGTCGAGGACCTGGCCGTGGTAATCGCCCATGCGGTCGAGTTTCTCGTTGAGGTAATTGCGGATCACGTAGGGCAACGCGATATGCGCGGCCACCAGCAGGACGACGATCACCGCCAGGCTCACCAGTGGCACGGTGTAGCGCTTCTTCATGTCGACCTCCCGGACACCGGCTGCGGCGGACGCCGGGCGCTGCGGGCAAACTCATCCGCTACCAATCCACTACAAAGGGGCTCGCTCCGCGCTGGCGGCGCACAGAGGCCCGGGACGGCGCCCTCCAGGGCCTCGATCCCAGGCGCCGGCAGTGGCTCACCGCCGATCGTTCGAATCGTCCTGCGCGGGGTCGTCTTCCTCGTGGGGCTCTTCGATCACCGGCCCTGGACGGGCTGGATCGGGCTCCTCCTGGCGGACCGGCGTCTTCGGCGGCCGCTCGCCGTCCTTGTCATGTTCGGCGATCGGCCCCGGACGGGGCTCGGGCACAATTTCCTCTTTCATCCTGCATCTCCCGGGGCAGCGGTGCCCCTGCGCATCGAGGATTCGCGGCGCCAGCAACGGGCCGGCGCTGTCGTCACCCCACGGTTCGGCGAAACGCCAGAGTGGCGGACGCTCCCTCGGTGGAATCATCCCCGCCGCGATAGTTCAGAGGATTTGCCGACCGTACATCCGCCGGGCTCGAAGGTCGCTGCGCCGATTGCGTCCGAGGCCACTCGCGAAAGCCATGGAGCGCCATAAAAAAACCCGCCGAAGCGGGTCAATGGTGGAGCAGCACTGGAGTGAGACGGTAAGTGCTCTTGCCTAGGCCAGGATGGCGCCGCTTGCCAGGGCCGCGGCGATCAGTACCAGCGAGCTGGCAAGCGCCCATTTCAGGGAGAACCGCTGGAGCGCGCCGACCTCGACCTTCAGCAACCCGCTCATCAGGTACCCCGCCGCCACCAGCGGGCTGAGCGCATGGACCGGCAGGCCGAGGACCGATGCGCGGGCCACCAGCACCGGGTCGACGCCATATTGCGCAGCGCTTTTCGCCAGCACCGGCAGGATGCCGAAGTAGAAGGCGTCGTTGGACATGAAGAAGGTGAACGGAACGCTGGCAAAGGCCGTGATGACGCTCAGGTACGGGCCCGCGCTTTCGGGAACCACGGCCAGGAACTTGCCCGACATGGCGTCCACCATCCCGGTGCCTGCCAGGATGCCGGTGAAGGCGCCCGCGGCGAATATCAGCGCCAGCACGTTGAGGACATTGTCGGCATGCGCGGCAATCCGCGCCTTTTGCTGATCCAGCCTCGGGTAATTGATCAGCAATGCCAGGGCGAAGGCGACCATCATCAGCACCGGCAGCGGCCCCAGCCCGAGCGCCATGGACAACACCAGGCCGATGGTCAGCGCCAGGTTGACCCAGAACAGCTTCGGGCGATGGGTTTCGCGGACCTCGGCGAGGATCTCCTCGGAAAGATTCGCCTCCCCTGACTGCGGCGTCCATCCCAGGCGCCGGCGCTCCCGGAGGCCGAACCAGACCGCCGCCAGGAAGGCGAAAGCGATGCCGGCGATCATGGTCGGAACCAGTCCCTGGAAGACCTGCATGGCATCCACGTGCAGCGCGCTCGCCGCGCGTGCCGTGGGCCCGCCCCAGGGCACCAGGTTGATGGATGTATTGGTCAGCAACACCAGCGTCGCGATAATCAGCGGGTTCATGCCCAGGCGCCGATAGACCGGCAGCATGGACGTGACGACCACCAGGACCGTGGTCGAGCCGTCGCCATCCAGGGAGATGAGTGCCGACAAGGCCGCGGTTCCCACGCTGACCCGCAGCGGATCGTTGCCCACGGCCCGCACGATCCGGCGCACCGCCGGCTCGAATAACCCGGCGTCATACATGATCGAGAAGAACAGGATGGCAAACATCAGCATCAGCGCCGTGGGCGCGAGCTGACGCACGCCGTCCAGCACCATGCCTCCGGTTTGCGGCCCGAAGCCGCAGGCAACCGCAAAGCAGACCGGTACCAGGATGAGCGCCACGACCGCGGACAGCCGCTGGCTCATGATCAGGTACATGAAGGTCAACACCATGGCAAAACCGACCCAGGCCATGTTCATTCCTTATTCTTGTTGTGCGAATCGAAGGTGATCATTCGGCGACCGTGATGCCCATCAGCGGCACGTATTGCTGACCGCCGTAGCAATCGCTGTCGTGCAGCTCGCCCTGGAAGACCGGCCTGGGAAAGGAGATTTTTATCGCCTGTGCCGCGTCGTGGTAAACCAGCGTGATGTCGTCCTCCGGCTGGCGATAAATGCGCGAGATCAGCTCACGGGTGATGGGCTGGGTCCGCTTGGCGCGCTGGTAACTCTCCGCCGATGCGAACATCAGGTCGAAGGTGAGCATGAACGGGCCGGCGTTCTTGGAGCGGATCAGGCTGCAGAGTTCGAAGAGTTGAGTCATGGATTACACCTCGATCATCTTGCGACGGAACATTTCGCTGGGCGAGTCGGGGAACAGCACGTGGTTGAGACTGAACCGGTAGACGGCGCCTCGTTCCAGGTACGGCGGCGAGAACGGATAGGCGATGGTGCTGATGATGCCTTCGTAGCCGGGCACCGGCAGGTGCGCGCTGACATGGCTGACGAAGGTGGCGATCTTACTCGCCAGCTCCTGCGTCGGTGCCGTGACGGTGATCAGCACCCCGACTTCGATCGGCACGCTGTCGCGCTCGACCTCCAGTTCACCCATCACCGCGCCGCGACCATAACTGCGGAAGCTGATGTCGTAGTCCTCGGGGCCAAGCCGGCCTCCGAACAACTGGGCGACGCGCTGCTGGAAATACTGCTTCGCCATCGGGATCAACCGATCCAGGCCCAGGAAGATTTTCGGGTCGCGGATACCGCCGATGATCACCGACTGGAAGCCCACCGGCTCGGAACCTTCCAGCTTGATGCTGTAGCGTTGTGCCGGATGGAACTTCGAACCGCTCACCCGCACGCTGCGCTCGCTCGTCGCGGTATATACCGCGTGCTCGGTGTCCACGATGCCGGCCGGCTCGGTGAGCAGGAAGGGGTTGGCGTTCTCGTAGAGGGTGTGCGCGGCGATGGACAAGGGCGTCACGCGCGCCTGCGGGTCCAGCGGCTCGATCTCGAAATGGTCCTCGCGGATATACGCGATCAGGCCATCGGCAGCCGGCGTGACACAGCAGGCCGCGCCGCACTCGATGGTCTTCGCCGCGTGCCAGACCAACCCGCGATCGGCGCCGAGGCGCTCGGGCACCACGGCGAACAGCGCCGAGTCGCTGGCACGGCCCGCCAGGATCACCTCGGCGCCCTGATCCAGTGCTTCGGACAGCGCCTCGGTTCCCATCATGCCGACCACATGGCTGCGTTCGATGACCTGCTCGTCGAGCGGCGGCGCCGGGTGCAACGCCTGAATGCGTCCATCGGCCAGGCGCTGCTTCAGGTACTCGCCGTCCTGATCGGAGTAGATCAGCGCGAGGCGGAAGTTGAGCCCCTCCTCGTCCGCGATCTCCAGCGCGATCTCCGCCATCCAGTTGACCCCTGCGTCCCTCCCGCTGGTGCCGCAGGACCCGACGATCAGCGGAACGCCCAAGCGGTCACGCGCCAGCAGGAGCAGGCGCAGGTCGCGCTTGCAAGCTTCGCGGGAAAGCCGCGCCTTGCCGCTGCCCAGGTAAGCCGGGCCCGAATCGGTCGAACCGGCGTCACAGGCAATCACATGGGGGGCAAGCGACACCCCGCGCTCGAACGAACTTTCCTTGAAGCCGGTGCCTATGGCGCCATTGGGCGCCAGAACACGAATTTCCATGCGTGTCTCCGTCTGGCGAACACATACATTGATCAATATATGTATTCTGTTGATGTTGACAGCAAGATATATAGGCCCCCATAAATAGTAAATCTGTACGAAATTCATCAATCCGAGGCCGCCATGTCCACCCCAGAAGACGATCTCTACCTCAGCGCGGACGAGGCCGCCAGCGCGCTCGGCATCAGCCTTCCGACGCTTTATGCCTACGTCAGCCGGAAGAACATCCGCTCGCTCAAGGTCGAGGGCTCGCGCAGCCGTAAGTACTGGGCGGCGGATATCGAACGCCTGCGCAAGCTCAAGCCAACAGCAGGATCCGGAACCGACGCTCCCCGCGTTGGCGCGCAGAGCTCGATCACGCTGCTGACCGACAAGGGGCTGTACTACCGGGGGCACGACGTGACGCAACTGGCCGCGAGCGCCAGCGTCGAGGCGGTAGCGGAACTGATGTGGCAGGCGGAAGGCGTCTTCGACGCGCCGCTGCCGCGTCGTCCGAAAGGCACCGGCGCCCTGCTCAAGGCGCTGGGCGACCTGGCCGTGGGAGAAAAACTGATCGCTCTGTTCCCGCTGCTGGAGCGTGAGAACCCGCGCGCCCACGACCTCTCGGTGGAAGGCTATGCCCGCACCGGCGTCGATGTGGTTCGCTGGTTCGCTGCGTTGCTGGTCGGCGCAGCTGTGCCCGATGACCGTCCCCTGCATCGGTTCATCGCCGAATCGCTGGGGGTGAACGAGGCGCTGGCCGACCTGATCCGCCAGGTGTTGATCCTGTCCATCGACCATGAACTCGACCCCACCACCTACAGCGTGAGGGCGGCCGCGAACACCGGCATAACGCCCTACTACGCCGCGATTGTGGGCATCGCCACGTCACGGGGCCGGCACCTGGCCTACGGCAGGAACGAGTCGGTGGCACGCCTGCTGGACGACATTTGCACCGCCCGCCATCCGGCGGACCCGATCGTCCAGCGCTTCCGCGAGGATGGCGCCATCCTGGGCTTTGGCTCCAATCAGCACGGCGAAAGCGATCCCCGCGCGACCTGCCTGCTGCAGAGCCTGCATCGGCTGTTCGCCAAGGATGCGGAGTTCCGCAGCCTGCTGGAGGCAGCCACGGTCGCCGAGGAGCTGACCGGGCAGCCCATGGACTTCATCCTCCTGCTGACCTTCGTCGGCCGCAAACTGGGCCTGCAGGGCCAGGAGATCGCCCTCGCCGGCGTCGGCCGTGCCATTGGCTGGATTGCCCATGCCAGCGAGCAGTATCACCAGTACCCGCTGCTGCGTCCGCGCGCCCGCTACACCGGCACCCTGCCGGACTGAAACGACAAGGCCCGCCTCTCACGAGGCGGGCCTGCTTCCCTGCCGCTGCTTTCCTGGCTTCAGCGAATGCCGATGGTGCGCAGGGCGGCGGGCGTGAAGTCGGAAGTCTTGGCCTTGAGGCCGAAGCGGTAAGCATCCTTGATCTGGTTGAACATGCCGTTGGCGAGATAGCGCCCGGAGGTCAGGTCGTAGGTCATCTCCCCTGCGCTGATCACCACTTTCTGGTCGTAGAAAGGCAGCGTGTGGTTCTCGGAAACGCGCCACAGCGTCCCGCGATTGTCGTAGTGATCGGCTTCGAGAATGGTCCAGGTATCCTCGTCGATGTACAGGTGCCGCTTGGCATAGACGTGGCGCTGGCCCGGCTTCAGGGTGGCGATCACCTCCCAGACGCGGTGCAGTTCGTAGCGCGTCAGGTTCTGGTTGATGTGCCCCTTCTGCACCAGTTTATCCGGGCTGTTGGCCGGGTCGGCAAGGCGGAAGCTGTTGTAGGGAACGTAGAGCTCGCGCTTGCCCACCAGCTGCCAGTCGTAGCGATCGGGCGAGCCGTTGAACATGTCCAGTTGGTCGTTGGTGCGCAGGTTGCCGGGGCCGGGGCTGTCATAGGCCACCTGGGGTGCGCGACGCACCCGGCGCTGGCCGGCGTTGTACTGCCAGGCCATTCTCGGCTCGGCGACCTGGTCCAGGGTCTCGTGGACCAGCAGCACATCGCCCACATCCCGCGCCGGTGCGATATTCAGCGAGGTGAAGTAGTAGAGGATGTTCTTCGAGCGCTCCGGGTCGTAGTCGGTGAGCTGGTTGCTGTAGGCCAGGCGGTCACGCTCGGTCTTCCAGGAGTAGTCGCCGTTGGGCGTCACCAGGTAGCTGCTGGTCTCGCGATCGAAGCTGCCACCCCGGTAACGGGTAATGTGGTTCCAGATCACTTCCAGGCCGTTGCGCGGAATCGGGAATGCCAGCGGCGCCTGGTAGTCCTTCAGGCCATTACCACCGGCGACCAGCTCTGTGCTGGTGGCGTTGCGCTTGGCGGCGGCATACGCGCTGTCCGGCCAGGCCGCCGTGCGATGGCTGGCGTACACCGGGATGCGGTAGGTGTCCGGGTAACGCTGGAACAGCGCGAGCTGGCCGGGACTCAGGCGCTCCTTGTAGCGCTCGAGGGTAGCCGGGGTAATGACGAACAGCGGCTTCTCGCCGGCGAAAGGATCGCCGTGTGTACCGTCCCTGACCTGCCCCGCGTCAGGCGCCAACCCGCCCGTCCAGGCCGGGATCGTTCCCGCCTCGTTGCCCGCACGCTCGGCGCCGACCGGCGTCAGTATGGAGCCCAGCTCTGCCGCCTTGGCCGCATCGACCGCGGCCAGGGAAACAGGGCTGATGAAAGACAGGCAGAAAGACAGCAGGCCCGCTGCCGGAATCGTATTTCTCATTGTTTGTTCCTCAGAAGCTGACGCCGAAACTGACGCTCAGGAAGTCGCGATCGGTGTTGGTGGTGTATTTGCCACCGAAGAAATCGGTGTAACTGATGCTGGCGTTGTACTTGGACAGGTAAACGGCGTTCAGCCCGACGCTGACGGCCTTGCCGCCCTCGGTGAAGTTCGTCCCGTAACCCTGGACGTCATGGGACCAGGCCAGGTTCGGCGTGAGGTCGAGTCCGCCGATGACGCCGTTGTAGGTGAGCGCCGAGCGCAGGCGGTATCCCCAGGAATTGCGGGTGTAGAAGCCGTCGTTGTTGCAGTACTCGGGGCGACCGCTGAGCAGCGTGGTGCAGAGGTCATTGCCGTTGGCGCCGTAATACTCGCCGGGCCCGAAAGGACTGGCTCGGCCATAGCGCAGGTGGCCGTAGGTGCCGTCGTCGATCCCGGAGATGTGGTTGTAGCCAACCTCGCCAACCAGCGTCAGGCGGCTCGCGCCCATGACCTGGTCGAAGGTCTTGGTGACGGTGGTCTGGACCTGGGTGAACGGCACCCGCTTGTAGCCATGGATGGTGTCGCCGGGGATACCGGAGTTCTCGATGGGCGTCGGCACGACGGGCGACAGGCGCAGCGTGGCGTAGATCAGGTCGTCGAAGCCCAGCGGCATATTCGGTCGGTGACTGATCTCGCCTTCCACAGCCGCGCCGGCGATGTTGGTGCTGAAGCTCAGGCCATAGAGGCGGATGTCCTCGGGGTACTCCAGGAAATAGGTCGCCGACGCGGCACCGAAACGCGGCGCGGTAAACGGGTTGGCGGTGGTCATCGTCGAACTGCCGATCGGCATGCGGCTGTGATAATTCATCCAGTAGAGGCTCAACTCGGTGTCGTTGAGCTCCGGCACGAACCACCGCAGCGCCAGGCCGTACTGCCCGCCATCGCGCGGTTCGCGGTCCGGTCCGCGCGGCAGGAAAATGGTGTTGCCGTTCTGCCCGCTGTTGTCCGAGGCGCCGGGCTTGATGTCCTTGCCCTGGAGCACGTAGCGGTCGTCGCAGCCCTTGGCTGGAAGATCGGAGCTGGCGAAGAAGGTCCCGCAGTTATCGGCCACGGTGCCCTGCCATTTCAGCTGGTAGAAACCTTCCACGCTGACGGCATCGCTGAGGCTCTGTTGCAGATAGATCATCTGCACCGGGATCAGCCCCTCCTTCAACTCGGAACCCGGACGCCGCAGCGCGTTGGCATCCAGCGGGTTGATGCTGTTGATGCCACCCTGGATGAAGGTACTGCCCCCCCAGCTCACGACCTGCTTGCCCAGCCTGACCGAGCCGGGCTGCCCGGCCAGGTCGTAGTTGCGGTAGACGAAGGCGTCGAGGAACTGCGCACCCGAGGAGCGCGCCGCCTGATCACGGCCGTTGTCCTGGATGTCGTAGAGGTGCTGGTGCCCGTCCTTCAGCTCGAAGTCATACCAGTACTTCCCTCGCAGGAAGGCCCCCCAGTCGCCGTACTTCAATTCCAGGTCGTGCGTCCCCTTGAAGATCTTCGAGAATGTCTCGCCCTTCCTGAAATTCAAGCGGCCGTCGTCGGTGGTCTGGGAGTCACCGCGTCCGCCATTGGCCTTGCTGATGAAGTTCGGGTTCGGATCATTCATCGCCCAGCTCTGGCCAACGGAGAGGGACGAGTCGAACTGCCCCTGGATCTCCCCGACCTCGAACGTCACCGCCTGGACGCTGGATGCGAGAAGAGCAGGAACGAGGCTGCCGAGCGCGACGGGCAGGCGCCGGCGGTAGAAGGTTCTTTCCACGTATTCCACCTTGTTATTGTGCTTATGGGAGCAGAATCCGGTTCTCGATGACCGGCACAGCACAGCAGCCCTGGGCGAAGTCGCCGATCAACACATTGATTATCCATCAATATATTGATCAACTGCGGTACAAGGCGAACCTAATCAATCAACCAAGGGATGTAAATCTGTATGGATTTCGTCAACCTGAGCGCCGTGTAGAAAGCCCATGCTGAGCGAGTGGGAACGGCAAGTATCACAGCGGTTTGAGCAAGGCATGCGCCACTGCGCGACCCGCAGGCAAAGCGGGCCCTGAACAACTCGGCGTGACATCGCGAATCGCCGCCCCAGGCGCATCGAACGGCCCAGGCGGCGCGGATGGGCGAAACCCGGCCTGTCGCCGGATTTTCAGGTAGGCAGCGGAGGTTCTTCGTGTATCCGGAGAGGGCTCGCACTCGGGAGGGCTCTCGGGTGCGAGGTGTCTGGAGCGCTCTCCGGGGCGCGGCGTGGCAGGGTCAGTTGCGTCGCTCGACGAAAATACGAATTGGGGGGGGGTGGGGGGGGTATATATATTTATATAGGGGGGGGGGGGGGGGGGGGATATATATATATAGGGTATAATTGTATATATATATAAAAATTTAATTTGAAAATATTTATTTATATTTTTTTTTTTTTTTGGGGGTGTTTTTTTTTTTTGGGGAGGTTTTTTTTTGGTTTTATTTTTTTGGGTGGGGTTATTATGAATAAAAGAATAATGAGTATGTATTTATGAAATGTTAATTTTGATGAGGGATGAAATTGGATATGAGTATAATTTGAATAATGTAGATATTGTAAAAGTTATTATATAAATAATTGGGGAATTAATATATAGTTATTAAATGAAATTGTGTTATGAAATATAGATGTTAAAGAAAAATAGGTTTAGAGAGTAGGAATATAAATATATAATCTTTAAATAGAATATATTGGGAGAATGATGGATTATAAGGTAGAGGTGTTGTATGGTTGAGATGATGATTTTATAAATATATATTTAAATGATGAGAATATAGATGGATGTAAATGGAATTAGGATGGAAAAATAAAAATAAGAAAGACAATAATTAAAATGAAGTTAAAAATTATTTATAGAGTCGATAGTTATGAAATTTAATTGATAATTTTGAGGAAAAGATTGACCGGCGCCACGGCCAGCTGCAGCGCCTTCTGACCACCGTGACCAAGGCCGACGCGATAGCGCATCCGCAACCTGGAAACATTCACGGACAGACCAGTCAGCGCAATCGCAGACACGGCTGCCACACACGACGTTATCGGTATCTCGATCATCTTTCCCCCTTCATACTTACACCGTAAGTAAACTTACGATGTAAGCTGGCAGAAGTTGATTTACACTGCAAGTCTTTTATTCGAGGGGTGCCACGTGCCACGCAAGAAGCCAATCACCGAGGAGTCGCAGTCACCCGCTCGCGAACCCCTGACACACGAGCGCATCGAGACCGAGGCGCTACGCCTCATCGAGCAGGAGGGCCTGGAAGGCTTCAGCACGCGCCGCCTGGGCACGGCCCTGGGATGCGAGGCGATGAGCATCTACAACTACTTCCCGAGCAAGGCCCACATCCTCGACGCGCTGGTGGACCGGGTGCTCTCCACCGTGCAGTTCCCCTCCCGCGACGAAACAGCGGGCGCTCGCCTCAGGGAACTGGTCGCCCAATGGCGGCAACTGGCGCGGCAACACGCGCGCCTGTACACCTGGCTGGCACTGCATCGCTGGAACTCACGGACCGGGGTGGCGTTCCTCGGCGAGATCCTCGATTGCTTCGTGGCGGCCGGTCTGGACGACGAGGCGGCCGCGCGAGGCTTCCGCGTGCTCGGCTACTACGTGCTGGGCGCCACGCTGGACGAGATCAATGGCTACGCCGAGGGCACCTCGTCGCTCAGCCCCATCACCGATGAAGAACTCGCGGAAGACTTCCCCCTGGTGTCCCGCGCGGGCGAATACTTCCAGCCGGAGCACTTCGACCGGACCTTCGAACTGGGCCTGGACGTCCTGCTGGCGGGGCTGGGGATTCGGTAATCGGTCCACTCGGGAGCGGGCGCGTTCCAGCGAGTCGCCGCGCAGGGAGCTCGCGCGCCTACCTGACGGCGCTACAGGCAAACATCCCGGCCACCTGAGGGCGGCGGTGCATCGCCGCGCATGGACAACGCGCCGAACAGCAGGAAGCCGATCCGCCAAGTCCCTCGCTCAGCGCACACCACCGTGAAGGCTCAGGACTTTCAGCTCGCATTCGAAGAGGAATTCGAAGGCTTCGATCTGGCGCAGCGCATCACTCATCCGCGCGCCCCAGGTGTACAGGCCGTGGCCACGAATCAGGTAACCGGGGCAGTCCGGGTGGGCGTCCAGCCAAGGCTGCACCTTGGCCGCCAGGCGGGCGATGTCCTGGTCATTGTCGAAGATCGGCACGGTGACGCGGCCTTCGTGGGTGGTGACGCCGGAAAAAGCCTTCTGCAGTTCGTAGTCTTCCAGCTCCAGCCGGTCGCCAACGGTCAGGCGCGAGAGCACCGTGGCATTCACCGAATGGGTATGCAGCACCGCGCCGATCTCCGGGCGCCAGGCGTACAACTGGGTATGCAGCAGGGTTTCCGCCGAGGGTTTCTTGCCCGGCTCCAGGCTATTGCCGGCGAGGTCCGTTTCCAGCACATCGTCGATGCCAAGCTGGCCCTTGTGCTTGCCGGACACGGTGAGCAGCGCACGATCGGCCGCCAGGCGCGTCGAGTAATTGCTGCTGGTGGCCGGCGACCAGCCGCGGCTGTAAAGGAAGCGCCCGGCCTCGATGATCTGTTGGGTGAGTTGTTGGCGAATGTCGGTCATGGATAACCACGGAGGTTGAGGTCGGAAAGGATCGCCACTCTATCCACGGCCGGTCGCAGCCCTAAATACCTTAATCGCATGAGGTCATAACCCGCCGCACCCCGAGCCAGAGCGATTCATCCAGATTCCGGGCTTGCATCATGTGCGCCTCGTGTCACCCTGCCGCCGGAATTTTTTATGCCTTCAGATTATAAAAACCAGTGAAAATCATATTGGTATATACCAATTATTCTCCCGTGGAATACGCCCCATCGCAGTCATCGGCCGCCGGCCGTTTTGGAGATAGGTTTCATGTTCGCCCTGAGGGTCATGCTCGAATACTTCCACCCCTGGCCCAATTCGGCCGGTTTCTACCTCGCCCGTGAACGCGGCTGGTACCGCGAGGCGGGGCTGGAGGTCGAACTGGTGGTGCACGACCCCTACCACGGCGACACTCTGGAGCACCTGCTGCGCGGCGACGCTGCCTTCGGCGTGTTCCCCAGCAACCGCCTGCTGGTACGCCGAGAACTGGGCCAGCCGCTGATCGGCGTGGCCGCCATCAACCATCGCGGCCTGGAATCGATCCAGACCCTCACCGACAGCGGCATCCGCCGGCCCCGCGACCTGCAGGGCAAGCGCCTGGCGCTCAACCCGACCCCGCGCGGCCTGGCCATGGTGCGGCATCTGGTGAGCCAGGATGGCGGCGATCCCGATGCGGTGGAACTGGTGGATGCCGGCTTCCGCGAGCTGCGCCCCGAAGACCTGGCCGCCGGCCTGGCCGACGCCAGCTTCGGCGGCTACTGGGCCTGGGAAGCGCTGCTGCCCAGCTCGATCCCCAACGAACGGCGCGTGGTGCTGCCGGTGGACGAGATCGGCGCGCCGCCCTACCACAGCTATCTGCTGGGTGCCCGCGAAGACTGGCTCGACGCCAACACCGAGATCGCCCGGCGCTTCCTCGCCGTCACCGCGCAGGGGTTCCTCGCGGCGGCAGCCGATCCGGAAGCCGCACTGCCGGTCTATGAACGCACCATTCCCTACTTTCCCCACGAGATGCTGGCAGAATCGCTGCGGCGCATCGCGCCCAGCTGGCTGCACGACGGCCGCTGGGGCGAACAGCGCGAAGAACTGTTGCAGCCCTATGCCCAGTGGCTGCATGAACATGGTGTGCTGCGCGCCCCGGACATCTGGCGCGGCGCCACCAGCAATGCCTGGCAAGTGGAGAATCCAGCATGACAAAACGCCTGAGCCACGGCATGGGCCTGGAGCCGGTGGAGGCCGACTGGCCAGCGCTGACCGAAGCGGAGGTCGCCGAGCTGTTGAAAGACTTCCCGCAGGCCGGCGACGAGGCGCGCCTGGCCTGGCACAGCCCGCGGCCCTTCTCCGCCGCCGCGCTGGTGGAAACCGCCAGCGGCCCGCTGTTCGTCAAGCGCCATCACCCCAGCGTGCGCACGGCTGACTGGCTGGCGGAAGAACACGCCTTCCTCGATCACCTGGCCCGACATGGTGCGCCGGTCGCGCAGGTACTGCGGGATCGATACGGCCGCAGCGCTATCGAACTGGGCGGCTGGACCTACGAAGTTCACCAGAAGGCGGAAGGGCTGGACCTGTACCGCGATGCGCTGTCCTGGACGCCCTTCCAGCACAACGCCCACGCCTTCGCCGCTGGCGCTGCATTGGCGAAACTGCACCGTGCCGCCGAAGGTTTCGCCGCGCCTTCGCGCAGCGCCGGCGTACTGGTCAGCAACCTCGACTTGTTCGGCGCGCAGGACCCGCTGGCCGCCATCGAAGCGACATTTGACCAAGCACCCGCCCTGGCGGAGTACCTGCAAGCACGCCCCTGGAAGGAAACGCTCAGCGAACTGCACCTGCCGCTGCAACGGGAGCTGCTGCCCTACCTGCAACGTCAGCCGGCACTCTGGACCCACAACGACTGGCACGCCTCGAACCTGCTGTGGAGCGAGGATGGCCCGCAGGCGCAGGTGGTCTCTGTGCTGGACTTCGGACTGAGCGATCGCACCTTCGCCCTCTTCGACCTGGCCACCGCCATCGAGCGCAATCTGGTGCCCTGGCTGGAGCTGGACCAGGGACGCGCCGCCGTCGCCGACCTCGATGCGCTGGACGCCCTGCTGCAGGGCTACACCAGCGTGCGCCCTCTGCGCCGCGGCGATCTGCTCGCGCTGGCCGCGCTGCTGCCACTGGTGCACACGGATTTCGCGCTGTCCGAGGTCATCTACTTCCACGGCATCCTCGGCTCGGCCGAGAGCGCTTCGCTGGCCTATGACAATTACCTGATCGGCCACACCCGCTGGTTCCTCGAAGCCGAAGGCCAGCGCCTGCTGAATCACCTTCGCCAACTGGCCGCTAAGGTGAACTGAGATGCGCGAACCCCTGGTCACCGTAGGCTGGCTGGCCACCGCGCTGGACGACCCGCGCCTGTGCCTGCTGGATGCCAGCGTGGAACTGGCGGCGCCTGAATTCGATGGCGACTATCGCGTCGAATCCGGCAAGGCCGGCTGGCTCGCCGGGCACATTCGCGGCGCTCGCCACGCGGATCTGCTGGGCGAGCTGGTCGATCCGCAGGCGTCTTTCAGCTTCGCCCTGCCGGATGCCCGATCGGCCCTGGATTCCCTGCAACGACTGGGCGTCCACGACGACTCGCTGATCGTGATCTACGACCGCAGTGACGGCTTCTGGGCCGCACGCCTGTGGTGGATGCTGCGCAGCCTCGGCATCGCGGCAGCGGTCCTCGATGGCGGATTGCGCGCCTGGATTGCGGCTGGCCTAGCGCTGGAGAAAGGCGATGAACCCAGCGTACGCACGGGAACATTATCCGCCGCCACGCGCTACCTCGATGGGTTCTGGATCGACCGCCACGGCGTGGGGAAAGTCGTCGCGGGAGAAGCACCGGGCACACTGGTCTGCGCCTTGTCCGCCGCCCTCTTCGACGGCAGCGCCGTCACCCGTTACGCCCGCCGTGGGCACATTCCCGGCAGCAGCAACCTACCGGCGCGCAGCCTGTTCGACGACGACGGCCGCTACCGGCGCGGCGCGGCACTGAGCGAAGCCCTCAGCGGGCTAAGACAGGCCGAGCCGCCGCTATTGCTGTACTGCGGTGGCGGTATCTCCGCCGCTGCCCTCGCGCTGGCCCTGACGCTGGCCGGGGAAACCCGAGTCGCGATCTACGACGGCTCGCTGCAGGAGTGGGCCGCCGAGCCCTCCCTGCCATTGACCACCGGAGCAGCTCCGGCCTGACAGCCCGCCCACGGGCAATCACGTTTCACATCCAAGGCCATCCGTTTCGCGCGGGAGGGGCTCAGCCCCGTGCATTCCCGGCGCACGCCCCGGCGATTTTCAGGAGCGTTCCATGCAGTACCTGCCGCGCCCCGCGCGCACGCGATTTCCCCTCAGCCTGCTGACCCTGGCCGTACTGCTGGCCAGCGGCCCCGGCCACGCCGAAGACGCAGCAACCCTGGACACCGTGACGGTGATCGGCCACGACACCGAGAGCTACGCCAGCGGCCGCGCTTCGGTCGGTGGCTTCGGCGAAGCCCCGCTGCTCGATACGCCCGCCTCCATCTTGGTATTCAACCAGGCGCTGCTCAAGGACCAGCAGGCGCGCCTGCTCAGCGACGTGCTGAAGAACGACGCCTCCACCGGCGAGGCCTACGCACCGGTGGGCTACTACGAGAACTTCGAGATCCGCGGCTATTCGCTCAACTCCGCCAGCAGCTACAAGATCAACGGCCGCACCATCACCGGCGAGCAGAACGTGGCGCTGGAGAACAAGGAACAGGTCGAGGTGCTAAAGGGCCTGTCCGGCCTGCAGAGCGGCGTGTCCGAGCCGGGCGGCGTGATCAACTACGTCACCAAGCGCCCGCAGGACGTGCGCTCGGTGACCCTCGGTACCGACGATGAAGGCGGCCGCTATGTCGCCACCGACGTCGGTGCCTGGCTGGACAGCGAGCAGACCGTCGGCGTTCGGGTGAACCTCGCCCACGACGACCTGCGCTCCTACATCGACCACACCGACGGCCAACGCGACTTCGCCTCCCTGGCACTGGACTGGAACCTCTCACCCAACGCGCTCTGGCAATTCGACGCCGAGTACCAGAACCGCCGCCAACCCTCCGCTCCGGGCTACCAGTTGCTCGGCGGTACGCAGCTGCCCCACGACATCGACCCGCACGACCGTATCGGCTACCAGAGCTGGGCCGACCCGGTACGCATCGAATCGCTCAACCTCAACACGCGCTTCGAATACCGCTTCAACGACGCCTGGACAGGCACGCTCAGCGCCTCGCGCAGCCGCGTGGTGATCGACGACTACAGCGCCTTCCCCTGGGGCTGCTATGGTGCGGCGAGTTGCGCCGACTCGGCGGTGCCCAACTACTTCAGCCCGGAAGGCGACTACGACCTCTACGACTTCCGCAGCCCCGACGACACTCGCCGCAACGACGAACTGGAAGCCGCCCTGCACGGCCAGTTCGCCACCGGCTGGCTGCGCCACGAGCTGACTATCGGCACCTCGGCCTTCCGCCGTGTACTGGACAGCCGCCCGGAGCTCAACGAGTGGGTCGGCACCGGCAACATCTACACCGGCATCGGCGCCGTGGAGCCCTTCGACGGCGAGCCCGGCCACAGCTATCGCCACCTCGACAGCCGCCAGTACGGCCTGTTCGCCAGCGACCGCATCTCCTTCAATGAGCAATGGCAGGTCGTGCTGGGCGGACGCCAGGTGCGCCTGGACGAGCGCACCTTCGACAGCGACGGCGACACCACCCGGCATACCCGCCGCGCGGAATTCCTGCCCAACGGCGCGGTGATCTTCAAGCCGCGTGCGGACATCTCGATCTACGGCAGCTACAGCAAGGGCCTGTCCCTGGGCGGCGAGGCTCCGTGGTTCGCCAGCAACGCCGGCGACACCCTGGCGCCTACCTCCTCACGCCAGGTCGAGTTCGGCATCAAGCAGGAGCTGGCCGGCTTCGACTGGAGCGCCGCGCTGTTCCAGATCCACCAGGCCTACCAGTTCGCCCGGCCCAACGGCGACGGTACCTTCACCTACGTGCAGCAGGGCCAGCAGAAGAACAGCGGGCTGGAGTTGTCCGCCAGTGGCCGGGTAACCTCCACGCTGCAATTGAGCGGCAGCCTCGCGGCGATCCGTTCGCGGGTGGTGAACAGCGGCACGGACGACTACGAAGGCCACCAGGCGATCAACGTCCCGCGCCTGCGCGCAAGCCTGCAGGCGGACTACGCGCTGGCCGAAGTGCCGGGGCTTTCGCTGCTGGGCGCGGCACGCTACAGCGGCGCCAAGTATGCCGACCGCGATGGCGCAGTAGAGGCCGGCGGCTACACCGTGTATGACGCCGGCGCACGCTTCAGCACACGCATCGGCGACTACCCGACCGTGCTGCGGCTGAGCGTCGACAACCTGTTCGACAAGCGCTACTGGCGCGATGTCGGTGAATATTTTGGCGACGGCTACCTGTTCCAGGGTGCGCCGCGTACGGCTCGCCTGACGGCGAGCGTCAACTTCTGAGGTAAGCGCGAATGTCTGCTCTGGAAATCATCGCGGTGATCGTCAACGTGCTCGGCGTCTGGCTCACCGCCCGGCGCATCCGCTGGTGCTGGCCGGTGAACGTGGTGGCGGTGCTGCTCTACGCGTGGATCTTCTTCAGCGTGAAGCTCTACTCCGACATGCTCCTGCAACTGGTCTTCGTGGTCCTGCAGTTCTACGGCTGGTGGCAATGGAGCAAGGGTGGCAGCGACCACGGCAAGGTGCGCGTCGAACGCCTGCCCCTCTCCACCGCTATCACCAGCTGCCTGGCCGGTGCCGTGGGCGCCTTCGCCCTGGGCTGGGCGATGCACACCCACACCGACGCCGCCCTGCCCTGGATGGACGCCGCGCTGACCGCCTTCAGCCTGGTGGCGAGCTTCTGGGCGGCGCGCAAATACGTCGCCAGCTGGTGGCTGTGGATCATCCTCGACGTGCTCTACACCGGGGTCTTCCTCTACAAGGCGCTGTACCTCACCGCCGGGCTCTACGCCGGCTTCGTGGTGCTGGCGATCTACGGCCTGCTGGCCTGGCAGCGCGAGCTGCATGACGAACCGCCCAGCGCTCCGGCACTGGCCGGCAACTCCTGAGAAACGCCATGCTCTACCAGGCCATCCCGCCGCACTACGCGCGCATCCGCGACCAGTTGGCCGCGGACATCGCCCAGGGGCGCTTCCTCGCCGGGCAGAAGCTGCCGCCCGAGCGCGACCTCGCCGAGCGCTTCGAATGCACCCGCGTGACCCTGCGCCAGGCCCTGCAGCAGCTGGAAACCGAGGGCCTGATCTACCGCGAGAACCGCCGCGGCTGGTACCTCAGCCCGCCGCGCATCGACTACGACCCGACGCGGCTGGTCAGCTTCATGGACTACGTGCGCCTGCAGGGCCGCGAGCCACTCACCGAATGCCTGAGCGCCGAACGCCGCCGCGCCGGCGCCTGGCTGGCCGCGCGGATGAATCTGCCGTCACCGGACGAACCCGTCTTCCGCCTGCACCGCCGCCGGCTGATCGACGGGCGCCCGGTGCTGGTGGAGATCAACACCCTGCTCGCCAGCTGGTGCCCCGATCTGCTCGACGCGCGCCTGGACCGTTCGCTGACCACCGTGCTGCGCGAGCGCTTCGGCAAGGTGCAGACGCGCTGCACGCTGAACCTGCGCCTGGGCACGGTCAACGATGACCAGGCCGAGCTGCTGCAATTGGCGTCCGGCGCCAGCAACCTGGTGCTGGAGCGCCTG
Organism: Pseudomonas sp. PDNC002; assembly: GCF_016919445.1. Lineage (NCBI taxonomy): Bacteria > Pseudomonadati > Pseudomonadota > Gammaproteobacteria > Pseudomonadales > Pseudomonadaceae > Pseudomonas > Pseudomonas sp. PDNC002. The sequence continues at coordinate 3,575,281 of NZ_CP070356.1, read as the reverse complement.
AACTACGCCGAGGACGGCCTGCTGGTGGAATTCGACCAGGAATTCTGGCGGCCGGATGCGGTGTCGGTGGCGGTCCAGGCAGATTTCCCGTCGCGGCTGCTTATAGCTGAATAAGTAATTACCAAATGCAAATTCAGTATTTCTGGTTCTAATAGAATCACGGCTAGGCTAGCTCCAACTTCACCGCAACCGGCTTGCCTCAAAGCCTTTCGGAGCCGCCATGGATCGCATCGACAACATCATCGACCTCGCCCGCCACCGCACGCGCCGTCAGGCCCGCCGCCAGGCTGAGCTGATGTGGATGCTGTACGCGCAGCGCGCCGGCTACGACGCCTTCCAGATCGTCCAGCAGAGCCGCGACAGCGGCCGCCGCGAGGCCTGATCAGTGGGCCTGTCGCTGTCCACGGAGCTGCCGGCCGTGGAGTTCGACGCCACGCCCGGCACCACCGAAGACCCCATCGGCGAACGGGTCGCCAGCAACCTGCTGCGCCTGCGCGCCAAGCGCAATCTCTCCCTCGATGGACTGGCCCGCCTTTGCGGCGTGAGCCGGACCATGCTCGCGCAGATCGAATCCGGGCGCAGCGTCCCGTCGATCAAGGTGCTATGCAAGATCGCCCAGGGCCTCAAGGTCTCGGTCGCCGCCTTCCTCGACGACCGCGCCTTCGAAGGCGTGGCCGTGCTGCCGGCTCGGGAAAGCAAACGCCTGGTCAGCGGCGATGGCGCTTTCGTCAGCCGCGCGCTGTTCCCCTTCGATGTCTCGCGCCAGGTGGAATTCTACGAACTGCGCCTGAAGGGCCTGGCCATCGAGCATTCCGACGGCCACGCACCGGGCACCCAGGAAAACCTGGTGGTCGCCCAGGGCGTGCTGGAGATCAGCGTCAACGACGAGCGCTTCCTGCTCGGCACCGGCGACTCCATCCTGTTCTACGCCGACCAACCACACAGCTACCGCAACCCGGCGGACAGCGAAGCGGTGGCCTACCTCGTCACCACCTACGCCGAACGGCTGGACTGAGTCGCTGCGCAAAACGCAAAAGGCCCGGCGGGTTTCCCCACCGGGCCTTTTCGTTTCAGCGCGTCGCGATCAGCAGGTGCAGCACATCATCGGCATGCCGTTGCAGCTCATCATCATCGGCATGCCGCACTCCATCATCTTGTTCATCAGCATGCAGCAGTTCTTCAGCATGTCCATGCTCATGCCCTGCATCGGCATCATCTTGCACATCATCATGTCGCCCTGCATGAAGCACTCCATCATGCACTTCATGGCCGGCATGCCCATGTTCATGCCCATCATCGGCATCGACATCATCGGGTTCATCATGCCCATCATCGGCATCATGGCCATGGCGGGCTGGGACATGCCCATCATCATCAGGTTGCCGCAGTGCATCATCATCGGCATGCCGCAGTTCATCATCATCGCCATCATCTCGGCGCTGTTGCGGAACATGGCCATTTCCATGCCCATGGCCGGCTTCATCCTGCACATCATGCCGTCGTCGAGCATCTCGCATTCCATGGTCGCCATCATCATCGGCATGCCCATCATCGGCATCATGGCGTTGGTGTTCATCGGCATCTGCATGGCGTTCATCATGGTGGAGCTCCCTGAATCGATTGGAATGAAGTGCTGCGAATGGGGCCGATTCTAGGAAGGCGCGGCGGCGGAACAAGATGGCGGCAGAGCGGCTGTTTCCGGCGTGTCTTCTCGCGATTCCGGTTCGATGATGGCGGTACTGTTCGCGATGGCTTCAATTACCACGCTTGAGCGAATCCAAAAGAATGCCTGAAGTGAATTTCGGCAAGATGGATATCTCATCCAGTGCTTAGCAAAGAACCGTTGTGAATATTGAATCTAACCAGCTCGCAAAAACTTCACGGCTGGCTGCGATGCACGTCCTAGAGCGTCTCCATGCAGATTCCAGCCAAATAAAATCAGCTATATAAGAATGCGTTTTTAATATTTAAGGAAATAACGGACGACCTTCTATAGTGGCGGTTTGGTTCAACTCTCATCACCGCAAGGAAGTCCCATGTTCCGCCATCTGCTCGCCGCCAGCCTCGCCCTGGCGCTGTTCGGCTGCGCCACCCCGCCCGCTCCTTCCGTCCATACCACCAACCCTTCCACTTCTACACTGCAGGGCGATCCCACACGGCCGGCGCAGGCGCAGTGGCTGCGCACCGAGTTGTATTTCGCGCTGGGGCAGGAGAACGGCAAGGAGAAGATCAGCGAGCAGCGCTGGCGGCAGTTCCTCGACCAGGAGGTGACGCCACGCTTCCCGGATGGCTTCACCGCCTACGATGCCTACGGCCAGTGGCGCGACCACGGTGCGCCGGCGCCGGAGCGGCTGAGTACCAAGGTGATCGTCATCCTGCATGAAGACACTGCCGCGCGCGGCCAGGACATCGAGGCGATCCGCCTGGCGTGGAAGCGCATCACCGGCGACCTCTCCGTGCTGCGCCTGTCGCAACCGGCGCAGGTGTCATTCTGATGGGCGAATTCCGCGAAACGCTGCACGAGGGTTACGCGCAGGCATTAACCGTCGATGAGCCGATCTACCAGGGCAACACCGGCCAGCAGGCCGTGCAGGTATTCCGCAACCGGCGCTTCGGCCGCGTGCTGACGCTGGATGGCGTGGTGCAGACCACAGAGGCCGACGAGTTCGTCTACCACGAGATGCTCGCCCATGTGCCGATCCTCGCCCATGGCGCAGTGCGCCGCGTGCTGGTGATCGGCGTGGGCGATGGCGGCATCCTGCGGGAAATCGTGCGGCATGCCGGCATCGAGGAAATCGTCGCGGTGGAGATCGATCCGCAGGTGGTCGAACTGTGCCGCGAGCTTCTACCGAATCACTCGGCCGGCGCGCTGGACGACCCGCGCCTGAGACTGGTGTATGCCGATGGCCTGGAATATCTCGCGCAAAGCCGCGAGTCCTTCGACCTGATCATTTGCGATTCCACCGATCCGGGCGGCCCGGCGGCCAGCCTGTTCACCGATGCTTTCTATCGCAACTGCCAGCAGCGTCTCGGCGCCAGCGGAATCCTCGCCACGCAGAATGGCGTGCCCTTCCTCCAGCCGGAGGAGCTGGGCGGCACGGCACGGCGGCTGGCGGACAGCTTCGCCGACTGGGGTTTCTTCCATGCCGCGGTGCCGACCTACATCGGCGGCAGCATGGCCTTTGGCTGGGCGTCGAACAGCGAGAAGGTCCGCCGCACCGACCTGGAAACCCTGCGCCAGCGCTTCGCGAAAAGCGGCCTGGTGACCCGCTACTACACCCCCGAAGTGCACCAAGCGGCCTTCGCCCTGCCGCGCTATATGCTCGACCTGATCGAGGCCGGACTTCAGCGCGACAGCTGAGGGTTGTCCAGGCGCTGCGGCGTCCAATCCGGGTCGCGGGCGCGAACCGGGCTGCTGACCTGCAGCACCGCCGTGCCGAAGCGTTTCTTGAAGTCCGCGCCGATCTGCGCCAGCGCCTGGCGGGTGTAGGGGTTGTCGGCATGGATGAGGATCAGCATCCGCGACGGCAACTTCTCCGGCCCGCCGCTGGGGCCGCGCCACTGGCCGTGCAGGTCGAGCCAGCTCAGACCATCGGGGAAACGCGGTGTCACCTCGCGGGCGAGGAAGTCTTCCCACTGCGACAATTCCACCGCCTCAAGGTACAGCTCGGTGCGCAGCATGCGCCGTCCGCTCGCTTCACCACTGGCATTGGCGCTGGGCTCGTTGAGCCACAGCCCGACCAACGCCGCCAGCAACACGGCCACGGCGCCATTGAGCCAGAGCAGTCTCCTGCGCATCACACGCCCTCCTCTGGCCAAGCTTCCGCCTGCACGCCTCGCGGGCGCAGGATCAGTTGCAGCAATGCACCCAGGGCCAGCACGCCCACGCCGAGCAATGCACCCCAACCGACATAGGCGACGCTGGAATACAGCATGTACAGGCACACCGCGAGGAAGCCCAGCGGCAACCACGGGTAGAGCGGCACGCGGATCGGCCGGGGCACTTGCGGATAGCGGCGGCGCAGGATGATCAGCGCCAGGCTGCTGAGGCTGAGGAACAGCCAGTACACCGGAGTCATGTACTCCACCATGGTGTTGAAGCCGTGACCGCTCCAGCCGCCGACCGCGATCAGCAGCAGCGCTACTACGCCCTCGGCCAGCAATGCCGCGCGCGGTACGCCATGGCGCACATCCCAGCGGCCGAGCGCGCGCAGCGCCGGCACATCGCTGGCAGCGGCGTAGGTGGTGCGGCTGCCGACGATCAGCGTGGAGTTGATGCTGGCGACGGCGGACACCACCACCACTGCCATGATCAGGCCGATCCCCGGCGCGCCGAAGGCCAGCCCGAGCAGCTCCAGCGCCGGCGCGCCACTGGCGGCCAGGCCGTCGAAGCCGAGGCCGCGAATGAACGCCCAGTTCAGCGCCAGGTAGATCAGCAGCAACGCGGCGAGCGCGCCGAGCATGGCGGTGAAGATGCCCCGGCGGTTGTCGCGCAGCTCCGCCGACAGCGTGGCCGCATCGCTCCAGCCACCGAAGGCGAGAAAGACGTAGATCAGCGCGGCGGAGAACCCGGCGACGCCCACCTGTTCCGGTTCCACCGGCGGCGCAACGGGCGGCGCGAAACCACGCCACTCCAGCCACAGGCCGGCACCAACGATCCCCAGGAATCCAGCGGCGACCAGCACCACCAACCCGGCCTGGGTGCCGAAACTGACGCGCCAGCCGATGAGATTCAGCGCCACCAGCGCGGCGACCAATCCACCGGCCAGCAGTACGTTGCCCAACTGGCCGAGGCCAAGCAAGGCACTGAAGTGATCGGCGAAGAGGAACGCCATCAGCGCGATCCAGCCGGTGTGCAGGATCGCGAAGCGTGACCAGGCAAACAGGAAACCCACCCGCTGGCCGTAGGCGCGCTCGAGGAAGTGATAGTCGCCGCCGGGATGGGCGAAGGCCGAGGCCATCTCCACATAGCACAGGGCGCCGACCATCGACAGCAGGCCGCCAAGAATCCACACCAGATAGAAGTGCTCCTGGCCGACGTTCAGCGCGACGGTGGGTGCGGTTTTCAGAATATCGCTGGTGATGACCATGCCCAGCGTCAGCAACAGCGCGTGGACAGCACCCAGTTGCCGGCGCGGGCCGGCGTCGTTGTCAGCCATGAATCGGCTCCGGAAGTAGTAAGGGCCGCGATGCGGCCCCTGGATTTTCAAAAGCGCAGATCAGAACGAATAGCTCGCGCGAGCGTAGTAGTACGCGCCGTTGGTGCCGATCGGCGAGAGCACGTCGTACGGCAGGTTGCCGCCGTAGTTGATCTCCGAGCTTGAGCGTTCCGGGTAGTTGTCGGTGAGGTTGTTGCCGCCCACCGCCAGGCTGAACTGCGGGGTGAACTTGTAGGCCACCTCGGCATCCAGCTGCCACACCGCGCCGTAGGTCTGCTCCGGGTGGTAGCCGTCGCCGAAGTCGAACACGCGGATGGTCTCACCCTGCCGGGTCAGGCGACCGAGCAGGTTCCACTGCGCATCGCTCCAGGTAGTGGTGAGGATGAAGCGGTCCTTGGGCGCGGCGTCAGTGAGGGTGTTGCGTTCCTCCACGCCCACCAGCGCATCGTCGCCAATCCCCAGGTTGCTGAGCTGCTGCGGAGTGGCCTTGGTGCTGCGCACCTTGGTGTGGTTGTAGGTGTACGCGGTAGTCACGCCCAATTGGCCGCCAACGAACGGCTGGTGGTAGTTCAATACCAGCTCCGCGCCATCGGTCCGGGTATCGGCGGCGTTGGTGAAGAAGTTCACGTCGTGCACGCCGGCTACACCGAAGTTGTCCTGGATGAACTGCTCCATGGCGTCGCTGCCGATGCGCTGGGACAGGGTGATGCGGTCGTCGACGTCGATGCGGAACACGTCGAAGGACAGGTCGAAGCGATCATTTAGCTGCGCGGTCAGGCCCAGGCTGAAGTTCTTCGAGGTCTCCGGATCGAGCTTCTCGGCGCCCAGCGCGCGGGCGATCGGATCGTTCACCGAGAGCACGCGGATATCGGTCAGCGTGCCGCCGTCACCGAAGTTGCTGGTGGTGTTCTGGAAGCCGACCTGGGCCAGCGATGGCGCGCGGAAGTTGGTGGACGCCGCGCCGCGCAGGGCCAGCACCGGGGTCAGCTGATAGCGCCCGCTGAGCTTGCCGGTGAGCTTGCTGCCGGCATCGTCGTAGCGCTCCCAGCGCGCAGCGGCATCGACGAAGAACTGGTCGGTGAGGTCGCCCGACAGGTCGACATAGGTGCCGAAGACGTTGCGGTCGATGTCCGATTCCTCGCTGGGGCGCAGGCCAGCCGCGCCGTCCGCGCCAACACCGTAGTACGAGGCCTCGTCACCAGCGGTGGTGATGTAGTTCTCGTACCGGTATTCGCCACCCAGCGCGAGCACGAACGGCCGCCCGGCAAGGCTCAGCTCGCGGTTCAGGTCGAGGTTGGCGACGCTCTGGCGCAGCTCGTAGTCGCCGGTGTCGAAGCGGGTCGGCGTGTCCTCGCCGAGCGATGCATTGAGGGTGCGCCGGGTCGAGGATTCGAAGCGGTTGCGGCCGTGGGTGACGCTGGCGTCGTAGTCCCAGGTGTCGGCGATCAACCCTTTGTAGCCGAGGGTGGCGGAGAGGTCGGTGTTGTCGCCCAGGGACTGCGGCAGGTAGCCGTTGGGGTAGATCTCCGGGTGCTCATCCGGGTAGCGGTAGAACTCCGCGCCAGTGGTATGGCGCTCGTTGTACAGGCCGAAGGAGTACAGCTTGCCGCCGCCCAGGGCGAGGTCGCCGTTGAACCAGGCGTTGACGTCCCGCGCCAGGCCATCGCCCATCACGTAGTTGCGTTGCCCGGGAGTGTCGGCGAAACCGTCATAACCGGCGCGGTTGGTCGGTTCGCGGTTGATGAATTCGGCGCCGCCACGGATGAAGCCGTCTTCGCCCAGGCGGGTGCCGGCCTTGGCAGCGGTATAGGAGTTCTGCCCGTCGGTGGTGGTCTTGTCGATGGCGTCCTGGTGGGTGTGGTAGGCGCCGTAGCTGGTGGTTACCTCGCCGCCTTCGGGGGCATCGTCGAGGATAATGTTGATCACCCCGGCAATGGCATCGGAGCCGTACTGCGCACCGGCGCCGTCGCGCAGCACTTCGATGCGCTTGATGGCGCTGATGGGGATCGAGTTGAAGTCCACCGGCGCGGTGCCGCGACCGATCTTCGAAGAGTCGTTGACCAGCGCCGAGGTGTGCTGGCGCTTGCCATTGATCAGTACCAGCACCTGGTCGGGGCTCATGCCGCGCAGCTGGGCGGCGCGCACGTGGTCGGCGCCACCGGAGTTGGACTGGCGCGGGAAGTTGAAGGACGGCAGCAGCGTCGCCAGGGCCTGGCCCAGTTCGCCGCCGACGGCGCCGGTGGATTGCAGGTCCTGCGCCGTGAGCACGTCCACCGGCACGGGGGAATCCAGCAGTGTACGGTTGTTTCCGCGGGCGCCGGTGACCAGCACGGTCTCAAGCTTGGTGGTGGCCTCGGGGGTCGACGAACTTTCGTCGGCGTGCGCGGAGGCCTGGGCGATGACCGAGGCCACCGCAACGGCAATAAGGGAACGGGATAACACGCGAAATACTCCTGTCTCGCTTAAAGAGCGCCACTCGCCGTTGGCGGCGAGTCCGGAACTCCGCTTTTTGGGTTCTTTTGACTTGAGCGGTTGGTGTCGGAAGTCCGGAAACCGCGAGCGACTGTTCCCGCTCAGGAGGGGAAAACAGTGCTCGGGAAAGCGCTCCAGGTGTCACGGCCGGTCGCTTTTCGTGATGAGCGAAAAGGCGCGGCTCTCGGTATCGCGGGTCATCCCTGACCCGATGGGGAAGGCGTCATCCTAGCTAGTGGCAGAATGCTTTTAAACGAATAAAAAATGCTTTGGTTATAACTACTTGCAATGTTCTTCAGGCAACACCGGCAGATGTTCGCCCAGCAACAGCAGCGCGTTTCAATCGAAAGCCTTGCGGGTCCATTCGTCCTCGGGAATATCCAGCGCCGCGCCGGAAAAGCGCTCCTCGCGGAAGGGGTCGGCGTCATTGTGGAAACCGTTGTTTTCCCAGAATCCGGGGCGGTCGGTTTCACTGAAATCCAGCGCGCGCAGCCACTTCGCGCTCTTCCAGAAATAGCGCCCGGCGATCACCAGCCGCAGCGGCCAGCCGTGCACTGGGGTCAGCGGTTCGCCGGCATAGTGCGTGGCGAGCAGGCTGTCCGGGCGCAGCAGGTCTTCCAGCGCCAGGTTGGTCTGGTAATCGTGATCGGCGTGGGCCAGGACGAACTGCCCGGCCGGTTGCACGCCGTAGTGTTCGAGCAGGTCGGACAGATGCACCCCGCGCCAGGCGGTATCGAACCTCGACCAACGCGTGACGCAATGGATATCGCAGACCAGCTCGCGCTGCGGCAGCTCCCGCAAGTCGTCCAGGCTCAGCTCCAACGGTTGCGACAGCGCGCCGGACAGACGCAGGCGCCAGGTCTCGCGCTCGTAGTTCGGCACCTCGCCCTCATGGAGAATCGGGAAGCGCTCGGTCAGCACCTGACCCGGTGGAAGCCGCTCACCATGGCGCGGATCACCTGCCGGCGAGCGCGCCCTCTTCAGGCGCGTGGCTTTGTCGTGCATCCCCGCTTCCTCAGTTGGCCAGCGGAATCCACGGCGCCTGCGCGACCTTCTGCGCCTCACCGAAGGCAGGCACCTTGCGCGCCAGGTCGCGAACGTTCTTCACGTCCAGGTCGAGCAGTTGCTGGCGGGTGATCAGGGTCGGCGGCACCAATACCTGTTCGCCCGGATTCTCCCCGGCGATGCGCAGCGCCAGGCTGCGCACGCTGATGGCCCCGGCCACTTCCGGGTTGACCGCGGCGGTGGCACTCCAGGCGCTGCCCTCTTCCTTCATGATCTGGATGTCGGCGGTGGAAATGTCGGCGCTGTAGATCTTCACCTTTTTGCCCAGGCCGGCTTCGTCCACGGCGATCTTCACGCCCTTGGCGAACTCGTCGAAGGGCGCGAAGAACACGGTGATATCCGGGTTGGCACGCAGCACCGCGCTGGCCTGGTCGGCCACCGAGTTGGCAATCGGCGCGTTGAGCGTGCCGAAGCGCGCTTTCTCGACGATGCCGGGGTTCTCGGCCTTCACCTGGCGCCAGATCTCGTCGCGGCGCTCCATGGGGGTGAAGCCGTCGATGTACACGTAGCCGGCCTCGAAGGACTTGCCGTTGTCCTGCAGCACCTGCTTGAGCGCCAGGCGCGCCAGCTCGCGGTGGTCCTGCTCAACGCGGGTGATGCGCGGGTCGTTCACGTCGACGTCGAAGGTCACCACCTTGATGCCCTTGGCCAGCGCCTTGTCGATGGAATCCTTGAGGGTTTCGGCGAGACCCAACTGGACGATGATGCCGTCCACGCCCAGGTCGATGGCCTGCTCCAGCATCTCGCGCTGGGTGGCCGCCTGCTGGCGGGCGTCGAACACGCGCAGCTTCACGTCCAGCGCATTGGCCTGCTTCTCCACGCCACGCAGGTAAGCCTCGGGAAAGTCCCCGGAGAACAGGTAGCCGACCAGGGCGATCTGTACGCCGCCCTTGTCGAAGGGTGCCGGCGCGCCGGGCAACCCGGCGGCCACCGCAGAAGCGGCGCTGGACAACAACAGGCCGGCGGCGAACAGCGCACGCAGGGATTTGCCGGGGGTGAATTTCATCCGTTGAGTCTCCGAAAGTTGAATCTCTGAAATAGGTAGGCGATCAGCGCCCGCGTCGAGCCAGACCGAAGGTGAACATCAAGGCCGAAACGAGGACTGCACCCTTGACGAAATCCTGGGCGTAGTAAGGCGCGTTGAGCATGGTCAGGCCGTTGAGCAGGGTCGCCACCAACACCGCGCCCACGAGCGTTCCGAAGGCATTGGGCTTCTGCGCGCCGAGTACGGCGAAGCCGATCAGCGCGGCGCCCAGGGCATCTAGCACCAGGCCATTGCCGGAGCTGACATCGCCGCGCCCGAGGCGCGCTGCCAGCAGCAATCCACCCAGCGACGCGAGCAGCGCCGAGAGCACGTAGGCGAGCAGCTTGTAGCGCTCCACCGCCGCACCGGCGAGGCGCGCCGCCTGTTCATTGCCGCCAATCGCGTAGAACAGCCGGCCCGGCCGCGTACGCTCCAGAAACAGCCAGATCAGCAACGCGCAGCCGAGCATGATCACCACGGGCACCGGCACGCGGTCCCACAGCTGGGCGCGACCAAGGGCAAGGAACCAGCTGGCGAAAGCACCCGGCGCTTCGTCGCCGTTGGGCAAGGTCATGCCGACGGCGATGGAGCGACCGCCAGTGGGGATCAGTTGCACGCCCACCACGAGGAACATGCTGCCGAGGGTGGCGAGGATGTCCGGCACGCGCATGCGCACGATCAGCCAGCCATTGAGCAACCCGACCAGGGTGCCAAGGCCGAGGCTGATGAGGATCGCCGCGAGCGGGCCCCAGTTCAGCACCACCATCACGTAGCTGGCGGTCATCAGGCTCAGCGCGGCGACCGCGCCAATGGACAGGTCCAGCCCGCCCACAGCCATGCTCAGGGTCACGCCCAGGGCGAGCAGCGCGACGATGGACACCGACTGCAACACCAGGAACAAATTGCCGACCCGCAGGAAGGCCGGTTCCAGCAGGGCGAACACCAGCACCAGCAAGGCCAGCAGCAGGAGCAGCGCGTAGTGGATGAGGAAATCGAGCAGGCGTGCGACGGAGGACGTCGCCGGGCTGCCCACGGCAGTTCTAGACACGCACAGCTCCTTGGCGTGAGAGATTGGACGGGGTGAGATGGGCGACGATCTCGCTGCGTTGCAGATCGTGCCGGGGCAGTTCGGCGACCACCGCGCCGTCGCGCACGACAAGGATGCGGTCGGCGATTTCCAGGGCTTCGTCCGGGTCGCTGCAGATCACCAGCGTGGCGCGGCCGGCGGCGCTGGCACGGATGCGCTGGCCGATATCGCGGCGGGCGCGCACGTCGACACCCTGGAAGGGTTCGTCGAGGATCAGCACGCGGCCCTGCCCCAGCAGCCATCGCGCGAGAATGACTTTCTGCTGGTTGCCGCCGGAGAGCAGTTCCAGCGGGTGTTCGAGGCCGGGCCCCTTGATACCGAGCGCTTCGATCTGCTCGGCCACCTTGGCGCGCTCGGCGTTACGGTCGATGAAACCCAAGCGCGTGAAGCTGCGCAGAAACGGCAACGTCATGCTGGCGCGCACCGAGAAGCCCGGCACCCGCGAGTTGCGCGCACGGTCCTCGGCGGCGAAGAACACGCCGGCGGCGATGGCCTCGCGTGGCGAACGCGGCTGCCAGTCACGGCCATCGAGGCGGATCGATCCAGCGTGCTGCCGACGCAGGCCGAACAGCACTTCGGCGATCTCGCTCTTGCCTGCGCCGAGCAGGCCGGTCAGGGCGACCACTTCACCTTCGTGCAGGTCCAGGTCGAATACCGCGCTGTGCGCATCAAGCTGCCAGTCGCGCAGGGACAGCACGGTTTCGCCACGTTCCAGCGGCTGCAATTGCACTTCGCCCAGCGCGGCGCCGAGCATGGATTCGACGGCGGCGGCGAGGTCCAGCGGCGCATCGAATTCGCCGACCAGGCGCCCATCACGCAGCACCAGCGCACGGTCCGCGACACGCTGCAGATCGGACAGACGATGGGAGATGTAGAGGATCGCGACGCCGCGTTCGCGCAGCTCATCGATCAGGGCGAACAGACGTGCGGCCTCCTGCGTGGACAGCGAGGCCGTGGGTTCGTCGAGTATCAGCAGACGCGGCTTGAGCGCCAGAGCGCGGGACAGGATCACCAACTGCCGTTCGGCGGTGCCCAGTGTCTCGATGGGCGCGTGCAGAGGGAGGTCCAGCGCCAGCCCGGCGGCGATCTCCGCGGCACGCTGGCGAGCGGCACGCGGCCTGAACAGCAGCGAATCAGCGGCGCCGCACAGCTCGTCCAGCAACAGGTTTTCCGCGACGCTCAGGCCGGGCACCACGCCCTGCTCCACCTGCTGGTGCACCGCAACGATGCCATGGCGCCGGGCATCCTGCGGCGAGGCGAAGCGCACCGGGTGGCCATCGATCAACAACTGCCCGGCGTCATGACCATGGGAACCGGCAAGTATCTTCACCAACGTCGACTTGCCCGCGCCGTTGGCGCCGAGCAACGCGACCACCTCGCCGGGGCGAACACTCAGGGCCACATCGTCCAGCACCCGATTTCCGGCAAAGCTCTTGGCCACGCCCTGGAGGCGAAGGAACGCTGCGGAGCTGGGCTCGACGGACATGGACATCTCGATACGACGCGGAAAGCGGAAGCGCCGTTTCAGAGCTTCGCCGTGGGAATGGACGGCGATTCTTTTATAATTACAAAAGCCACATCAAGATATTTTTAATATCGTTTACGCATAAGCTTGAAACCGCCCGCGCCTCTTCGCCGCCACTGTTTGCCCAGCAACAGTGACGCCTGCATCCTGCCCCTTACGAACGCGAAGGTTTGATGGAGTACAACCCCGCCAGCAGGATCAGCAGCGCGCCGGTCAGGGTCCAGGCGGTCGGTGCTTCCCCGAAGACGAACAGGCCGATCAGCATGGCGAACGCCAGCAGCGAGTAGTTGAACGGCTGCAAGGTCGAGGCCTGGGCGTACTTGAGCGCCTGGATCAGCAGCAGTTGGGCGAGCACGCCGGTGACCGAGAGAATCGCCATCAGCACCGCCTCGCGGGGCGTCGGCGTCACCCAGGCGGGCACGCCCACCGCCGTGACCACGACGGCGCCGACGACCGCCATGTACAGCGTCGTGGTGGCGAAGCTATCCGTCTGGCTGATGCGCCGCGAAAGGATGTTGAAGAAGGCAAAGGTCAGCGCCGCCGCCAGCGGGATCAGCGCCGCGGGCTGGAACACACCCATGCCCGGCCGTAGGATCAGCAGCGTGCCGCCAAACCCCACCGCCGCCGCCAGCCATTGCCGGCCCACCAGCCGCTCGCCGAGGAATACACGCGCCAACCCCAGCGCCATCAGCGGAAACACAGCGTACAGCGCGTGGGTTTCCGCCAGTCCGAGGTAGCGCAGCGCCAGACCGAAGATGGCGATCTCCGCCACGCCCAGCAGCGAGCGGATCACCTGCAACCAGGGATTGGCGCTTCGACTCGCCTGCCGCACGCCCCCTTGCGAACGGCAGACGACGAGTGCGAAAAGCACGAACACCCAGTAACGCACCATCACCAGTTCGGCCACTGGCAGGTGCCGCACCAGCACTTTGGTGATGCCGTCCTGGCAGGCGAAGATGAACATCGAGAGCAGGCACAGGGCGATGCCGAGCCGCGCCTGGCCGGCGTCAGCCAGGTTGGCGGTGGTGGATTTGCTGTCCATGGATGGGGGCTCTTGGCAGTGTGCGCCGACACGTCGGGAAGCGGGCGGCCTCACAGGCTTGTGCAGGAGGCGCCGGCTCGCGGTCAAGCCAGGCGACGCTGGCGGGTACGACGAGGTCGCTTGCCCTTCATTCCCGCGCGGCTTCCCTCTACAGTTTCACCAGCCCGGGTCGCATTCGGCCCACCTCGCCGGCGCACTCCGCGCCGGCCTGCAACGGTGACGCATGGACAGGTTTCAGGAAATGAAGGTGCTACTGGCGGTGGCCGAGGCAGAGAGCTTCGCCGGCGGCGCAAAGCAGTTGGGCCTTTCACCGCCCAGCGTGACCCGCGCCATCGCCGCGCTGGAACAACGTCTGGGGACCCTGCTGCTAGCCCGCAGCACGCGCAGCGTACGGCTGACCGAAGCCGGCCAGCGCTATGTGGAGGATTGCCGGCGCATCCTGCAGGAACTGGAAGAGGCCGAGGAACTGGCCTCCGGCAGCGCCCTGCGACCGCGCGGCAATCTCACGGTGACCGCGCCGGTGCTGTTCGGCGAGCTGTACATGGTCCCGCTGATCGCCAGCTACCTCGCGGCGCATCCGCAAGTGTCGGTCAACGCCTTGCTGGTGGACCGCGTGGTGAACTTCCACGATGAAGGCATCGACGTCGCCGTGCGCATCGGCCAGTTGCCCGAAGGTAGCCTGACCGCCCTGAAAGTCGGCGAGATCCGCCCGGTGATCTGCGCCGCGCCGTCGTTCCTCGACACCCACGGACGGCCCGCCAGCCCCGCCGACCTGCTCGACGCGCCGGTGGTGCTGGCGGCCTCCAGCACCTTGCTGACCGACTGGCAATTCGTCACCCCGGACGGCCCGCTGACGCTGCGCCCGCCCTCGCGCTTCGTGGTCAGCTCGAACAACGCGGCGCTCCACGCCGCGCGCCTGGGCTGGGGCTTCACCCGCGTGCTGTCGTATCAGGCCGCTGACGCCGTAGCCCGTGGCGAGCTGGAAATCGTCCTCGATGAGTTCGCCGTTGCGCCGCTGCCCATCCACCTGCTGTACCAGGAAAGCGCGCGGCTGCCGGCCAAGGTGCGCAGCTTCGTCACGCACTGTGCCGAACGGCTGCGCAACGATCCGGCGTTGCACGCAACGCGCGCCGGCTGAGCGCATGAGCCGCTACCGCGAGATTCAGGTCTTCGACGCCGTTGCCCGCTCCGGCAGCCTTGCTGCGGGCGCGCGGCAGCTGGAGGTATCCACGGCGACGGTGATGCGCGTGGTCGCCGCGCTGGAAGCGCGTCTCCACGGCACGCTGCTGGTGCGCGGCCCGCGCGGCGTGCAGCTGAGCGCCAGCGGCGAAGCGTTCGCCGCCAGCTGCCGGCGGATACTTCAGGATATCGACGAGGCGGAAGGCTCGGTCGGCGGCCTGCACGCCCACCCGGCCGGCCAGCTGAACCTCTCCCTGCCACTGCTGGTGGCCGACCAGCTCTTCGCGCCCATCGCCCTGGACTACCTCGCAGCCTTCCCCGAAGTACGCCTGTTCAGCCAGCACCGGGAAGACCTGCCGCGCCTGCTGGAAGACGGCATCGACGTCGCCCTGGTGATCGGCGCCCTACCCGACTCCTCTGGCTTCGCCGTGCCGGTGGGCACGGTGCGGCCGGTGATCTGTGCTTCGCCCGAATACCTCGCGCGCCACGGCGTGCCGCAGGCGCCGGAAGACCTCAAGACACACCGCATCATCGCCGCCGGTAGTCAGGGCGCGGTCAGCGAATGGCGCTTCCGCCATCAGGGCGCGGTGCGTTCGGTGCGCCTGACTCCGCTGCTTGCGTGCAGCACCACCCAGGCGGCGACCCGCGCCGCCAGTCTGGGTCTTGGGCTGACGCGTTGCATGAGCCACGAGGCCCATGCCGAGCTGAGCGACGGGCGTCTGCAAGTGGTATTGCAGGATTACGCCGCCCCCAGCCTGCCGGTACAACTGATCTACCGCGAAGGCCGCCGCGCGGCGGCACGGGTGCGGACCTTCCTCGACTTCACGGTGCCGCGCTTGCGGGCGCATCCAGCGCTGCGCGGCTGAGACCGCCGCTCCTACGGACTGCCTTTGTAGGAGCGGATCTTATCCGCGACCCGACCGCCAGGTCGGCTGTCTCCCGCATAGCTCGCGCGAACCTTCGACAATCACCGGCTAACCTGGTTTCCGCCGCGCAGGACTTCGCGGACAAGGTCCGCTCCTACGGACTGCCTTTGTAGGAGCGGATCTTATCCGCGACCCGACCGCAGGTCGGCTGTCTCCCGCGCAGCTCGCACGAACCTTCGACCATCACCGGCTAGCCTGATTTCCGCCACGCGGGACTTCGCGGACAAGGTCCGCTCCTACGGACTAACCAGACTGCCGCTCTTGTAGGAGCGGATCCTATCCGCGATCCGACCGCCAGATCGGCTGTCTCCTGCGTAGCTCGCGCGAACCTTCGACAATCACCGGCTAGTCTGATTTCCGCCGCGTGGGGCTTCGCGGACAAGGTCCGCTCCTACGGACTGCCTTTGTAGGAGCGGATCTTATCCGCGATCCGACCGGCAGGTCGGCTGCCTCCTGCGTCGCTCGCGCGAACCTTCGACAACCACCGGCTAATCTGATTTCCGCCGCGCGGGACTTCGCGGACAAGGTCCGCTCCTACGGATTAACCAGACTGCCTTTGTAGGAGCGAGCTTGCTCACGAACCGCAAATCCCCTGCGTGACTGTAGGCCCTGCCCGCCAGCATTCCATTCTTCCGCATTCTGAAACGCTGGATTGCCCGCCCTGGCGATTCTGCGAGCCGGCCATCGAGCGCAGCATTCACCCATCAGCTCGAGCAACCCGCCACCGACCGACTCGCGCTGCCTACCCACACAAGCCAAGGAGTCACCGTCATGTCCCATACCATCAAGCTCTTCCGCCACCCGCTGTCCGGCCACGCCCATCGCATCGAGCTGATGCTCTCGCTGCTGCAACTGCCCGTCGAGCTGATCGATGTCGACCTGGCCAAAGGCGCGCACAAACACCCGGACTTCCTCGCCCTGAACAGCTTCGGCCAGGTGCCGGTGATCGATGACGAAGGCGTCATCGTCGCCGACTCCAACGCCATCCTCGTCTACCTGGCGAAGAAGTACGGCAATGGCCGCTGGCTGCCGGAAGACCCGCAGGGCGCCGCCCGCGTGCAGCGCTGGTTGTCGGTGGCCGCCGGGCAGGTGGCGTTCGGCCCCGCCGCCGCACGGCTGGTCACCGTGTTCGGCGCGGCGTTCAACGCCCAGGAAGTCATTACCCGTGCCCACGCGCTGTTCCAGGTGATGGAACGGGAACTGGCCAAAACGCCGTTCCTGGCGGGCAACGAGGCGACCATCGCCGACGTGTCCAACTACTCCTACATCTCCCACGCACCGGAGGGCAACGTGTCCCTGCAGGAGTACCCGAACCTGCGCGCCTGGCTGGCCCGCGTGGAAGCCCTGCCCGGCTTCGTGCCGATGCAGCGCACCGCCATCGGCCTGCAGGCCTGATGCCGCCGGGCTAACCCGGCGGCACCTTCGCTGCGAGGTGCCCGACATGTTTCAGCTGCCCAAACACCGTAGCTCCCCCTGGCACGCCGGCGAAAAGGCGATCCAGGAGCGCGTCGGCGTCGCCGAGCGCATGGAAGTCCATGGCCAGAAAGTCATCCGCGACTACATGCCCGACCAGCACCGCGAGTTCTACCACCAGCTCCCGTTCATCATCGCCGGTGCCGTGGATGACCAAGGTCGGCCCTGGGCGACCCTGCTGGAAGGCGCGGAAGGCTTCGTTACCTCGCCCGATCCAAAGACCCTGCTGCTGGAGACAGTGCCCGACAGCCAGGACCCCGCCGCCAGCGGCCTGCAAGCCGGCAACGCCATCGGCCTGCTGGGCATCGAGCTGCACACCCGGCGGCGCAACCGCATGAATGGCGTCCTCCGCGAGGTCGACGGCGGCCTGCTGACGGTGGCCGTCGAGCACTCCTTCGGCAACTGCCCGCAGTACATCCAGAAACGCGATTGGAGCCGCGACGAGCAGCGCTACAGCCAGCGTGCCCCGCGCGAGGACTTCGCCGCGCTGAACGAGGAGCTGGCCGCCATCATCCGCAACGCCGACACCTTCTTCGTTGCCAGTTACGTGCAGCATGAGGATGGCGAGCGCTCGGTGGACGTCTCCCACCGCGGCGGCCGCCCCGGCTTCGTCCGGGTCGAGGGCAACCGCCTGACCATCCCCGACTACGCCGGCAACCTGCACTTCAACACCCTGGGCAACCTGCAGGCCAACCCACAGGCCGGGCTGCTCTTCGTCGACTTCGTCAGCGGTGACGTATTGCAGGTCCATGGCCGCACCGAAATCCTCTTCGACAGCCCGTTGCTGAGCGCCTTCGAAGGCGCCGAACGCCTGTGGACGCTGGACGTAGAGCACGCCGTGCTGCGCCGCAGCGCCCTGGCGCTGCGCTGGAGCTTCCGCGAGTACTCGCTCACCAGCCTGATGACCGGCACCTGGGCCGAGGCCGACGCCAAGCTGCAGGAACGCGAGCAGCGCCAGCAGTGGCAGGACTGGCAGGTGCTGCGCGTGGAGCAGGAAAGCGAGGACATCCGCTCGTTCTACCTGCAACCGCCGGCCGGCACCGCCATGAGTTTCGCGCCAGGCCAGCATCTGCCCGTACGCCTGGCAATCGGCGAACAGGCACTGATCCGCACCTATAGCCTGTCCAGCGCGCCGTCGGACGGCGAGTTGCGCATCAGCGTGAAGGTCCAGGGGCCGGCCTCGCGTCACCTGCATGAGCAGGTTCGGTTGGGTGATCGCCTGCAGGTCCGCGCGCCCATGGGCAGCTTCACCCTGAAGGGCGACAACGCACGCCCGGTCGTGCTGATCGGCGCGGGGGTGGGCATCACCCCGCTGCTCTCGATGCTGCGCGAACTGGCGGCGGGCCCGGCGCGGCGCGTGCATCTGTTCCAGTCCGCGCGGACGCTGGGCCAGTTGCCGTTCCAGCGGGAAATCGCCGAACTGCGCCAGCGCGCGCCGCAACTGCAAGTCCATCGCGCGCTCAGTCGCCCAGAACCGGAGGCCGTGCTCGGCCGCGACTTCGAGCAGGCCGGCCGCCTGAATATCGAGGCGATCAAGGCCCGGCTGCCGCTGGACGATTACGACTTCTATGTCTGCGGCCCCGGGGAGTTCACCCAGGCGATCTACGACGGCCTGCGTGGGTTGAACGTCGCCGACGCGCGCATCCACGCCGAGACCTTCGGCCCCTCGACCCTCAAGCGCCGGGGCGACGGTCAGGCACCCGCGCTGGTGCAGCCGCCCGCCGCCACCGAGCCAGTGCCGGTGTACTTCGCCGGCTCGGCCAAGGAAGCCCGTTGGAAACCCGACAGCGGCACTCTGCTGGAGCTGGCAGAAGCCCGCGGACTCTCGCCCGACTTCAGCTGCCGCGGCGGCTCCTGCGGCACCTGCCGGACGAAGATAGTCAGCGGCCAGGTGCACTACCCCAACCCGCCGGCGGAGATGCCCGAAGCCGGCAGCGCACTGATCTGCTGCGCCATCCCGGCGCAGGACGACGGCGGCGTGCAACCGCTGGTGCTGGACCTCTAGGGAGGCGAATCGATCATGAACGCACTGCATGCATTCGAGAGCGGGAGCGAACGTTTCCCGCAGTGGGACGAGGAGTTCGTCGAATCGAGCGAACCGGGTTTCTGCGGGCCGAACGAGGCGGAAGTCGGATTTCTGCTACCGCAGCTGCTTTCAACGCCGGGCTGCCCTTCACGCTCGCGCACCGTGGAGGTCAGCGCAGCGCTGGTGCGCTGGTTCAGGCGCGCCTTGTAGGCACAGTTCGCGAACGTGATCCGCTCCTGTCCCTTTGTTTCGCGCTCGGTCCAGCCCTCACCCTAACCCTCTCCCAGAGGGAGAGGGAACCGTTCGGTGCAGGGTGAAACGTGGCGTCAACTGGCACGGTCTTCCCCCTCTCCCACTGGGAGAGGGCTGGGGTGAGGGAAAGGCCCCTGGCACGGACTTGGCCGGGACAAGGCAGTTGCTCCACGGCCGCGACCGAAGCACAGGGAGCAATAGATCACTCGTCGTCCCGCGCCGGAATCCACCACTCCTCTCCGCGCACCGTGCGGATGTACTCCGGCCAGCGGAAGCGGTGCGGGACCTTGAAGTCGCTCGGCAGCAACGGCGCTTGCCACTGCTCGCCACCGATGCCGCCGCCGGTACGCTGGTTGAACTCGCGGGTCGCCTCGGCCAGCAGATCGGCATCGGTGAACAGCTCGATCAGCGTGCTGCCGATAGTTTTCGACGCCACGTCGATCATCGGGTCGATGGTCTCGCGGATGCCGCCCAGGGCGTTGGATACCCAGTCCGGATAGGTGAAGCCCGCCGGCGCGCTGAGCATCGGTCGGGCCACGTAGAGGCGCACAGTCGGGCAGTGCCAGGTGTACTCGGGGTAATCGTCGGAAGTCAGGTACTTCTGCCACGCCGGCATCTGCAGGCGCATCTGCCGCTCGCATTCCTGCGGCTCGATCAGCGCCTGGGTAGCGGGCAGGAAGGGTTCGTCCATGGGATCGAGGCC